>JAHDNZ010000035.1 GCA_018435125.1 Bacillota bacterium | reverse complement strand
GTTTGAGGCAGAGTTGGACAAAATATACGCTGATGATAACTTTATAGGTTTAGCTGAAGCCACAAAGGTTGGCTAGCCAACCATATCTTTACTACAAAACTATCTTGGACGGTAGTTCAACTTGAAATTGCAATTTGGGTATATAAATTTCTTGACCTTGAATATATTCTTGTACTTGCCGGAGGAGTTCTTCTGGCAGAATTTCTTCAGCATTTGTATACATAAACAGCCAACGTCTCCTTTCGTGAAGCGTTGGCTGTAAAATAAGCATGGCAAAAAATCGCTCTTACAAGTTAGTGTGAGCCAACGCTGGGGTTATGGTAGAAAAAAGTATAAAACCAAAGTTAAGAGCAAACCTGTTCTTCCTCAGCATCTGCTCACACCTCCTTTCAATTTATGTAAAGCTAAAGAAGTTTTAACAACCTAATTATTACAGAAATATTTGAATCTGGCAAGGGAAAGTTTGATCTGAAATGATTATCACAAGCAAAAGTATCTCCAGCAGAAGATGATTAGGTTATATAAAGTAGGGCAAATTAATTTGAGGAGAAAATCGAGGAGGGTTACGATGAATAGACTTGAAAATGAACCTTCGCCTTATTTAAGATTGCATGCCAAAAACCCCATTGACTGGTATCCCTGGGGTCAAGAAGCCCTAAAAAAAGCCAAAAAGGATAATTATCCTATCTTTCTTTCTATCGGCTATTCGACTTGCCATTGGTGTCATGTTATGAACAAAGAAACTTTTGCAGATCAGCTAGTAGCCAAGGTGCTAAACGATAATTTTGTAGCGATCAAAGTCGATCGGGAACAACATCCTGATGTGGATGAGTTTTACATGGATGCTTGTGTAAAAATGACAGGTTCTGGTGGTTGGCCGCTGAATATATTTTTAACACCAGAGTTAAAACCTTTTTTTGCCGGGAGCTATTTTCCTAAAGAGGATGGACTTAGAAATATTGGTTTCATTTCTTTGTTAAAAAGAATTAAATGGCTTTGGGAAAATGATCGGCAAAGCCTTGTTGTGGGTAGTGAAAATTTATTAAAAGACTTACCCGATTATTATTCCCAAGCACTGTTTAATCGTAGCTTACTAGAAAATCAACTCTCAGATCTAAAAACAAGGTATGATACTAAAAACTCCGGATTTTTACCTGCGCCCAAATTCCCTCAGCTTCATACACTACTATTTGTCTTAGACCAAGGTTATGTTCTTAAGGATAAAGTTGCCATCGAAATGGCAAATAATACCTTAAAAAGTTTACTGGCCAAAGGTTGTTATGATCAAGTAGGAGGTGGGATTTTCCGTTATTCTACAGACAGTTCATATAAAATACCTCACTTTGAAAAGATGCTCTACGATAACGCTTTTCTAATATATACTCTGGCCGAGTTTTACCGAGTAACTAAAGAATTATATTATGAAAAAAAAGCCTTGGAGATATTAACCTATCTAGAAGATAGACTGCAAGATAAGTCAGGGGGCTTTTACACCGCAGAAGATGCAGACACTTTTGAAGGAGAAGGATGCTATTATCTTTTTTCAAAGATAGAGATCAAAAGCATTTTGAATGAATCTGAATTCGAGTTTCTTAGCCAATATTACCAGATAGAAAAAAAGGTAACTTTAAAGGGAAAATCCATCTATATCCAAAGGATCAAGAATCTTTTAGGTTACTAGTTGTAGACCAGGAGCTAAATCTAAAACTCACACCTATTTTTAATAAGCTTAAAAATTGGCGAGAAAAAGCAAAAACCAAACCTTTTGTTGACACCAAAATACTAGTCTTTGCCAACGGGCTTTTATTAGCCGCTTTATCTAAAGCTAGCCTATGGGGAAAAGCGTTTGCCAATAAAGCCACCAGACTTTTTAACTATCTGGGGCAATATGCTAAGCTTAAGCCATTACCTGGTGCAATCTATGACAGAGTTATTTCACAAGGACATTTAGCTGACTATGCTTTTTTAGCCTTTGGTTTTCTGGAATATGGCTTAGCTTTTAGTAATACTAAGGCTATTGAGTTAGCTGAAGACCTAACTAGGCAAGCAGAACAAATATTTTTTGATCAAGACCAGGGAGGGTTTTTTTCAATTTCTAAAGAGACAATTCTCCCTAGAAGACCTAAAAGTTATTTCGAAGGAGCTCTGCCGGGAGGAAACTCAGTAATGAGTTATAATTTGTATAGACTGTTGCAGTTAACAGGTGAAGAAAAATACCGCTTAATATTAGAAGCAACTCTTAATGGAGCAGCAGGAATTTTATCAACTTATTCTACCGCAGCACCATTTTTAACCATGGTTGGCAGTTGGTATTTGGACTCTTTTTACAAGATGGTTCTCACCTATAGCCGTGAAAGCCAAGAGGATAGTAAAGAGATTTCTTTAAAAGTCAAACAAGAATATTTACGAGGCAACATATTTTGGATAGCGAGTGAAAATAACAATTATTTAAAACTAACACCAGGAAAAAACACAGAAGGTTTGAATTTATATCTATGTCAGGGCGATCGCTGTGAAAGTAAAATTACCGGTAAAGATAAGATCTTAGCTAAGATTGCGACTATTATTAGGTAGGGGGGATTGTGTTCTAACAGTTCTGGGAGTTTATTTAAAAAGATGTGCTATATTAGAAGAAAAATATAAAAGAAACTAAAAAAAGAACTAAACCTTATTACTTTTTAGATTAAAATTATGATATACTGAAGCTAACATTGGATTTATAAGAAACGATTACTCGGGGGTTAGTGTATGGAACAAAAGAAAAGCAAGGCTTGGGTAAGTAATGTTTCTCAACAAACTCTTGAGCAGTTTAAAAGAGCTTTTGTAAAGAAATGCATTGAAGCTGGGAGTACAGAACTTCAACTCAAATACGACGATCTGTCCACTATGTCCGGCTTATCAAAAGGTGCGGTTTTTAAAGCGGTCGAGGTACTGTCTGAACAAGGGTTTATTGAAAGACGTCCTGCTACAAGTCGCAGAATTGCCAATACCTATATTCTAAAAGGACCTATTGACTTTGAAATACCCAAGAAGACTGAAATAGTTTCATTTGGGTCTGGTTCCGATTTAATTGAGGTCGTGGCTAATATTCGCAGTAAAATACATAGATTGGAAAGGGAAAACGAACGACTGCAAGCTATGTTAAATCAGACTGAGGACGGGCTTATTGAAGTTATTGCAGAGACTGAACTTCCAGGGGATCTTAAACAGCTAATTTATAAAGTTAATAAAGAGCAACCTCAAGAAAAAGCAGTTGAATAAAAGAAAGCCGTTTATACGGCTTTTTTTTAACAGTTTTCTAATAGCAATGTGAGACGCATCGCATGCTGGCCTTCTACGATAGAGGTTAAATAAAAAAGGTCACAGATTGGTGGGTTATGGAAATTTGAATAATCTATAGAATACTTCTTAAAGTCTTCTGATTCTGCGATAATTCTTTGCCGGACAGCTTCTTCGATACTGTTTATTCTGGGCTGCTTTATCTCAATATCCGGTGGGTTAGTGCCTGTCAAAAGACGATAGAGAGTTTTAAAATTAGTTGCATGATTAGCCTCATCCTGAGCAAAGCTTACTAATAAAGCTTGTGCTTGTGGAATAGGGGTTAACTTAGCCATTTCGTAATAAAAAATGGAATCATTGGTCTCATCTTCGATATATTCTGCTATTTTATTTAGCAGTTCAATTTGGCTACATTCCTTTCGACGAGCCTCACATTTTTCTGGTATACAATTCAAAAAAATCACTTCCTTTTTCTTTTTATTTCTATATTATGCAAGGCGGTAGTTTATATTACAGATTAAAAAGCCAAGTCAGCAAAGAAAGAGTTGCTTGACTTGGCTTTGATTTTTGACTTGGGGGGGAATATCAGGTTGAAATATTTACTTAGCCTTATTAATATAAATCCGAAAGTTGTTATGCTTGGAGTTTTTCGTCTTTACAATAACACGATATTTTCCGGGAGAAAGATAGATCAGCTGTTCTTTTTCTAGATGGGAACCTTTTATTTCTCGAACTACTCTGCCAGATGAGTTGAGTATGCTGATAGTGATTTGACCTTTGGGAGCATTTCCTTCGGCATAGAATAGATAATTTGCAGGTTTATTAACGGTAAAGTATTTAGATTCTACATAATCATCACTGCTAATGGAGATGGCCCAATCAAAGATTGTGGTTTTAACATTTAATGTAAACAGAGGTTGGTTGGATTTGGGGGTGATAACAAGTGAAAAGCCAAAGCTAAGTGCTAAAACAAGTACTATGACCATGATTAAGCTGTTCTTCATAAAAGCTCCTCCTTTTATAGTTAAAATAATTAAACTATAAACACTTGCTACTAGCCATAACATAATTGGGAGTTCATAAGCATACTAATTACATATGTCTAAGCAAGGTGGATTTAGTTACAATAATTTTTGTAAATAGGCACATAAGCCTAATTACTTAACAGTAAAGATAAGGATGGCTAAAATGAGCAAAAAATTCAGGACATTTAGATGTTTTGAGCAGCTTCGCCATTTAGAAGAAAGATTATCAGCTAGCCTTGAGGATTACTTAGAAATGATTTATCGAAAAACTAGATCCCAAGAAACTTTGCGGACTACAGAGCTAGCAACAGAGTTAAATATTTCCGGAGCATCTGTTACCAAAAATGTTCAGCGACTTTCTTGTCTTGGTTTTATTAGTTATGAGCCTTATGGACAAATAAAACTTACACCTTTAGGAGAAGCAACCGGAGCTTTTCTTTATACTAGACATGAAACTATTGAAAAGTTTTTCCAGATCTTAGGTTCTGATGATACCGGTTTTATTGAAACAGAAATGATTGAACATTATCTTAGTCAAAGTACAGTAAGAAGATTAGAATTAATAACTGCTTTTTTACAAAGGTATCATAAAGAATGGGAGTGTTATAAACAAGAGCTTCTTTAGTTTAAGGTAAAGGCGTTGTTATCTGAAAAAAGACTAAATGTTACTCCGTTAGTCTGCAGTTTACAAAACATTAAGAAGGTCTTTATGACCTTCTTATCTTATGCGAAAAAAAGTCGATAGCAAAAAGCTACCAAGCTACAGGTAATCAGACCTATCACAGTAGGGATAACAAAGGCCAGAACACTCCAATACCAGCTTTGAGTTTCTTTTTTTATAGTTAGTAGTGTGGTAGCACAGGGGAAATGGTTAAGGGAAAATATTATAGTGCAAAGTGCTGTTAATAAAGTCCAGTTGTTATTTATTAAAAGCGTTTTGGTCGCAGTTAAGCTTTCTAATTCAATTAAACTACCAGAGGAAGTATATGCCATAAATATTATCGGTAAAACAATTTCATTAGCTGGTAAACCAAGAATAAATCCGGCAAGAATGACACCATCTAAACCAATTATTCTTCCAAGAGGAGCTAAAAAATTCGTTAGGATCTCTAGAAATGTTTTGTCCGCAAGTCCGAAATTTGCTAATAGCCAGATTATTAGGCCAGCTGGTGCAGCTACTACTACAGCTCTTGAAAGCAGAAAGAGTGTCCTATCAAGAAGTGAACGCATAAGGATTCTTCCTATTTGTGGTTTGCGGAAAGGTGGCAGTTCCAAAGCAAAAGAAGAGGGGAGGCCTCTTAATAGAGTCATTGATAGTAGCTTTGAGGTAGCAAGAGTGATTATGATGGCGCTAACTACCAGAGCAACCATTACCAGGGAGCCACTCAAAGAACCTCTTACCCCTGATCCGGAAACAAAAAGAGTAATCAAGGTTAATAAAGTTGGAAAACGACCGTTACAAGGGACAAAGTTATTGGTTAAAATGGCAATAAGGCGTTCTCGAGGAGAGTCGATAATTCGACAGGCGACAGCTCCGGCAGCATTACAGCCAAAGCCCATACACATTGAAAGAGACTGCTTACCATGAGCGCCTGCCTTACGGAAAAAGTTATCAAGATTAAAGGCAATTCTGGGTAAAAAACCCCAGTCTTCGAGCAGAGTAAAAAGAGGGAAAAAAATAGCCATTGGGGGAAGCATTACTGAAACAACCCAGGCTAAGGTGCGATATACACCTAAAATCAGGAGCCCGGTCAGCCAGGCAGGAGAATTTAAAGCCTTAAAAATAAAAAGCAAATAATCCTCTAAAGCACTAAAGCAATTAGATAAAAACTGTGAAGGGTAATTGGCGCCGATTATAGTAAGCCAAAAAACAAGTCCGAGGAAGAGCAGCATAATGGGGATACCTAAGGCCTTTGAGGTGATGATCTTATCAAGATTGATTCGCAAATTAGGTTTTGCTTTATGAGTTGTTACTGATTTGGCAATTGTTTCAGCTGTTTTATAAAGGGTATGCACAATATTTTCACGGATATCCCCACTAAAACCCTTAGAGCAAAACTGTTCATAAATCAAGATTTCATTAGTATTGCCGTTTGCAAGTTGAAGTTGTTTGAGTTTGTTGGCTAAAGTATAATCACTATCTAGAAAACGCAGAGCTAACCAGCGTTTATAGTGGTCATTAAGATCATTAGCAGCAAAAAGTTTGATGCCTTCAGAGATCATTTGCTCTAAATTGCTATCATATAAAAGTGAAAAGGTGCTAATAACCGGAGGTTCTCTCTTTTTTGTAGCAGTTAGAAGGATTGCTTTTTTTAGTGCTTCCAATCCCATACCATTGCGAGCGACAGTTCCCACAACTTTTATACCCAAAATCTTAGCAAGTTTAGATAGATTAATGTCGATGCCTTTAGATTTGGCTTCGTCTAGTAAATTTACACAAATAACAACTTGAGTTGTTATTTCTAAAATTTGTAAAACCAGATGTAGATTTCTTTCCAAGCAGCTACCATCTACTACTATGACAGTAACATCGGGTTTATTAAAGCAAATAAAATCGCGTGCGATCTCTTCTTCCACCGAGTCAGAAAACAATGAATAAGTACCCGGAAGATCGATAAGCGAAAACTCATGGTCTTGAAAAATATACTTTCCCACCGAAAGGCCTACAGTTTTTCCGGGCCAGTTACCAGTGTGTTGTTTTAGTCCTGTTAAACTGTTAAAGACAGTACTTTTACCGGTGTTGGGGTTGCCAGCAAGGGCTACAACAAGGGCTGTTTCTTGGAGGGCCTTTAAATCCGGCTCCAGAGTTAACAGTGATTTACCTGTGGATTTAGCTGTTAATCCCATGAAGTACTTCCTTTCTCTTTGGGGGATATTATTATCGCCCCAGCATCTTCGTTTCTTAAGGCTATAACACTGCCACGGATAAGGTAAGCTTTTGGGTTTCCGGAAGGACTGACATAAAGCGCTTTAATAGCTGCACCGTTGGTAAAACCTAAATCCCAAAGACGACGGCGCATCTTAGCAGATTCTTTAATATAGACAATTTGACCCCAGGAATTTAAAGGGAATTGATTCAATGCATAGTATGTTTCCAAATTGTTTCCCTCCTAAAAGTTAACCGTGGTTAACTTATTCTTTCTTTAAGATATGCATTTTACGGTTAAGGAGTTAACCAGAGGGATAAAACAAATTTAGAAGTTGTACTAGGTTTAGTTATAGAATTTTATATCAATAAAAGTACCAAGGGATTTGTTAGGCTAAAATCATTAGGTATATCTAAAAAGCCTATTGCAGTTTTAGCTATCAAAAGATAAAGATACCCCATTTTTGATGCCTGTGGGGTATCTTTTTTGAAAACGATATGGTAAGTCAGCATATTTAAACACGACTTTAACCTCAGGTAGCTTTTTTAGAAGGGGTAATTAAGCCTTGAGTACCAATTGTTTTTACAAAGCTAATGCCAGCAATAAAAAGGAAACTCGCAAAGCAAGCGCTTATTAAGTGAGATGGTATATAATCCAAAGCCAATCCTCCACCAGCAATGCTTAAGGGTATAGCTACTTGAGTTAAAAGCTCGATACTGGAAAAAATTCTAGAGCGAATATGATTAGGGGCCAACTTTTGCATATCTGTTCTAATAGGAATATTGGTTATAGATATAGCTATGCCTAAAAGAGTTAGCAAACCAAGCAGAATAATGGTCCCAATATGTTTTCCCGGCTCAAAAAGTAAACGCAATGGGGGTGAGATAAGAATACTAAAAAGAAGAGTCAAGGTACAGGTAGCCAGGATACCTCTTTTTATTAATGTTCCGGAAGGATTTTTAACGAGTATTGTTCCTGTGGCTAGAGCCCCTGCAATAAAACCTGCCGTTAAACAAGAACCCATAAGGCCATAGGTTAAAGCAGAGAGGTGTAGCTCAGTTTTAGCTGAAAAAGGCAGGACTACTGAGAAAATAGGGGCCAAAAGGAAGTTAAGAAGCAGGCAAAAGCTAGCAAATGTTTTTAATTGTGGGTTTTGGACGATAAAATCTAAACCAGCTCTAGCACTTGCAAGGAATTCTTTTACAGAGGTTTTCTCTCTCTGAGATTGAGGTGAGTATTTGATAAAAATTTCAAAGAAGCCAGAAATCAGATAACACAAAGTATTAAATACAAAGATGGCTCCAATACCCCAGATACTATAACTTAGAGCACCTAAAACAGGACCAAGCAAATCAGCCATACTGGTAAATAGCGAATGGTAAGAATTGGCTTGCCGCAATTTATTCTCAGTGACGAGCTCAGGTAGCATGGCCGAGGTAGCAGCAGAGAATAAGGAATCAAACACAGCACACAAGGACATAAGAAGAAAAATTAAGGATAAGGTTAGGTTTTTTTGTAAGCCTAATATTGCTAGTGGCAAGATCAACAAACCACGGATGATATCCATGCTAACCATGATATGTTTCCTGTTTGCTCGATCACCTATGACACCGGCAAGGGGAGTAGTAAGTAGCATTGGAACCATATGCGAAAGGGTAAGTAAAGACATAATACTACCCTTACCTGTAAGGTCTAAAATATAAAGTGGTAAAGCAGTACGTTGCATAGAACTTCCCAAAAGAGAGACAAAATTACCCCAAACGAATAAGCTTAAATTACTTTTTTTTGCCATTTAATCATTTCCCTCTTGTTTTAAGGTATCATCCTGATCTTTGTCTTCATCTGAGATGAGTTGTGTGGGAGAAGAAAAACATAGACAGGAAAGGGTTACATCTAGCGGACCTTCGGATTCATCTTTAAAATACTCACTAATAAGATCATTTAGTTTTGTCAAAAATTCGTTATAACGCTCTTCGGTCATTTGTTCTGAAAGAATTGAACTATTAAAATGTCTCTGCCAAAACCCCGGCTTTTCAGTTGCCTTCTGAAAAGTAACTAGAGTACGTTGTAGCCCACTAGCTAAGGTACTAAACAGTAACTGACTGTTGGGGTCATTAAACATCAGTAGCTCGGGGGCAAAGGTAAGGTGGGAATATTTAGCTTGATAATACTTCTCAAGCAGATTTCCCTTTTGTTTGGTTTCAGCAACTTCAATAATCCCATGCTTTTCAAGTTCGTTTAAGTGATAGTAGAGATTTTTAGAAGGCTCATTGAGTACTTTAGCCAGTTGTCGGGCTGATAGTTTTTGCTTCTGTGTTAAATTAATTATTTCTAACCTCAGTGGATCGGCAATGGCTCTAACTGTTTCGGGATCCTTTATTTGAAAGAAATCAGTTGGCATAAACTCATTCCTCCTAATATCCTTAAACGGTAAAAATAATTTTTCCGTTTAAGGATATTCTACCAACTAAGAGAAAAGATGTCAAACTACATTTTAGAGAGATATCTGGAAGGCTAAATATTTATTTTGCTTTAGGTTCACATAAGTTAATGATATTATATAAATAGAAACCTAAAAAACAGTCAAGAAAATATTCGCATTTTAGCTTAGTTTATTTAGATGATAGAGGTGAGTATGATGTCTATAAAAGTAGTAGTTGATAGTAGTGTTGATCTACCGGAAGAAATATTAGAAAAATTAGATGTTGAAGTAGTGCCATTAACAGTTACCTTCGGTAATGATCACTATCTAGATCGCGTTGAAATGAGCTCAGAAGAATTCTACAATCGGATGAGTATAGAAAAAGAATTACCAAAGACAGCCCAACCTGCACCCGGAAGGTTTCTTGAAGTTTTCGAAAAATATGGTAAAAAAGGCTACCAAATTATTTGTCTCTGTTTATCGAGTGGGTTAAGTGGAACTTATAACAGCGCTTTACTAGCCAAAAGTATGAGTGATACCGAGGTAGAGGTAATTGATACTAAATCCGGTTCAGCGGGAATAGGCATTTTAACTTATCTTTCAGCCAAGTGGGCTGAGGTTGGAAAATCGTTACAACAAATAACTGCTGATATAAAAGATTACGCTGAAAACCTTACGGTGTATGCTCTCCTTGAGACAGTAGAAAACGCAGTTAAGGGTGGACGACTAAGCCCAATTAAAGGCGTTATCGCCAATTTATTAAATTTAAAAGTTATTGTTGAAGTTAATGAAGGCAAAGTAAATATTCTTGAAAAGGTTAGAGGTACCAAAAAAGCTTATGAACGTTTAGTTCAGTTAGTTGAGGAAAAAGCAAAGGGTAAAGCAGTTCCTTTAGTAGGTCTTGCCCATGTGGCTAATGAAAAAGGTACCCTGATCTTAAAAGAAATGCTGCAACAAGTTGTGAAGGATGCTGAATTTTTCCAAACAACTATGAGTGGAACTATTGGTACTTACGCAGGTAAGGGTGGTATAGTTTTAGCATTTTAAAAGCGAGTCTGGTTTGAGTTGTCAAGCCAGACTCGCTTTTTTTGGATTTTTTTATTACCACGCCAGACGGTTAAATTAAACCATCAGCTTTAAATCTTTTTAGCAAGAAATCAGACCAGATCTGATAGGCTCTTCCATTAGGATGGACACCATCTTCAGAAAGAGAAGCAGGGAAATAATCATCTTCTTCTAAAAGTGAATAGATATCAAGATATTCTACCCCAAGGCTTTTGGCTAAGGCCTCTAACCTTTGGTTATATACGCGAACTTGTGGAGCAGCAGCTAAAGTCTTTCCCAAAGGTAATATCGACTGCAGATAGATCATAGCTTGTGGGGCATTGATTTGTAAATATTCCAGGATCTTTTGTACATCATCAAAATAAGTATCAAGTTCAAGACTACAATTAACATTGTTAGTGCCAATCATTAACAAAGCAGCTTTAGGTTTACTCTCTAGGTTAAAAAGAATGCGTCTGGCATATACACCACTGGCTATATCTGCACTTATACCACGATTTATAGTCGGAATTCCTGCTAGATAACCCTGTAGATAATAACCATCAGTAATTGAATCGCCTATAAAAAGAAAAGCGTTTTCAGGTACCCGTTCTAAGCTGAAGGTATTGACTTTTTTGTACCAGTATTCGCCTCTTTTTAAAAGCTCATCGGCAGGTGTTTTAAGAGGATGAATAAGAGGGAAAAGAGAATCGGTTCTACTTTTTAATTTACTAAGGTAGTAAGTTGCATGCCCGGCAGATTCTTTGGCCAGAAAGTATTTTAAGGCCTCTCTGTTTTCGGTGGCCTCAGTAAATAAGGCCGCTTGCTCTTCAGTCGAAAGATTTTCTTTGGTTAATTTTTTAAAAAGCTTCTGACAGGTCAGAAAACGTTCATTAACGGTTTTATATAGTGCCTTTATTTCAGGAAGAGATAAAGAAAACATCAGTGAAGGAGTTTCCAGCATATAATAGATTTCATCAATGAAAAATGCTTCCCAGTCAGTTGGCTCTTTTGAAGCAAAGAGTTCTTCAGCCAAATAAAAAGTATTAGTTGTCTTAACAGTAGCAGCATAATCGCTATTGGTCCAATAGAGGATTTCTAAGTCGGGTTTCCCATTAACAAGGAGTGCTTTTGTTGAAGTTAGTGTTAAATCGTCACGTCTTAATGTCAATTGGCTAGCGGTGTTGTTAGTTGACATAATTCCCAGATTGTCAAGGTAATTGGTATTATATGTAGCTGCTATTTTCCCACCCCTTAGGACAAAATCAGCTAATTTGTCTGCTGTTTGGGTGGTTAATCCTGAATCCGAAAGTAAAACAGCTATTTCAAAATAGTCTAGAATATTTTCCGCTACATCGTCGGTATCTACTATAACAGCGGTAATATAGTTTTCGGCAAAAGTCTTTTCTGCTTTGGTGATCATTGCTTGGTAGTTATCTTCTCCAATTAAAGCGGCAGTTTTGGGGTTATATAGAATGGCTACACCAATTCTTTCGGCAAAGGTAAAAGAAGACAGTACCAGAATCACCATAGCTATAAAATAAAACCTTAGTTTGAAAACATTAACTTTCTGCATGATATCTACAACCCCTTCATTAATCAAATAATAACAACTCTCGGATACCTTGATTCTATTCTAACACTTTTTCTTTTGGGTATAAAGGTTTAGGTTGCAGATCATTTCAGCAGGGAATTAGGTATCTAACATCAGCTTTCCTGTTTTAGGCTAACCAAGACTATGAACTTAGTGTTTTTAACTTGTTACAATCGTTTGCTGTTTCCAAAAAAATGGGTATAAAGAATGCCCCATCTAATAAACCTTTAATATCTATATAGTAATTCTTATGTGAAAGGAGGCTTACTTCATGGCTGATGTTGCTTCCGATGGCCAAGGTGCCGCCTTCTTGTTTTTGATTTTAATTCTTTTGGTAATTGCAACAATGAATTGATAATAAAACAAAGCATATTAAAAGAGAAAGCAGCTCTTGTTTAGAAGGGCTGCTTTTAAGCAGGTATTTTTTAATTAAGAGGGCTCTAATAAGTCCTGAAGGGGGTTGGAGTAAAAAGATTGCAAAGGGTAATAAGACAGAGGTTAGTTAAAATAGGTATTCCTCAGTAGTTAATTAGTTGTGTTTCTTTTTTGCCTCTGCTAACAGTTTTTCTATAAACCGCTTGTATTCTTTGTTTTTTTTATTAATCTCTTCGTTGTGTTCTAAAGCTGCTTTTCGCATAGCTTCTTCGGGGTCTTTGCCCATTAAAACAGCTTCTTGAGCTGCAAACTGAAGATATCTTCGTCTAAGTCTTGGCGCAACCAGGCCATAGGTAGAGGATCTGGAGCCTTCAGCTTGTAATTTTAAGGTTTTAGTATTTTCTTCTTTAAGAGACATTTGAGAAATAGCATCTAAATTGGCAGGTATGAAAACTGTACCTTTAATTTGCTCTAGAAAACGCTTACTAATTTCAGCCTGGGTTTGGTTGCTGGTAATCCATTTAATATACTCCCATGCCGAGGCGGGGTCTTTACTATCTTTGGAAATTGTTAGTGCCAAGCCACCGATAAAGGTGTCGAATTTTAATTTCCCGCTTTTCATAGTTCCAAGCGCCGGAGTCATTTGCCAATGTCCTGCTATCTGAGGGGCACTCAATTCTAAGGTTGAGCAAAAATGACCTGATTGCAACAAGATGGGGATATCACCATGGAAAAAAGCTTGGAAAGCTACTACTTCTTTGGCTAGGCCATGTTTTGTATATAACTCCACAAACTCTTTAAAACCTGCAATTGCCTCAAAAGAATCATATCCTGATTGGGTGAGATCCGAGTTATAATCTTCTCCACCGTGTTGCCACATAAACATATTTACATCAGCATATACAGCCTCTCCCAATCCAAAGGTCAATGCTGCATTCTTTTTTTTGGCTTGTAGACGAGGGAGTACCTTTTTTAATTCCTCCCATGTTCTTAAAGGATCAATCCCCATTTCATTTAGAATATCTGTACGCTGATAACCTAAATAGATATAGCTTCTATAAGGTATACCAAAGGTTAAGTTTAAGTATTGTAAAGAATTGAAGTATTTGGGGTGGAATCTAGCTGCAACTTTATTAAAATCTGCAAAGCTACCTAAATCCCGTACCCCTCCTCTTAGCCCGAGCTCAGGAGCAAATAAAAGTCCTACCGAGCCAACATCATAAGGGGTATTGCTAGCTGCAGCCATTAGAAAAACTGTCTCACTATCTGCAGAATTCACATAGGTGTAGATGACTTCAATGCCTGTTTTTTTAGTGAAATCGCTTGTTAAATCTCTTATAATTTTCATCTCTTCATTACTTTGGACAAGCCAGACATCAATCTTTTTAGCACTAAAAACAGTGACAGAAAGTAAAAAGAGTAGCCAAATCGAAAATAAGACTTTAGCACTTCTTGTCATTTTTTCGGCCTCCTTTTTAGTAGATTTAGCCTTTAGCTTTAATTCTTTTGCCCGGTTACAAAATACAAAACTAAGGGTAAGGAAGCTGAGGGCATAACCATAGTACGCAACCGAAAATTTTTTTCCAAACTGATTAAAACAGCTTCTTCTTTCGCAAAATGTTTATTTATTACCGGATTGGAGTTAATCTGGTAATTGACAAAACCTGGGTTATAGCCCGCACTTCCATAAAAACACTGGAAATCTTCGAAACTACTTTTGTTAACAATAGTAATATCAATCTCGTAGTCAATAAACCAATAGGCTTGCCTAATTTTAGCGATAGTTGCTATGGTAAAACGAACCTGGCTAGGTTCAATTGGTTCTCCGTATATATTCCATCTGGAAATTAGGTTTTCTTGTTCTCCAATATAGCCTCTATCACCAATACTGACTCCCCATGAGGTGAAAAAATTGCTCAACCTAAGCGAGATAATTCCTTCTCTTCCCCAGTGTTTTAAGGTACCTCTATAATCGTCGGACTGGGTTTTGGTGGCATTGGTTCTGGCAATTTGGTTAGCTTTTATAAACTCGGTGGGATCTAGTATATCATCGGTGGTAACGACATTAGAAACTTCGATTTTTGCATCTTCTCCGGCCAAATTTTTAGCCATAAACTCTCCGATATAAACCATGGCTAAGCCTTCGGGAACTAAATCCGAATACTGAAAATAAAGGGTTTCGCCCGGCATAAGAGAACCTAAAAACTCATTTTTGCAGCTTGATTGCATAAACTCTACTGTGGCTAAAGAGGCAGCACTAGTTATTGCTCCCTGTGCATAAGCTGCTAGAGTTCGAAAAATCTCGATTTTTTCTGAGGTAACATTTTTGGCCACAAACCAAAATTTAAGTTGCTGGTTTGTCTGGTTGTAATGTGAGGCCCAAAACCGAAAGGTTCCTTCCATATAATCTCTATAAAGAGTATTGTTATATTGCGAAGTTACGACACTTCCGTCGGAAAGAACAGTGCCTTCCTCGTTAATTGTTTCGGGAGCATTCGAGACAAAAACTGCCCCACCTACGAGTTTATACAAGATATCATCTGAACTGAATTCGACAATATTTTTAAGCCAGCTAATTCTTACTGCGGTACCTTCTTTCAGAGGAGCAGTCCTTCCGAAAATAGGTAAAAGAGTAATCAAGAATAAGATAGCTACAGTTTTTACCATCGAATCTTCTCCTTTCAACTCGCAGTGTAATAAGGCTAAACCACCTGTTATTATGTAGGATGAAATTATATGCGATCTAACTTAAGAAACTTTTCTCGCTGGGTTATGTAAAGAAAAGGGTAAGGCTTTCAAACACCTTGTTTATTTTTGCCGGTTTTTTAACATCTGAACATGGCTTGTTCAAGCTTAAAGGCTTTTTTAAAGCTACCGCTAATAAAAAAGTAGAGGTAGCCCCTTTTTAAGAGCGAGTTTTTTTAGGTTTTAGTTGATAAGATCACTGCTGAGAAGACTAAGCGTTTTCTTTTAAGATTGATATTAGAGAAGGTTCAATGTTCCCTTTTACAAGTACCTCCGGTGTAAAAAATCTTCCATCATATGAAGTTAAAGGAAGGGAAGTTATCTGGTAGACTTGAGCTAAAAGTTCTGTGGCTTCATTGTTTTGAAGGGTTTTAGAACTTCCTTGTTTATACATTAAAGCTAGGCCAATGAGATCCATGTCAGCTACAAGACACCTGCTTGGTTCAACCCATACCAATAGATCAATGTATTTAGGATTAGATGATCACATTTTATTGTCGTCTTTTTTCAGCCAGCAATAAACAACATTTTTACGCATCTTAAGATTAAGGGTGTCAAAATCTGAACGGGCTATTAATCCGTCTTTTAAGATGCTACTAAGAAATTCTTTTCTGGTAGAGTGGATTAGAGGAACTTTTTTGGTCATTATTGCTCTCCTCCCAAAAGCTGTTTTTTAATGAATTAGAAACTTGAGACAACTTCTTTAACGAGATTTAACAGCACCAGTTTATCGTTTTCGGTTAAGGTATCTTCTGCAAAAGCAAGCCAGAAAATATAAATGCGTTGCATTTTTTCGCCATTAACCGTATCGAAATTAAACAACTCCTCAACTAGTTGCTTTTTCCCTCTTAAATAAACTCCCTTAAGTACCAAAAAACTGTGAACAGCGGTAAACACTAGGCTAAAAACCCCTCTAATAAAAAACTTTGTTAATAATTCGTTAGAAATATCCTGGCTAATAATTTCCTTAGCTTGTTTTAAGACCTCAGCTGCTATTTTTTCGTTCTCGGTAACATTGGTTTTGCGAATTTCCTCTTTTAGGTCTTTACCGTAAATAAGTTGGGCAGAATTTATAAACCCGTGATAATCCGGCCCTTTACCCAAAAAAGAGGTGCCATTTTTTACATCCTTATAGGTGGTAAAAGCTAAAGAAACAACATCCGGATAGCACACCATTATCTCAGCTAAAAACTCACTGGCAATCTGTTTGGCATACTTTTCAAACGAAATATTTAAGCTTTTATTTTCATCTTTACAAACGACATAAATATCAATATCGCTTGTGCCGACAATATAGTCCCCACGGGCAACACTTCCGCTTAAATAGACAGCCATAATGCTAGCGCTATCATTAAAACTAGGAAGCGCTATTTTTAATTTGGCGATAAATTGCTGGTAGCTGTCCACTTTATTTGTCTCCTCAGTAACAAAGGATTATTGAATGCTATCCTTTACAAACTTTATTTTTAATATTCTGTTATCTGAAAAGATTTCCTTTGCTAAAGATGAACTAAGACGATTTATAAATTAGTTTTTAATAGGCGTTTAAGATTTTTTGTCCTGGTTGTTTAACTAGCTTAAATAAGGTATCCTAAAGATAATACTGTTTTCAAGCTACTATTAAAGAGGTGGATTAGTCTAATGCATGAGGATATAAAATTATATGCTATTCTCACCTTCGGTTGCCAAATGAATGTAAGAGATTCAGAGACAATCAAAGGTATATTAGAAAATATAGGCTTTTGTGAAACAGAAGATCCCGCTAAAGCGGATCTTATACTTTTTAACACTTGCTCGGTTAGAGAAAACCCCGAAAGAAAAGTATATGGCCGAATTCAACAATATAAACCAGGTACAGATAAGATTATTGGTATTTGCGGTTGTATGGTGCAGCAGGGTGCGGAGTTTGAGTATATTAAAAACCATCTACCTCAGGTGTCTTTGGTTTTTGGTACACATAACCTGCATGAATTACCTCAGCTAATCGAAAGAGTTATGCTAGGTGAAAGAGTGCTTGAGGTCTGGGAAGACAAAAAGGATTTAATAGAAGGCTTGCCGGCTAAAAGAGAAAAAGGGGTTAAGGCTTTTGTTAATATATCCTTCGGGTGTAATAATTTTTGCACTTATTGTATTGTTCCGTATACTAGAGGCAGAGAAAAATCTCGCCAAAAACAGCATATCCTAGAGGAAATAACAGACCTTGCCAGGAATGGATATAAAGAAATAACCTTGCTGGGGCAAAATGTAAATTCGTATGGAAAAGATCTAGGCACGGATTTTGCTTCCCTCTTAAAAGCCGTGCAAAACATAGATGGTATCGAAAGAATAAGATTTACTACATCCCATCCCAAAGATCTGTCTGAGGATTTAATTCAAGCTTTTGTAGAACTGCCAAAACTCTGCGAACACTTGCATCTGCCGCTACAGTCGGGAAGTAATCGTGTTCTTAAATTGATGAATAGGCGTTACACTGCCGAACATTATCTTAATTTGGTCGAAAAATTAAGACAAGCAGTTCCGGATATAGCCCTTACTACGGATTTGATTGTCGGTTTTCCGGGGGAAACGGAAGCTGATTTTAAAGAAACTTTAGATCTGGTTAAACAGGTTGGTTATGATTCAGCCTTTACCTTTATTTACTCACCCAGAAAAGGTACTCCGGCTGCACAAATTAAGGAACAGATTGCTGAGGATATTAAAAAAGAGCGTATTTACCGTTTACTGGAACTGCAAAACCAGATCTCAAGCGATTTAAACCAAAAATGTGTGGGCCAGACTGTAGAAGTACTGGTTGAGGGCCTTAGCAAAACTGATACCGCAAAACTTACTGGCAAAACCAGAACTAATAAAACCATTAACTTTCAAGGCGGTAAAGAGCTAATTGGCCAGACTGTTTTAGTTAAAGTAACAACCGGAAAACTCTCGTCACTTGAAGGGATTATTGAAGGGAGTGTTTTATAGTGGAAGATAAAAGAATCGGCAATCTTCTTTTTACAGACAAGTGCGATATTGTGGGATTTAAGGCTTTGACAACTGATAAAACACTTTTAGGAGAAGTTATCTTTCAAATTGTCGATCTTGAACAATTTACAGTACGTTATCTGGCAGTAAAAAGAGCAACCAATCCCAAGATATATCTGATACCGGCAGAACTCCTTATCGATCTAGAGGATGATGATTTGTTAATTGAGTTAAGTGGTGAAAAAGTCAAGGATCTTTTGCCTTTACCTGAGAATTGGGAAAACGTTTTTAATCGTTCTTTTGAAGAAAAAATCTATCATGCTCTGAAAACTCTGCCATATTGGCACAACTAAGAAATTAATTAAACCGGGGTGGAAATGATGAGTCTGGAAAAGCTAGAAATAATTGATATGAACGAATTGACACCCATGCTTAGACAGTATTATCAAATAAAAATGCAATATCCAGATTGCATTTTGCTTTTTCGTTTAGGTGATTTTTACGAAATGTTTGGTGATGATGCTTTGAAAGCTGCCAAGATTTTAGAAATCACCCTGACAGGAAGAGATGCTGGTAGCCAGGGACGGATTCCTATGTGTGGAGTACCCTACCATGCTATCGAAGGCTACCTATTGACCTTAGTGGAAAATGGTATGAAGGTTGCCATCTGTGATCAATTAGAAGATCCCAAGCTAGCTAAAGGTGTGGTAAAACGAGATGTAACCCGAGTGGTTACTCCAGGCACCATAACTCTTCCTCAGGCTCTAGATGAGAAAAGTAACAACTACCTCGCAGCTATATTTGGTATGGGAGATACCTTTGGCATTGCTTATGCTGATGTTTCAACCGGTGATTTTAGAGCCACAGAGATCAAAGGTGAACAGGCAGAGATTAAAACCAGGGACGAACTAATTCGCTTAAATCCCAAAGAAGTCATCTACCCCGAAAATTTCTTGGCTCAAAGCGTTATCGATACCTTAAAAACTTTGAAGATAAGCCATGAGAAAATAGAAGAAAATGCTTTTCAAAGCAAGATTGGCTATAAAAACTTAACTAGGCATTTTGAGACCACAACACTGGCAGGTTTTGGACTCGAAGACAAGCCTTTTTTAATAGCAGCAGCAGGGGCTTTATTGGATTATCTTATTAAAACTCAAAAAATACCTCTGGATCATATCAGAACTATTAAAGCCTATTCCTTGCATGATTACATGGTTCTAGATAACTCCACCCAAAGAAATCTGGAAATTCTTGTTACTTTAAGAGATAACAAAAAGCAAGGTTCACTTTTAAGTATCCTAGATAAGACTGTAACAGCCATGGGAGGTAGACTTTTAAGAAGCTATCTTTCTCAACCATTGATCGATTTGAAAGAGATTCAAAAAAGGCAAGAACGGATCAATTCTCTCTATACAGACGATCATATTAGAGCTAAGCTAAGAAGCTCTCTGGAAAAGGTCTTTGATCTGGAAAGACTGGCAGCTAAACTGGCTTATAAAACAGCTAATGCAAGAGATTTAGTGGCCCTAAGAGACTCGTTTTTAGAACTACCAGCCATCAATGAGCTGGTAGCAACCAAAAAAGAACTTAGTATTTTCGCCAAACTAGATTCACTAAAAGATCTTGAAAGCTTGATTTCTGAGGCTATTGTCGAAAACCCACCTTTTGTATTAACTGAAGGAGGTCTAATCTGTAGAGGATATAATCATGGACTAGATGATCTACGCGACATAGCTAGTGGAGGGAAAGAGTGGATTGCTAACCTTCAGGCCAAAGAAAGAGACCGGACAGGCATTAAATCTCTAAAAGTCGGTTTTAATAAAGTCTTTGGCTATTTTATAGAAGTTACCAATGCCAATCTGGGTTTAGTACCTGAAGATTATCAACGCAAACAAACTCTAGCCAATGGTGAACGTTATATTACTCCAGAGTTAAAAGAATATGAAGCTAAGGTTTTAGGTGCAGAGGAGAAGATCAATTCTTTAGAGTATGAGCTTTTTACCGAGGTTAGGGACAGGCTGACTAAAAATATCGAACGTATTCAAAAAGCAGCCCGAATAGTTGCCGAGCTAGATGTCTATTCTACTCTGGCTGAAGTAGCTAGACAAAAAAACTATACCAGGCCTATTTTAAATAACGGCAGAAGTATTGAGATTCGGGAAGGTCGCCATCCGGTGGTGGAGGAGTATCTGCCTAAAGGTGAGTTTGTTCCCAATGATACTACTCTTAACTTAAAAAAAGAACGCATCGCTATCTTAACCGGGCCTAATATGTCGGGCAAATCAACCTACATGCGCCAAGTAGCTCTTATTGTATTAATGGCTCAGATTGGTTCTTTTGTTCCGGCAAAAAGCGCCCAAATTGGTGTTGTAGACCGTATTTTTACCAGAGTAGGTGCCTCAGATGATCTAGCCTCCGGTCAATCTACTTTTATGGTGGAGATGACGGAAGTGGCTAATATTTTACACAATGCTACCGAAAAAAGTCTCGTTATCTTAGACGAAGTGGGGAGAGGAACAGCTACCTTTGATGGGCTAAGTATAGCTTGGGCTGTTACGGAATATCTTCACGAATATATCGGCTGCAAAGCGATTTTTGCTACTCACTACCATGAGCTTACAGAACTGGAAGAAAAATTATCCGGAGTATTTAACCTCCAAGTAGCAGTTCAACACTCCGGTAAACAGGTATTCTTTTTGAGAAAGATTATTTCAGGAGGAGCAGATCGCAGTTATGGAATTGATGTAGCAAGACTGGCAGGACTGCCTGAAGAACTGCTTCAAAGAGCACGTGAGGTCTTAGTAGAACTAGAAAAGCAAACTCAAAAGCCGGCTTATAAGCCTGCACAATTGAGCCTTTTTGAAAGCGAAGAAGATCTCCTTATTGCTAAAATTAAAGAAATTGACATTAACAATCTTACGCCTCTGGAAGCTTTAAATATCTTGTCCGGTATGGTCAATGAAGTGCAAAGGAGGTAGCTAAAGTGATTAAAGTTCTCGATCAGGATACTGCCAATAAGATTGCTGCCGGTGAAGTCGTAGAAAGACCTGCTTCTGTAGTTAAAGAGTTAGTGGAAAATTCCTTGGACGCAGGAGCAACTGAAATAACAGTTGAGGTTTTAGGTGGAGGTATCTCTTTTTTGCGAGTCAGAGATAATGGCAACGGCATAGACAAAGAAGAACTACCTTTAGCCCTTAAGCGTCACGCTACCAGTAAAATAGCTTCGGCAGATGATCTTATAAAGATTGCTACTCTAGGTTTTAGAGGAGAAGCTTTGCCTTCAATAGCAGCAGTTTCACGCTTTAAGCTAGCTAGTGCTACCGAAGGGAAAACAGGGTCGCAAATTGAAGTCTTAGGTGGAGAGGTTCTAGGAGCTACTCCCAAAGCCATGGCCAGAGGGACAATTGTGGAAATCGAAGACCTGTTTTACAATGTTCCTGCACGCCGAAAGTTTTTACGCACTGAAAATACAGAAAGCGGACGCATACAAAGGTATCTGGAAGCTGTAGCTATTGCTAGGGAAGATGTGGCTTTTACTTATCTTAATAATGGAAAAAAGACTTTAGAGACACAAGGGACTGATACCAGGCTTCTTGCTATAAAAGAGGTTTATGGCTCCCAGCTAGCTGATGAATTATTACAAGTAAACTACCAACTAGGACAATACAGTATTAATGGTTATGTAGGTAAACCAGATATTGCCCGTGGGCGAAGGGATCTGCAAATATTTATTATTAACCAGCGTTTAGTTGAGTGCAAAACAGTTTTAGCTGCTTTGGAAAAGGCATTTTATGATATTATTCCCAAAGGTCGTTACCCGGTTGCTTTTTTAGACTTAAGTGTACCTCCAAATGAGGTTGATGTTAATGTACATCCAGCCAAGATGGTTGTGCGTCTATCAAGTGATAGCCAGGTTTTTTCATTGGTTTATAAGGCTATTAATGAAGCTGTCGATACCAGGTTACTGGAACCGGGTAGCTTTTCTAATCCTTATGGCCGAAAACAGCTTCAGCAGCCATTTGAAAGTAAAAGTTTTACAATCCCTAATGATGCTGAGTGGGTCGTAAATCGCCAAAGGCCACAAGAGAGTGATACACCGTTTTCGACACCAAAAGAGCTGTCTTGGCTGCCAGAGCCCGATGAAACGCTAACCATAATAAAAGATACAACTGTCGAATATAATACCAATACTTTATACCCAAAAATATTGGGACAGGCAAATTTAACCTATATTATTGCTGAATGGGAAGATTGTCTTATAATGTATGACCAACATTCAGCCCACGAAAGAATTCTTTATGAAAAATATCTTTTATCTCTTCATAAACTACCTCAAACCGAGCTACTGTTTCCTCTGCCATTAACACTTGATCCAGAAGAATTTGCAGCTTTAGAAAGATTAAAAGAGGAGCTGGAGAAATTAGGTTTTACTCTAGTCGATTTTGGCCCGGCAAGCTTAGCTATTACTCATGTTCCTGTAGATGTACAGGGTACTGAGGCTGAAGCAACCATAAAAGAGCTGCTTTTAGAAAAGCCAAACCCTCAGTTTCGAGAAAAAGCTGCAGCCATCCTGGCTTGTAAAGGAGCAGTTAAAGCTGGAGTTAAGTTGGCTGAAAAACAGATGCATACTCTAATAAGAGACCTTTTAAAATGCAAAACTCCTGCACTTTGCCCACATGGACGGCCTACGATGCTACGCCTTGATTGGAATGAGATGGAAAAAAGATTTGGACGAGGCAGATAGATAAAAAACAGTTAGGGGGTGCGGAAATGACAAAACCAATAATAGCTATAGTTGGCCCTACTGCTTCAGGTAAGACTGATCTGGGCCTTTTTTTAGCCAAAGAGTTAAATGGTGAAATTATCTCAGCTGATTCCATGCAAGTTTATGAAGGCTTAGATATTGGTACAGCTAAGATTAAACCTGAAGCTAGAACAGTCCCCCACCATCTGATTGATGTAGTTAAACCAGATATTAATTTTAGTGTAGCTGATTACCATCAACTCGCGGAAAAAGCCATTCTTGATATAAGAAAAAGGGGTAAAAGACCAATCTTTGTTGGTGGCACAGGCCTTTATTTACAGTCTGTATTAGATGGGTTGTTATTTCCTGAGCCTAATAAAGATGAGCGTTTGCGGCACAAACTTCTAACCGAAGCTAAAGAACTAGGTAATGAGTATATGTTCCGAAGATTATTAAACTGTGACAAGGAATCTGCCAGAAAGATCCATCCCAACGATATAAGAAGAATAATCAGAGCCTTGGAAGTCTATATAAAAACCGGTATTCCCTTATCTAAACTGCAGGAAGAATACAAAGAACTTAAACCACGCTATGAAACCATATGGATTGGTATAACCGCGCCAAGAGATGTTTTATATCAAAGAATTGATAAACGAGTCGAAGCAATGTTAAGTGAAGGGCTTTTAGAGGAAGTAAAGAAACATTATCTAAGCGGTTTAAGACCAACTTCTACTGCTTATCAAGCCTTAGGGTATAAAGAAATGATTTGGTACTTAAAGGGTTTTGTCTCCTATGAAGAGGCTGTAAGAATTTTAAAAAGAGATACTAGACATTACGCCAAAAGGCAACTATCCTGGTTTAGAAAAGACAGCAGGATCAAATGGCTTTCATACGAAGATTATCTTGATTTTGGCAACTTGAAAAAAGCAGCTTTAGATTTTATCAAAGCAAAGGACGAGGAAAAAAAAGAGAACCTTAATTAAAGTGAGGTTCTCTTTTTGGTGACAGAGTCTAACGAGAAACCATACTCTAGACCTAGGGAGGAATAATAATGCTTTCCTGGGTCAACGGCTCACCATATGAGGGCCATTTAATATATTTGGCAGAAAAAGCCAAACCGGATAAAGAGATCCCAAACCCCTGGTTGGAGCTGGAAGCTTTAGTAGGACTAGAGGTGGTTAAAAAGGAAATAAGAGAGATCTGTGCTTATGCTTCCATCTGTCATAAAAGACGGGTTTTAGGGTTGAAAGCTGAAGAACTTATGTTAAATATGGCTTTTGTTGGGAATCCCGGAACCGGGAAAACCACTGTAGCCCGTATTATCGGTAGAATATTAAAAAGTTCAGGAGTTTTAACCGGAGGACAGTTAATTGAAGTAGAGCGAGCAGACTTGGTTGGCGAATATGTAGGTCATACCGCAAAAAAAACTAAAGATGTACTTAACCGGGCACTGGGAGGAGTTTTATTTATCGATGAAGCTTATTCACTTGCAAGAGGAGGAGACAAGGATTTTGGACGTGAAGCCTTAGATACTTTGGTAAAGGCTTTGGAAGATCATCGTCATGAGCTAGTGGTAATTGTAGCCGGTTATCCTAAAGAAATGACTCAGTTTCTTAAACTTAATCCGGGACTATTATCAAGAATACCAATTATTGTTGAATTTCCAGACTATAACGAAGTTGAACTGATGGAGATAGCTCTTTTGTTTGTTGCCGCTAGAGATTATCGCCTGGCACCGGGAGCTGTCGAAAAACTGCGAAAAAAGTTAAATCATCTAAAAGGCAATGGACGTGATGTTCGCAATATCTTAGAACGTGCCATGCGTCAGCAGGCTCTAAGGCTTGAAGGTTTGGAAAAAATAAAAAGGGAGGATTTAATGATCCTAAAGGGAGAGGATCTTGTCTAGCTAGGAAAGTTTTTCGTCTGAAAAGGATACACAAAATCGCCCCTGAAACAGGGAAATTACAGGTAAAGCGTACCTTCTCTGTTTTTGTAGGCTTTAATTAAAGATACCCAAAAAAAAGGCTGCCAAATAACAAAAATATTGAATAGATATGTAAAATTTTTAAAAAGGGGAGTAGAGGTTAAACTATCCTTTGATAGCCCTAGGTAAACAAACTAACACAAATGAACCAAGCCATAGTTGATATGCATTAAAACCTTAGGGTTTATTTTCAAAATAATTTCTTTACTGTTTTTTTGTCCGAGCAGTTTTTGACAATCTTAAATTTTCCTTTTGTAGTTTTACAGAGTAAAACTCAATGCCTAGTTTTTGTTAGTTGGTAACTTTCTAATACTAACAATAAAATTAGTAGGGTTGTTTTAAATGGGAATTATATTAGACGCTCCACTATCCCTAAAAGCAGAGTTTAGGGGTAGTGGAGATTTTTATTCATTAAGCCAAGCTAGATAATCGTAATAAAGCTTTTTAGCGTTCGAAGAGTAGTTAGGGTTCATGTAGTGGTTATATTCGAAGACAATAGTTTTTTCTACATAAGGGTCTACAGCAAGGAGTTGTTTCATTACACGTTCACTAGGGCCAGGTTGCCAAGTATCTATATCAAAGATTTCGACATCAGCCCACAGCTGGATATTATAAGAATCGGTGATTTGTTTTAGAGCTGCAAAGAACTTAGCAGCTTCTTCAGGTGTAGATCTTTTAGCTCCCACACTATCTTGGGGGCCTAAAATATCGATTTTAACAAGTTTTAGAAATTCATTGTACTTGTTTGTCCACCATGATATAGCTGTATTTGAAGCATAGGAAGGGCAGATGAGAATAGGTTTATCAGGAGTTAAACTTTTTAGGTGATCTATCATCTCTCCATAATACCATGTAGCTTTTCTAAAACGGTTGTTCAGAAAATCTTTTTCATCGATTTCATCGTTTAAATACCAACCAAAGAAAGCAGGCCTACCTGCATAACGTTTGTTTAGTTCAGTAAGTTCTGCAAGAGTTATCTCTAACATAGCAGTTAATTTCCTTTTGCCTAGGTTAGTCCAATGATACTCGTTATTTGATCTGCTACCAATCATAATCTGGAGGCCTTGTTTTTCTGCCTCATTAAAAAGTTCATCTAAAACAGAATAAAGAGGGTCACTATAAAAGTAGGGAGCCACAACAAGTAGATCAATACCAGCATCTTTCATTTGGGTGAATTCTTCAGCCCAGGAACCGGCATCATCTCTTATATTAGAATTATCTAAGTAGAGAAAAGTGCCAGTTATTTTGCTGTTTTGAGGTTTGTTCTTAGTATAATCTAAACTAGGCATAGCAAAAGGTGTTTGTGTTTTTATCTTAGGTTCATCCGGTGCAATCAGGCTGATATTTTTCAGTTCCATAGATGAATTAGACGATTCAATTACCAGACCACCTTGCGGAAATTCGTTGTCCGCAAATTCATAGACTTTTTCTCCATCAATCAAAATGGTATAAGTACCACTTTTTGATGTAACTTCTACATGACTCCATTTTTGAACAGGTAAGCTCTTAATAGTAGTAGGTAAGGTTTTCTTAGAGATCCCTTTGTAGGAGGAGTCATCCCAATAACCATAGGTTTTTCTAACGCTAATGCTACTACCAAGTGAGCAAACATAGCCAAACCAAGAGTCCTGTGACATTAAAAGAAGCATGAGACTGCCATAGGTACCATACTCTCTCACATATACATCAAAGCTTAGGTCGAAGTCTTTTAGTTCATAACTGAACTCTATTAATGAGAAGTTTACTTGTGGAAATAAGACTCCTTCTTCAGTTAGTTTTACAATGCCTTTATAACTGAACCAAGCTGAATCAGTTTCTGATAAATATTGGTTAATAGGTGAAGCTTCCCAAGCAAGAGTTGGTAACGGGAAGATAATAAGTGCCAAAACAAGAAATACGATAAACATAAGCAATTCCTCCTCGCAAAGGAAATTTAGTGTAACACACAGCTAGATGGGAATTATATTGAAATCTCCACTACCCCTAAAAACAGAGCTTTGGGGTAGTGGAGATATTTTTATTCATTAAGCCAAGCTAGATAATCGTAATAAAGCTTTTTGGTTTTCGAAGAGCGGTTAGGGTTCATGTAGTGATTATATTCAAAGACAATAGTTTTTTCTACATAAGGGTCTACAGCCAAGAGTTGCTTCATTACACGTTCACTAGAGCCAGGCTGCCAAGTATCTATATCAAAGATTTCGACATCGGCCCACAGCTGGATGTTATAAAAATCGGTAACTTGCTTTACAGCTGCAAAGAACTTAGCAGCTTCTTCGGGTGTGGATCTTTTTGCTCCTACACTATCTTGGGGTCCTAAGATATCGATTTTAACAAGTTTAATAAACTCCGCGTACTTGTGTGTCCACCAAGAAGTAGCTGTATCTGAAGCATAGGAAGGACAGATGAGAATAGGTTTATCAGGAGTTAAACTTTTCAGGTGACTTGCAATCTCTCCATAATACCAAATAGCTGTTTTATAGCGATTGTGTAGGAAATCTTTTTCATCGACTTCATCAGCAAGATACCAACCATAGAAAGCAGGTCTTTGAGCATAGCGTTTATTTAGTTCAGTAAGTTCTGCAAGAGTTGTTTCTAATATAGCAGTTAGTTTCTTTTTGCTTTTGTTAGTCCACTGATATTCGTTATTAGATCTGCTGCCAATCATAACCTGGAAGCCTTGTTTTTCTGCTTCATTAAATAGTTCATCTAAAACAGAATAAAGAGGTCCGCCATTACTGTAGGGAGCTACAACAATTAAATCAATACTAGCATCTTTCATTTGTGAGAATTCTTCAGCCCAGGAACCAGTATAATCTCTTATATTAGAATAATCTAAGGCGAGAAAAGTACCTGTAATTTTACCATTTTGAGGTTTTTTCTTTGTGTAATCCAAATTAGGTATAGCAAAAGTTGTTTTTAACTTAGGCTCATCTGGTGTAGTCAAACTAATATTTTTTAGTTCCATAGATGAATTGGAAGATTGAATTACCAGACTACCCTGTAGAAATTCTTTATCCGTAAATTCATAGACCTTTTCTCCATCAATCAAAAAAGTATAAGTATTACTTTTTGAGATAACTTCCACATGGTTCCATTTTTTAGCAGGTAAGCTCTTATTAGCGTAACCTATGTTGGAGAAGTCATCCCAATAACCATAGGTTTTTGTAACGTTTATCATACTACCAAGAGAGCAAGTATAGCCAAACCAAGAGTCCTGTGCCACTAAAATAAACATGAGATTACCATAAGTACCATACTCTCTGACATATACATCAAAGCTCAGATCGAAGTCTTTTAGTTCATAACCCAACTCTATTAGCGAGTAGTTTACTTGAGGAAATAAAACACCTTCTTTGGTTAGTTCTACAACACCTCTATAATTGAACCAAGCTGAATCACTTTCTGCTAAATTTTGATTAATTGGTGGGGCTTCCCAAGCAAGAGCTGGTAAAGGGAAGATAATAAGTACCAAAACAAGAAACACGATAAGCATAAGTAACTTCCTCCTTAAGGACATTTAATGTAGCACAAAGCCTATAAAAATAAATACAGCCTTCAACCAGATTCTGAAGTAGGTTGTTTAAATGTTGTTTATATAAGGGTGCAAGGTGTAACATTTTTTTATGATTTGCGAATAAACAAATATGCTCTTTTTGCTTTTTTAGCAAGTCCTACATTCATTTCTTTGGTTACAATCCTTAACAGTCTATTCTAGATAAGCACTTTGTAAGACCATCTAAAGTTATTTTCGTATAAAGGCCTTTCCTAAATAATATTTTTATTTAGCTAGGAAAACGTTTGTACTTAAAAGAGAGTATATTTAACTAAGTATAGTATAACTCTTGTAACTAATTACGTTAAAGTAATACCTTTTCTATTATAAAAAATATCATATACTTTTACCTATTTCAAGCAATCTTAATCCTGAGAAAATAAATTTTAAAAAGGACTCTGTGACTGAACATTTAAGCCAGAATTGCAATGTTGTAGAACGTGCTGCATATCAGCAAGCTCTAAAGCTTAAAGGTTTAGCAAAAATATAAAAAGGAGGAGGATTTAATGATGCTAAGGGAAGAAGATCTTTAAAATGCTTGAGACAATACCAAACTAGGCTTAATATATACTAAGAACACCTATATTTGGATTTTAGGAGGATTACCATGTACAAAGAGTTGGGAATAGACAACAATCTAATTGACGAAGTTCAAAAAGCAGAACATAATCTAAAAGAACAGTTTAGGGAGTTAGAATCAATTTGTGAATTATGGAGTATACGTATTCTTGATGCCTTTCGAAAGGCTAGAGTTAGTGAGTATAGTTTTTTCTCCAGTAGTGGTTATGGCTACAATGATCAGGGACGTGAAGCGTTAGAAGAGGTCTACAGCAAGGTTTTTGGTACAGAGAGTGCTTTGGTGCGTCCACATATTGTGTCAGGCACTCATGCCATTACCCTTGGGTTAAAAGGGGTCTTGCGTCCTTTTGACAGAGTTTTAATAGCTACAGGATTACCATATGATACTATGCAGTCGGTCATGGGATTAAGTGGCAACTCACCTTCGGCTCTTAAAGAATATCACATTGAAATTGATGTTCTGCCTCTCAAAGATGGGGGCATCGATTTAGAAGGTCTTAAAAATAAACTTTTATCACCGGCTAAAATGGTTTATTTCCAACGTTCTCGCGGTTACAGTGATAGACCGTCTCTTGATAGTAACACGATGAAAAAAGCTATGGAGATTGTACATGATTTAAGTGATGCGGTCTGTTTTATTGATAACTGTTATGGTGAGTTTGTTGAGCGAGAAGAACCTACATTTTATGGTGCTGATTTAATGGCTGGCTCGTTAATTAAAAATCCAGGTGGAGGCTTAGCTCAATCAGGAGGTTATCTGGTAGGACAAGCTGATTTAGTAGAACTCGCAGCAGAAGCACTTACCGCGCCGGGTTTAGGTTCTGAAGTGGGAGCTAGTTTAAATCAAACCAAATCGGTTCTGCAAGGCCTCTATCAGGCACCGCTAATGGTATTGCAAGCCATGAAATCTGCTCTTTTGTTTAGTCATGTACTGCAAAACAGGGGTTACTGGGTGTCACCTACTTCAAAGGAAAGGCGCTCGGATACGGTCCAGTTAATTGGTTTTGAATCTCAAAGTGAGTTAATAAATTTTTGCCGAGCTATTCAATATTGTTCTCCTGTCGATAGTTTTGTTACTCCCGAACCAGCTCCCATGCCAGGATATGATAGTCAGGTTATTATGGCCGCAGGAACTTTTGTTCAGGGTGCGACTTCCGAATTAAGTGCAGATGCACCTTTGAGAGAGCCATATCGAGCGTATTTGCAAGGATCCTTGAATTATTTCCAATCTAAACTGGCTTTACTCGAATTCTTGCGCAAAATTGCTTGACTTTGCAGCTTAAAGCTGAGTATAATTAATTCAGTTCAAATAGACGGGTCTCTGAATAACAATAAATTCAGAGAATAAAACAAGGAGGGAGATAAGTTGACCCAGGCTTTGGGTAGACACATCCTCTGTGAGGCATACGGGTGTGACAAGGAAATCCTAAATGATGTTCGCCGTGTAGAAAAAATCATGGTGGCTGCAGCATTAGTCGCTGGTGCTGAGGTTAGAGAAGTAGCATTTCATCACTTCAGCCCACAAGGCGTCAGTGGAGTAGTGGTCATTTCCGAATCGCATTTAGCGATTCATACATGGCCTGAATACAGTTATGCAGCAATTGATGTATTTACCTGCGGTGAGTCTGTCGATCCCTGGGTGGCATGCGATTATCTCTTGGAGAAATTCGGTGCTCAAAATGTTCAATCCTCAGAAGTACAGCGTGGTTTACTTCCACCTGAGCTTTTGAAATTAGAAGAGGAAAGGGTATCTTAATTATGTTACCATCTAGATAGCCTATGCCCGTTTCGCATTAGTAGGGTTGCGTGACGGGGTAGGCTTTTTTTGATATTTTTTTAAGAATGCTTTTGATAGGCAGGCAACTGGCCTTTTTAGGAGAATAGATATTAAAGAATAAGCAAAGATTTAGAGTTTATTGGGGAGGGGGTTAGTTAAATAGTGAAAGATTCCTTATCTTTATTAGAAACTCTTTGTAATGCTCCGGGTGTTTCAGGCTTCGAGGGTGATATTCAGGCAATTATGCGGGAAGAACTTTCAGAGCTAGAAACGGAGATTGTTACCGATAATTTAGGCTCGATTATTGCCAGAGATAGCGATAAAGGACCTAGAATATTGGTAGCTGGGCACATGGATGAAATTGGATTTATGGTACGTCTTATTACTAAACAAGGGTTTATTCGTTTCTCAGCCTTGGGAGGTTGGTGGGATCAGGTTTTATTAAGCCAAAGAGTTGCTATTTATGGTAGTAAAGGACCTATTATTGGTATCATTGGCTCAAAACCCCCCCATGTATTATCCGAAGAAGAAAGAAAAAAACCAGTTGAAAAACAAGAGATGTTTATTGATGTAGGTGCTTTTTCCGATAATGAAGTCATAGCAATGGGTATTCAACCAGGGGATCCTATTGTTCCGGTAAGTCCTTTTACCTGTATGGGCAATGAAGATATGTATATCGGAAAAGCCTTAGACAATCGTGTAGGTTGTGCGATTTGTATCGAGACTTTGAAAATATTAAAGAATACAGGCCATCCTAATCAACTTTATATTGCAGGTACAGTTCAAGAGGAAGTAGGCTTAAGAGGGGCACAGACAGCGGGCACCTTGGTTGAACCGGATATTGCTTTGGCTTTTGAAGTAGCTATTGCTGGTGATACTCCAGGGATAGACGAGAATAAAGCCCAAGCAAAATTGGGCAAGGGACCAGTCATTTTTCTTTTGGATCGCTCTTTAATTCCTAATTTAAGACTGAGAGATCTTGCTTTTGAAACTGCAAAAGAGATGGGTATTGAATATCAGGTTGATATTATGGAAGGTGGAAGTACCGATGCCGGTAGACTTAGCCTAGTTAAAAGTGGAGTTCCTTCACTTTGTATAGGTGTTCCGGTAAGATATATTCATAGCCATACAGGAGTAATAAATATTCAAGATTATTATAAGGCCATTGAACTGACTTCGGCGATAGTATCAAAGCTTGATGCAGAGAATGTGGCATTAATTAAAAAAGTCTGGTAACTCCGGCTATTGAATGAAATAATTGTTGCTACAAGAAAAAATCCTCTCAATGCAGGAGAATACCCCTAAGAATAGGAAAAATGTTAAAAGACAGATTCCAGAGATAAAGAGGGGTGTGGAGATGGTAACCTTGCTCCAAGTAGCGAAAAGAGGAAAAAGTAACCGCTACGAAGGCATGACTGATGAAGAGATAGTTGCTTTAGCTCAAGGTGGTGAACGTCAAGCCGAAGAATATCTTATTCGTAAGTATGAACGTATGGTTCAACTCTGGAGTAAGCCATATTTTTTACAAGGAGCAGAGGATGATGACTTACTTCAAGAAGGACGTATAGGTTTATTTAAAGCAATAAGAGATTTTAATCAGGGAGCTTCTAATTTTTGGTCTTTTGCTAAATTATGTATTACCAGAAATATAATCAGCGCTATCAAAGGCACCACCAGACAGAAACATATTCCTCTAAATTCATATACTTCGCTTTATAAGTCTGTTTTCGACAGTGAAGGGGATCGCACCTTAGTAGAAGTTATCACCGACAGTAAGGTGGTTGATCCGGAAGCTTTAATAATTGATCGGGAAAAGCTAGAACTGACACATAGTTTTGTAGCATTAGCTCTTAGCGATTTTGAATATCAGGTTTTTACTCTTTATTTAAATGGGTTAAGCTATAAAGAGATGGCTGATACTTTAAAAACTCATACTAAATCAATCGATAATGCACTTTGTCGCGTTAAGAATAAGATTCAAAGTGAGTTGAATTTATAAAATGGGCCATTGGGCCCATTTTTCGAATAAGGGAGGTGTATACATGTTGGGAATTTCTATGGGAGAAGCACTATTAAGACTAGTTCTTGCACTGCTTTTATCAGGACTGATTGGCCTTGAAAGAGAAAGCAACCGTAAGGTAGCAGGGTTTAGGACTCATATTCTTGTAGGTGTTGGCAGTGCTTTAATAATGTTAATATCAATATATGGGTTTGCACAAACCCCCTCAAGGGATCCTTTTAGACTAGCAGCTCAAGTAGTGAGTGGGATAGGGTTTTTAGGTGCCGGTACTATCTTGCATCAAGGAGCTAATGTTCACGGCCTTACTACAGCAGCAAGTCTTTGGGTGGTATCTGCTATTGGTCTTGCTACCGGAGCTGGTATGTATCTTCCAGCAGCTTTTGCCAGTGTGCTAGCCTTTTTAACCCTTACTTATATCCAGCGTCTGGAAAAAATATTTCTGCGTAAGCTTTATAGGTATCTATATATTACTACGATTGATAAGCCCGGTCAGCTTGGAAGTATCGGCAATGTTTTAGGAGAGTTTAAGGTTAATATTTATAATGTTGAAGTAGTTAAGCTAGATGAAGAAGAGCCAGAACGTTTGATAACATTAAAAATGGAGATTGATGTGCCCAAATATTTTAATGCCGGCGAAATGTTAAGAAAGCTGGCCAACTTAGAGGGCATGAAAACAACCATCTTAGAATAGGGTGAAACAGATGGCAACTATTCTTGTTACTAATGATGATGGAATACTTGCAGAAGGGTTGTGGGCTTTAGCCAAAGCGTTAGCTAAGTTAGCAACTGTATATATAGCAGCACCGGACAGAGAGCGCAGTGCAATTGGACATGCTGTTACCATGTCAAGACCGCTTAGAGTAAAACGTTATGGAGAAAAAGCGTTTATGATCGATGGAACACCAGCAGACTGTGTTAAACTGGCTCTGGAAAATATTTTACCGGAGAGACCTTCTTTGATTGCATCTGGAATCAATAGAGGACCTAATTTAGGAACAGATATCTTCTATTCAGGTACTTTTTCGGGTGCTATGGAAGGAGCTTTTTATGGTATTCCGGCGATTGCTGTTTCTTTAGTGGAAAAATTTACTAAAGAAGCCTATGATAGTGCAGCCGAAGAAGCTTTATGGGCAGCTACTATGATTCTTGCCAAAGGGTTGCATCCGGAGACAGTCTTAAACATCAATGTTCCAGCCCCAGTTAAAGGCAGGAGCTTGTCAATACTAGCCCCAAGACTTTACAGCAAAGCGTTTCAAGAAAGAAAAGATCCCTTCGGTCGAGAATATTATTGGATGGCCGGAGAGGTTATTACTGGTAGCTTTCCTGAAAACGCAGATGTGAATGTTGTAGCTAGAAAGCAAACATCTATTACACCGGTAAACTTTTCCTTGGAAAGAATAAGTGATCCTTTGCCATATAAAAAATGGCCTTTAGAATAGCAGCTGCATATATTTTAAGCAGGGGGGTGGTTTTATCTATCTCCTGCTTGTTTTGCTGCCTCTATTGGCTATGTATACAGCTTTTTTAGGATTATTTCTAAATAACGAGGGTCTGTTTAAATTATTTGAGATAATTGTCGATATCTACCTGTTTGTTTTAAGCCTGTCAGCCTGGCAACTCCTGCATAGTTTATGGTTACAAGGTCATGCTAAAAACTACGGGGGAGTGATAGGTTGTGTTAACCATTTCCGAACAGATTAGAAAACTTGTTGAAGAAGGCAAAGCTGAATTTATCGGTAAGTATGACGCTTCAGATGGGTATAAAGCTTACTATCGAGTTAACGACAATGGAAAAACTTACTACATTTTTGGAGTAATAACAAAAGCTAACGAAACAAACTATCACACCACACTGCAGGATTAAAACTAGTTATTTAGAATATTGATTATTACTACCAAGTTTTATAAAGCAAACTTGGGATAAAGACCTTTTAGGCGGTGACAATTAATGGAGAATCTTCTTAGTAAGATTGGTGTAGGACGGAAAGATGTTATCCCAGTCAATCATGTTAAAGATAGTCTTTATGTATATGTAAAATGCAAGCTTTGTAACGAAATAATTCCTGTACGTATTAGTCTTAAAGAGGAAGTACAGGAGAATTATGATAAGAGCAAAGAAAAAAGCTGTGCGTTTTACCTACGTAAGGATGTTGCTGGAAGTGGTAATAATCGTTGCTTTGCTCGCATCAGCATCTATCTCGAATTTGATGGCCAGTTTCGCATTATCGGTACCCAAATCAATGGAGGGAGCTTTGTTAGCGAAGACGAATACAAAGCTAGTAAATAAAAGCAAGGGTCAGCTAAGTTGCTGACCCGGTTTTTTTTCATATAATTTAATTGATAGTTCTTAACAAACCAATAACTTTACCTAAAATACTAACATCAGTTGTATAGATAGGTTCCATCAAGGCGTTTTCGGGTTGAAGTCTAACCCTTTTCTTTTCTTTAAAAAATCGTTTAACAGTTGCATCGTTGTCAATTAAAGCCACAACAATATCACCATTATCAGCGGCATTTTGTTGTCTGACTAAAACAAGGTCGCCGGGTAAGATTCCTGCTTCAATCATACTTTCTCCACGAATACGGAGTAGAAAACAGGTACTATCTTTTACCATTTCCTGTGGTAGGGGATAAGAATCCTCGATATTTTCTGCTGCTAGTATAGGTGTTCCGGCAGCAACTTCACCAACTAGGGGTACTAAGATTGCTTCAACTGCATGGGCGTGAACAGCATCGTTGTTAACTAGTGTTATCGCACGAGGTTTATCCTCAGCTTTTTTTATATAACCTTTTTTTGCAAGCTTTTCAAGATAGCCATGAACAGTAGCCGTTGAGCGAAGACCTGTTTGTGCGCAAATTTCCCTAACGGTAGGTGGATAGCCATTTTCGACGATTCCTTGCTGTAGGAGATTTAGTATTTCCTCTTCCCGTGGAGAAAGATCGGATTTGAAAGCCAAAAAAGACACCTCCCCAAAACCTTTTGTTGAATATAGTATAACATAGGGTTTAATAAAAAACAAACAAATGTTCACTTTTTGCTTGACACGAACATGTGTACGGTGTATCCTATATATGAACAGACGTTCGTTTCATTCATTAAATTCAAAGAGGTGTAAATATGAAAAACGACAACGCTTTCTTAAAAACTATTAAGTGGAGCATTTTGTTGTTTTTACTGTTTAGTATAGTCTTTACATTAAGTTACGGAAAAAGTCAGGCCCATGAAAAGGTGCCGACAGGAAGAATCAGTATTGTAGTTAAAAAAGGTGATAGCTTATGGACAATAGCCAGAAGGATCGCACCAAATCATAACACCGATGAGATTATTTGGTACTTACTTCATTTAAATGGTAAAAAAAATAAAATAGTAAAAGCAGGGGAACAGCTAACTTTTGATTATGCTGCACTCGATTAAAGCAGGAGTGTTTTGATGGCTTCAAAACTTTCAACAAGGTAGTCGGCATCTCTTAGTTCGTTTAAACTACCATAACCAAAAAGGCAACCGACTGTAGTTAAGTTATTTAGCCGGCCTGATTCGATATCCGAAGATCTATCACCGATCATATAGATCTTGTTATAGAAGGGGTAATCCTGGAGAAGTTTTTTTACTAAATCACCTTTGGTTTTTGTTTTAAACCGTCCTGCGCTATAAAGGTCGGTAAAAAGATCTTTAAAACCACTATGCTCTACCAAAGCAGCAATGTAATCCTCCAGACCGTTACTAACTACAAAGATATCATAACCATGTTTTTTAAGATCAGTTAGGGTTTCTTTGACACCCGGGTAAAAGACACTTTTTCCGTCTTTAATCAGTTCTATTTCCTTCTTAAGCATTATTTCGTCAGCTTTATAACGTACTTGCCGAGTTGAATCAGGGAGAAGTTCTTCCCATATTTTATCTAAGGTCTTACCTAGCTGAGCTAAAAGTTTTTCCTCAGCTGGGACAGGACCGGAATAGATACCAGCTTGTTGTAGCTCTATAAATGCAGCTTTATATGCTGGTATAGCTACATATTCAGAATGAAGTAAGGTCCCATCCATATCAAAGAGGGCAGCTTTACAATTCATGTCGACACACCTTTCGTTGTTTTAATTAATATCATTAGAGTAGAAGTTGCAACATCTTCATTTTAAGACATATTTTAGGTAAATGCCACCCTCAAAGAAAATCATTCAAGCTCTAGGCGTAGCCTAGGCTTTTTTTTAAACAGATTTTAAAAATATTTTCAAATAATTAATATTTCTAGCAGGAGATATAAAAATAAAAGGGAATAATAGCACTAAGAGTGGGAGAAAGTGGGGGAAAGTGGGGTGGCTCGATGTTTATTGGTGAATATTTACATAGTCTTGATACTAAAAGCCGCCTAACTATACCAGCTAAATTCCGACCCGAACTAGGTGTTCTTCCTATTGTTACTAAAGGTTTGGATAACTGTTTATTTCTTTTTCCCACTGAAGAGTGGAATAGTATTGTAGAAAAACTTAAAAGTTTACCTTTAGGGAAACCTGAGGTTAGAGCTTTCTCGCGGTTTTTTCTTTCTGCAGCTGCAGAAGCTGAGATCGATAAGCAAGGTCGAATAGTACTGCCTACTAGTTTAAAAGAACATGCAGGTATCGATAAAGAAGTTGCTGTTGTTGGTGTTTCAAATCGCATAGAGATTTGGGAACCTGGAAAGTGGCAAGAGTATATGCAGTCTTACAGCAGTTCAATTACCGAGATCGCCGAAAAACTTGTTGATTTAGGAATATAGAGGGTGCTGTAAATGAGTCATGTGCCGGTGTTATTTAATGAAACAATAGATCTATTAAAAGCAAGCAGAGACAAGATTATTGTTGATGGTACCTTAGGAAGAGGCGGGCATACAAAAGGGTTCCTTCAAAAAGGAGCTAAGGTGATAGCATTTGATCAGGATTTAGAGGCTATAAATGAAGCCGTAGATAATTTTCAACTAGAAAAAACGCTTTGTAAAGAACTTAAAATTTACCAAAATGAAGATCTAACGGTAGTACATGCTAACTTTACTGAAATGACCAGAGTGTTAAATATCCTTGGGTTAAAAATGGTAGATGGTGTATTTTTGGATCTGGGAGTTTCTTCGCCACAATTCGATAATCCCAAAAGGGGTTTTAGCTATCGTTTCGATGCAAAACTGGATATGAGAATGGATCAAACGCAGACTTTGTCTGCCTGGGATATCATCAATTCCTTTGACCAAAAAGATATTTTTAGGATCATAAAAGAATATGGTGAAGAACAATATGCCAGAAATATAGCGCGAGAGATTGTTAAAGCTAGACCGATTAATACTACTTTCGAACTAATTGAAGTTATTAGAAAAGCTATGCCACTAAAATCAAAGCAAGATCAGCATCCGGCCAAGAGGACCTTTCAAGCTTTGAGGATAGCCGTAAATGATGAATTAAATGCCTTGAAAAAAGGTTTAATAGAGAGCACGGAGGTTTTAAATCCTGGTGGAAGGATAGGAGTTATTGCTTTTCATAGTCTTGAGGATCGAATTGTTAAAGAGTTTTTTCGGGAACAAGCAAATCCTTGTACTTGTCCTAAAAATCTGCCTTGTATTTGCCATAAGAATCCAACATTAAAAATAATAACAAAAAGACCTGTAACTCCATCTGGGGAAGAACTAGAAGCCAATAGACGCTCACATAGTTCCAAATTACGTGTAGCTGAAAAAATAACTATTGAGGAGGGTGGAAAGTGATAGCTAAGCAAACTAAATCAGCAGCAGACCAAAAAGTTTTTTCCCGTTACGAAGAGCTTTTTCCTGCTATAGTTATCTTGTTACTTGTTATTATTATTCCCATTGTATCTCTGGCTCTGTTTCAAGGTCGCATAGCTGAACTCTCCTTGGAATTAGAAAATACGAAAAACTCCTTAATAGTGGAAGAAGAAAAATTAGAACAACTCAACTATCGTCTTAAAGAGATCAAATCCTTGCAGAGTATCGAAGAGACAGCTCTGGCTTTGGGCATGGTAAAAAATAATAAAACTGAAATTGTGGTCTTAGCACCACCTGTATCAATGCCTACCACTTATAATATACCTTTAGAAGCTGGGCCTGTTGAGATTAAAGGGGCTATAACGGCAAGCCTTTTTAACAGGCTGTTAGATTTTCTCTATGGTCTTTTGGGAGGGTAATTACAGTTAAAGCGCGGATTAACTACTAATACCAATAACCAGAAGGGGGGGGGCAAACCGTTATAAGCAAAGGCTTATAGAACTTGAATAGAAATTCATAAGGTTTATTATAAAGACTTATGAATTTGTAAGTTTTTATAAGCTTTGTGTAACGGGTCTAGTTTGTTATGATTAAAAATAACAAGATGAGGCTGGGCCTCATCTTTTTTTTAGTGATTAGTATGGCTATATTGATTACAGGTAGATTGTTTTATCTTCAGATCGTAAGAAATAAAGAACTCAGTGAGAGAGCACTTTACCAAAGATTAAAATTAGAAATAATAGCGCCAGAAAGGGGAAGAATTTTAGATCGCAATGGCAAAGAACTAGCAATTAGTTTGCCAACACCTGCTGTTTTTGCCGATCCAAGTCTTATTAAGGATCCCCAAAAAGCAGCTAAAGATTTGGCACCTATTTTAGAGATAGATGAGAAACAGTTAGTTAAACTTTTAGAGACACCAGGTAATTTTGTTTGGTTAACAAGAAAGCTGCCTAGCGAAAAAAAAGAAGAACTTAGGAAACTCAAGCTCAAAGGTATACGCATTATCAGTCTTCCCAGACGTTTTTATCCTGAAGGCGTTCTGGCTGCTTCAACAATTGGTATTGCAGGTATAGATAATCAAGGCTTGGAAGGAATAGAAGTGACTTATGAAAGTTACTTGGCTGGGGAGGCCGGTCTTGCTACAGTCGAAAAAGACCCCATCGGTAGAGAGATACCTGTTGGTTTTACAGAAAAGACATTCCCTGAAAATGGCGTTGATATCTATCTTACCCTAGATGCGGTTATTCAACATACAGCTGAACGGGAAATAACCAAAGCAGTGAAAGATTGTAAGGCTAAAGCTGGACTAATCATTGCTATGGAACCAACATCCGGTGATATATTGGCCTTGGCTCAATATCCTCAATTTGATCCTAATAATTTTACCTCATCTACAATTGAGGTTAGGAAAAATAAAGCTATAACAGAAAGCTTTGAACCGGGGTCGACATTTAAGGTCTTTATAGCCGCGTCGGCCATAGAAGAAAATATCATTAAGCCGGATACTATTGTTGATGATCCCCCGTTTTATAAAGTAGGAGACAGATTAATCCGTTGTTCTAGCATATGGGGACATGGAGAGGAAACATTTTTGGAAGCCATGGAAAGATCATGCAATCCAGTATTTGCTAAACTTGCTGCTGAAGATATGGATAAAGAGGTACTTTATAAATACATCAAAGGTTTTGGTTTTGGCGAAAAAACAGGGTTAGATTTTATTGGAGAAGCTAATGGTATTCTGGCTGCTAAGGACAAAATCAATCAGGTGGGTTGGGCAAATATAGGCTTTGGTCAGGGGATAGCTGTTACCCCGCTCCAGTTAGTTACTGCTATGAGTGCCATAGCCAACGATGGCTTTTTACCGCAACCTACTTTAGTAAAGAGCTATAAAGCAAATGGGCAGTTGATAGAAAAACAAGTTCAAAGTAAAAGACAGGTAATATCCTCAGCAACTGCTCAAACTATACGTATGATGTTGCGCTCTGTTGTTGTTAACGGATCCGGAAAAAGAGCCGAGATAAGTGGTTTTCCCGTAGGCGGCAAGACTGGTACATCTCAGGTTGCAGAAAAGGGTGGCTATGCCAGCGATCGTTTTGTGGTTTCTTTTTTAGGTTTTGCTCCCTTAGATGATCCCCAAATAGTTGCTCTGGTTGTTATTTATGAACCGGCAACAACTGAAAATCTAGGAGGTGTCTTAGCAGCACCGGTATTTAAAGAGTTTATCTCACAAACATTGCAATACTTAGGCATCAGGACTCGTGTTGTATCTGGGGGTAAAGTATGTGTTCCTGATTTAGCAGGGAAAACCCGAGAAGATGCTATTAAAGAGCTGACGAAAATCGGTTTAAGAGGTATTATCAAAGGAGAAGGAAGTAAGGTTGCTAGCCAAGAACCACGGTCTGGATCTTTTGTAGAAGACAATGCAACAGTTACCCTGTTTTGTGCTTTACAAGACTTGCTGGAGACACCTCGTTTTATCGGACTTTCACTAAGCCAAGCCGAGGCACTGGCCAAACTAAGAGGTATTAAGCTAAAAATCAAGGGCAATGGAATTGTAGCCAACCAAAAACCCGAACCGGGTAGCATGCTACAAGTTGACGAGATTGTCGAACTAACCTGTATAGCACACTAGTTTTGGAAAGGTGAGAAAGATGGATTTAAACGAATTGCTGGATTTGGTAAAAAATCAGGGTGTAACTGGAATTGTTTCCAATTCTAAAAAGGTTATTCCCGGAAGCGTGTTTGTCTGCATTAAAGGTTATAGCACAGACGGACATGACTATGCTTTCGATGCGTCGGACAAAGGGGCTAAATATATAGTGACTGAAAAAGATCTTGGGTTAATTAATCAGATTATAGTTCCGGCAAGTCGCACTGCTTTGGCCTATCTTTCACATGCCTTTTATGATAATCCCTCGAAAAAGCTTAAGTTAATTGGTGTAACCGGAACCAACGGTAAAACAAGTTCCGTCTTTATGCTCCACCACATTTTGGAAAAAGAAGGTGCTGGTCTTTTTTCTACAGTAAAGACTGTAGTAGGTGCAAAGATAATACCTCAAGAGCGTACAACTCCCGATGTTTTAGAGATCGATGAGCTATTATCAAAAATGTTAAATGCAGGTGCTGAATATGCTATTATGGAGGTTTCTTCCCATAGTGTAGTTCTTGACCGTGTAAGTGGTCTGCACTTTAAGGGAGGAATATTTACTAATTTAACTCAAGATCATTTAGATTTTCATAAAAACATGGCTGAGTATGCAAAGGCAAAAAAAGAATTTTTTATGATGATGGACCAAGATAGTGTAGCGGCTTTTAACCTTGATGATCCATATGCCGACTACATGCTAGATAGATTTAAGGGGAAAACTATCTCATTTGGTGTTAACCAAGGTCGTATAAGAGCTAATGATATTAAAGCTACGGCCACCGAGATAACCTACACTCTAGCTATAGAAAAAAACACTTGGTTTGTTAACCTTCCAATTGGCGGGGAATTTAATGTATATAATTCTTTAGGAGTGTTGGCTCTCTTATATGGTTTGGGATTTGATTTAGACTTAGCCGTATCAAGGTTGAAATCTTTTCCGGGTGTACCTGGACGTTTTCAAAAAGTTGATTTAGGCCAGGACTTTGCCGTGATAGTTGATTATGCCCATACGCCCGATGGACTTAAAAACCTGCTTTTTAGTGCTAGAAGGCAATGCCAAGGACAGCTCATTGTTGTTTTTGGCTGTGGTGGCGATCGCGACAAGACTAAACGACCAAAAATGGCAGCTGAAGCGGAAAAGTGGGCGGATAAAATAATAGTAACTTCAGATAACCCACGCAGCGAAGACGCACAAGCGATAATCAATGATATTTTAGTCGGCTTTAAATCATCTGATTACCGGGTCGAAGCAGATCGCCAAAAAGCTATTTTTCAAGCTATTACTGCAGCCCAAAAAGGGGATATAATAGTGATTGCTGGTAAAGGTCATGAAGATTACCAAGAGATCAAAGGCGTAAAATACCATTTTGATGATACTCAAGTTGCTAGAGAGGGGCTGATTAAGTTTGCTAAAAATCAGCGCTAAAAAGCTTAGCCAAATTCTAAATGGAACACTCTATGGTGATGATGGTAATTTTACTGGTGTGGCCATAGATACTAGGGAGCTTAGTGGAGAAGAGGTGTTTTTTGCCCTAAGGGGCGAAAAAACCGATGGTCATAATTATATTACTCCAACAATGAATGGCCAATTAGCTATAGTAGAAAAGCCTGTTGATTTTCATCGTTACATTATAGTTCAAGATACGCTAAAAGCTTTAGGTGATCTAGCTAGCTTTTATCGCTCACAGTTTCAGCCTCTTGTTTTTGGTATTACCGGTAGTAATGGTAAAACTACCACCAAGGAGATGCTAAACGCAATTTTAGGTACTACCGATTCAGTTTTGGCTACCCAAGGTAACTTTAATAACGAAATCGGTATGCCATTAACTCTTTTCCAACTAACAGAAGCTCATAAATATTTAGTTTTAGAGATGGGTATGCGAGGCAGAGGCCAAATTGAATATTTAGCCCACATCGCAAAACCTCATCTTGGCATAATAACCTATATAGGAGAAGTTCATACCGAGCTTTTGGGAAATAGAGATAACATTGCTAAAGCCAAAGGGGAGCTACTTTTGGCTTTACCTAAAGAAGGCGTAAGTATAATACCAAGAGAGAGCGAATACTATGAGTATTTAAAAGGCCTTCATAAAAACTCCCTCTCCTTTGGTATATCAGGTGATGTCTATGCAGAGAATATTAGTTTTAACGAAGCTAACTGTGCCAGCTTTCTTTTTTGTTATAAAAAGGAGAAGATTCCAATTTCTCTAAGTTTGCCTGGCAAGCATAATATAAACAATGCTTTAGCTGCGGGGGCTGCAGCGATTTGTGCAGGGATCTCTTTAGATAATATTAGCCTTGGCCTGGAAACAACACTCAATTTAGCCCAACGGATGGCAGAGATTAGAAAAGGTAGCTTAATTATTATTGATGATACTTATAATGCCAGTCCGACTTCGATGAAAGCTGCGTTAAATCACTTGGTAGCCAGAGCAAAAAATCTTGGCTTAGATGCTTATGCCGCCCTTGGCGATATGAAAGAGCTAGGAGATGATTCAAAAGGGTATCATAGAGAAATCGGTGAATTGGCAGCTCAACTTAACCTCAAAGAGCTTTATCTTTATGGTAAAGAGATGGAAGAGGCTGCAAAATCAGCTAGAGAACATGGTTTAGAAGCGGTAGTGTGTAGTTCACACCAGGAGATAGCCACTAAAGTTTCATCTTTAAAAGGTATCTTACTTCTTAAAGGTTCTCGTTCGCAGGAAATGGAAAAGGTAATTACTTATCTAGCTTAAAAGCTTCTATTAATTCAGGGTTCTTGTTCTATTTTTCTGATATTTGCTGTAAGATCAATGGGATCGAAGGAGGAAGGCTCCTAAAACGGAGCTGCAAAATATGAGTAAAAGTATAGTTGCAGGTTTGACAGCATTTCTAGTTGTCTTAATTTTTGGGCCCAAATTAATTGGCCAGCTTCATAAACTGAAATATGGGCAAACAGTAAGAAAAGATGGCCCTCAAACTCATTTGAAAAAAAGCGGTGTTGCCACAATGGGCGGAGTCTTGTTTCTTACGGCAACGACGCTTAGTACTTTGCTTTTTGCGAGATCAGATGAGTCAATGATAGTTTTAGCAGTTGTTTTAGGATATGGGTTAATAGGATTTTTAGATGATTTTATTATTGTGAAGCGCAAGCGCACTTTGGGTCTAAAAGCAAGGCAAAAGCTTTTTTTTCAGATTACGCTAGGACTCATAGTGGGTTTATGGGCCGCTAAAGAGCCTCATATCGGTACTTTAATTTATTTGCCTTGGGGTGGAGCGTGGGAGCTTCCGGCTTGGGTTTTTGTTCCCTTTGTCTCTCTAGTTCTGGTAGCTGTTTCTAACGCTGTAAATATTACCGATGGATTGGATGGTTTAGCTGCAGGATCAACGGCAATTGCTCTAATACCTTATATTATTCTTTTGTTTAGAGCTGGCAGAGGCGATCTCTTAACATTTACCACTTCGCTTTTTGGCAGTTTAATCGGGTTTTTATGGTTTAATGCTTATCCGGCACAAATATTTATGGGTGATACGGGTTCACTGGCTTTGGGAGCAGCTTTGGGTTCTCTTGCTGTCTTAACCGGGACAGAATTATTCTTAGTAGTGATAGGTGGTCTTTTTGTATTGGAGACCTTATCTGATATTATTCAGGTATTTGTATTTAAAAAAACCGGCAAAAGAGTCTTTCGTATGGCTCCTATCCACCATCATTTTGAACTATCTGGTTGGCCGGAGACTAAGATTGTAATGCGCTTTTGGGCAGTGGCTTTATTATTTGCAGTTTTTGGAATAGCGCTATTTCTAAGGTTTTGGTAATTTGTGAGGTGAAAAAAGATGCAGCGCAAAGGACAGATCGACCTCTGGCTGCTATTAAGTGCTAGTCTTTTGATAATAATTGGGCTGTTTTCACTGCTTAGTGCCAGCTCAGTTATTTCCTTTCAAGAACATGGCCATGCTTATTATATTTTTTATAAGCAAGTTGCTTTTGTTATTATTGGTTTGGTTGGCTTGCTAGTAGCTCTTTTATTTCCCTTAGAACAGTTAAAGAAACTTAGTGTTTTAATTTTAGCGACAGCTATTGTACTTTTAATTGTGGTTTTGATTATCGGTGAAGAGATAAACGGTTCCACGCGCTGGATCAATCTAAAAGTGGGAACCTTACAGCCATCTGAAGTGGCTAAACTAGCCCTTATTATATTTTTAGCTTACTATCTTAGCCTTTTAAAAGAGAAAGTTCAAACAATAAAAGGGTTGCTTCCTGCTTTGGTAGTAATGGGTATAGTCGCAGTCTTGATTATTTTAGAACCTGATTTAGGAACAACGGTAGCTTTGCTAGGCACTTGCTATTTTATGTTAATTGCAGCAGGAGCAAAGAAGGGTCATCTGCTATTACTTCTGGTAATAGGCATTATAGGGGTTATAGGCATGACAATTATTGAGCCATATCGCTTAGAACGTCTAATGACCTTTCTAAACTACGAAACTGATCCCCTTGGCGATGGCTATCAGCTGATTCAGTCGATCTATGCTTTAGGCTCGGGAGGTTTACTAGGAGCCGGCCTTGGTCAGTCGAAACAAAAGTTCTTGTATTTACCGGAAAATCATACCGATTTTATATTCCCTATTGTAGGAGAAGAACTGGGATTTTTGGGTACTTTTATTATAGTAGCCCTGTTTACTATATACGCCTGGCGAGGATTAAGAATTGCTATGCGCACACAAGATCAGTTTCATTGCCTTTTGGCTGTAGGTTTAACAATGCAGATAACCTTTCAAGCGTTTTTAAATATGGGAGTAGTGACAGGTTTATTACCTGTTACAGGTTTGACACTGCCATTTTTTAGCTCAGGCGGTTCATCACTTCTGGTTTCGATGGTGGGTGTTGGTCTGCTCCTTAACCTTTCACGTTATATTGACTAGGAGGGGTTTTATGAGAGTTGTCATAGCTGGAGGAGGTACAGGAGGTCATATCAACCCAGCTCTTGCCATTGCCAGGGCTTTAGGTGGCGAAATACTCTATATTGGTGGTAAAAAGGGTATTGAAAAGGAGATTTTACCTCAAAGCGGTCTTTCTTATGTATTGCTTGATGTTGAAGGATTTCAGCGCCATTTAACCTTACGCAATATCGCAATTTTGGTCAAAGCCTTCAAGGCTACCAGAAAAAGCAGACAGCTTCTCAAAGATTTTCAACCGGATTTAGTGGTTGTAACAGGAGGATATGTATCAGGACCGGTGGGGCAAGCAGCTTCTTCTTTAGAAATACCCCTTTTTTTACAAGAGCAAAATAGTTATCCTGGGGTAACTATTAGACTGCTAGCGAAAAAAGCAGTGCGTATATTTTTGGGTTCAAAGGGAGCCGAGCGGTATTTACCGGCCGAGAAATGTCTTTTTACCGGCAATCCTGTTCGGGAAGAGATTGTTCAGGCTAAAAGAGAAGAGTCTCGTAAGTTGCTTAATATAGGAAATAAAACCTTACTTTTAATTACCGGAGGTTCTCAAGGGGCTAAAGCTATTAATAACTCCCTAAGGCCTCTTTACAAGAGACTTTCCGAACGAGAGAATCTGGTTGTTATTCATCACACCGGTAAAAACGATTTTCCCAAGCTAACAACAGTTAAAAAGACGTCTTACCCCCAAATTGCCAAGCTTTTGGGGAAGGATGCCATCAGTATCGAAAAGAATATTTTTATAACTCCGTTTATTAAAAATATGGCTCCTGTTCTGGCCGCAAGTGATTTGGTAATCTCTAGAGCTGGGGCGATCTTCTTAAGTGAAGCTGCTGTTTTAGGTGTTCCTTTAATCTTGATTCCCTATCCTTATGCTGCGGAAAATCACCAAACGTTTAATGCTAAGATTTGGGAAGAAAAGCAGGCAGGAGTATTAGTGGCTGAAGCTGAGTTGGATAAGCTTCCGGAAGCTCTTTTTCAGCTGCTTGACCATCCCAACCTTAGAGTAGAAATGGCCCAAAATGCTAAAACTTTAGGAAATCCAGGAGCTACCCAGGTTATTATCGCTGAGATACTAAACTATATTTAATCACCTTCATAGGTTTTAACTCATAATCTGTGAGTGAAGCCTTCTGAAGGTGAGGTTGATGTCATGTCAGAACTGTTAATCTCAGGTGCAAAACCTTTATATGGAAGTGTTAAGGTTTCTGGGGCAAAAAACTCTGTTCTTAAAATGATGGCAGCTTCTCTTTTGACTAAAGAACCCTGTATTTTAAGGAATGTCCCGAACCTTAGCGATGTCCAAAAAATGCTCGATCTATTAGTTGATTTAGGAACTGAAGCTACCTGGTTGAATCCAGGTACTCTTTATCTGCATAATGCTAACGAGATTAGCTGTTATGGTTCAGAGGGGCTCATGCGTGAAATGAGAGCCTCTATTCTGATCTTAGGCCCACTGCTTGCCAGAGTACACAAAGCTCATATCTACTACCCGGGAGGTTGTGCTATTGGGCCACGACCTATTGATCTCCATTTAAAAGGGCTAGAATCTTTAGGTGCAACTATTGAACAGGAACAAGGGGGAGTACTATTTCTATACACGAAAAATGGTCTTAAAGGTAATCGGATTTATCTGGATTTTCCTTCGGTTGGAGCCACTGAAAATATCATGATGGCCGCTGTGCTGGCAAAAGGCAGAACGGTCATTGAAAATGCTGCCAGGGAACCAGAGATTGTTGAACTGCAGCGTTTTTTATCAAATCTTGGTGCTAATATTCATGGTGCTGGTACAGATACCATTATTATTGAAGGTGTGGAAAAATTAAAAGGTACCGAATATACAGTTATACCAGACCGAATTGAAGCAGGTACTTTCTTACTAGCTGGGGCTATTACCGGAGGATGTGTAAAGGTATATGGAGCTAGAGCAGATCATAACGAAGCACTACTTTACAAACTGCATGAGGCAGGGGCAGAGTTTTTTATCGGTTCAAATTATATCGAAGTAAAAAATCAAAAAAAACCAAAAGCTCTTAGGATTAGAACCATGCCTTACCCAGGATTTCCTACAGATCTCCAACCGCAAATCACAGCTCTACTAGCCTTAGCAGACGGTACAAGTCTAGTTACCGAGACTGTTTTCCCCGATCGTTTTAAATATGTACACGAACTGATTAGATTAGGAGCTAATATCGTTCTTGAGGGAGAATGTGCCATAATTAAAGGAATACCTAAGTTTAAAGGAGCAAAGGTATTGGCCACCGATTTGAGAGGAGCAGCCGCACTAGTTTTAGCAGCTCTAGCTGCAAACGGTGAGTCCAGAGTCTGTGAGTTGGAGCATCTTGATCGTGGTTATGAAAATTTTAGTGAAAAAGTTATATCCCTGGGAGCTATAGTTGAACGTCATAACTAAATAGCAAGAAAATCCAAAGAAGGAATTGACAGCTAATAGAAGAAATAAAAAAGCTATAGGATATTTGGGAGGGCCGGTATTATGAGACGCCATAGCCGGTATTTGCTCTATCTTTTCTTAACTTTATCGGGATTTGCACTGCTTACCAAAATATTTACCGTAAAGCAGGTTAATATTACAGGCAATGTTTTGACCAATGAAGGACACATTCGCCGGATTATTGTCCAACCTAATCTTTTATGGACTGATTTAAATCAATTGGCCCAAAAAATAGCTAAAGATAATTTTATAGATATTGTAACCATATCGGTAAAAGGACCCTCTACTATTAATGTTAAGGTGGACGAGCTAAAACCAATTGTTAACTTGGACCTTAACGGAGCATTGCTACAAATTGCAGCCAATGGTACAATTTTAACAGTAGGTGATACGATTGAGGCTCCAACTATTAGGGGTGTTGAAATCTTTCCCTTTCTGCCGGGGAATCGAATTCCTCGGGAATATATTCTTTACTTGCAGTTAGTAGAGGCAGTAAAAGAATTAGGCCTTACCGAAATCATCTTATCAACTACAGGAACAACTTTAAAACTAGGGAATAAATGTGAAGTATTTTTAGGACAAGAGTTAGAAGATCCCCAAATTATTAGGCAAAAACTCAAAGAGATAACCATGCGTGGCCAAGAGCATAAATATATAGATCTAAGCCAAAAAGGATATGCACGAGGCCTGTAGGGTCAGGAGGGAAGAAGATGTTGGAGTTTGATCTAGAGAGAGCTCAGATTGGCAATATCAAGGTAATTGGAGTTGGTGGCGGGGGTAGTAACGCCGTGAATCGCATGATTGAAGCACAAGTAAAAGGCGTGGAGTTTGTGGCCATGAACACCGATGCCCAGGCCTTGCTTCTTTCAAAGGCTGACACTAAGCTGCAACTAGGAGAAAAATTAACCAAAGGTCTTGGAGCAGGTTCCAATCCTGAAATTGGTAAAAAAGCTGCTGAAGAAACCAGAGAGGATATATTTAATCTGCTGCAAGGCGCAGACATGGTCTTTATTGCAGCAGGAATGGGTGGTGGTACAGGCACCGGCGCGGCACCGATTGTAGCTGAAATTGCCAGAGAAACCGGAGCACTTACTGTCGGTGTTGTTACCAAACCATTTTTCTTTGAAGGCAATAAGCGTATGCGTCAAGCTGAAGCTGGCCTTGAAAGTCTTAAGGAAAGTGTCGACACTCTGATTGTTATCCCCAATGATAAACTGTTAGCAATTGCCGAAAAGAATACCACACTTATCGACGCTTTTAAAATCGCTGACGATGTATTGCGTCAAGGTGTTCAGGGCATTTCAGATTTAATTGCCGTACCTGGGGTAATAAATCTGGATTTTGCTGATGTCAAGACTATCATGTCTTCGGCCGGGACTGCAATTATGGGTATTGGTAACGCTTCAGGAGAAGATAAAGCTATCAAAGCTGCTAAGCAGGCTATAGCTTCACCGTTACTGGAAACAAGCATTCTTGGTGCCAAAGGCATTCTTTTAAGTATTACCGGTTCGCCAGATATTAGAATTCTAGAAATTACAGAAGCAGCCAAGGTTATTTCGGAATCGGCAGATCCAGATGCAAATATTATTTTTGGAGCAGTTATTGATGATAATCTTAAGGACGAAGTGCATATTACTGTAATCGCGACCGGTTTTGATGTACCTAAAGAAGCAGCTCAAAAAGAAGCTGCTCCCACCAAAGAAGAGATCAAGCCTTTTTCAACAGGTCATGATATAGATATACCGATTTTCTTGCGCAAACCCAAAAATTAATGCAGGAATAATTTTCCTCCCCTGTAATTATCTTATTATGAAGGGGAGGTGGCAGAGCATGTCTTTTGTGGTCTATGTCGACCTATTAGCAGCCTGCCTGGCTGCGGAATTTTGGCGAGACTTTCTTATCCTCTGGGCGGGAGGTGAGATAGC
>JAHDNZ010000030.1 GCA_018435125.1 Bacillota bacterium | reverse complement strand
ATTTGTAAGCAGCTAAGAGTTCTATTATAATCAAAAAAACACATTTTTAGCTTAATTAGGGCCTAGTTATAATAAGAAAGATTAATTCAGGTTATAGGGGGATTTCTTAAATCATCTTTACAATAAGTTTTGGAAAAATCATAAATAGAGACTGGGAATTAATGTAGTTAGAAGTGAGAATAAAAGGAATGCTGTTCTTTTTTACAGAAGTAGACATTTATAATAGAAAAAGGTATCTTTAGAGAGCTAAAAGATGAATTTAGCTAGTGAAAAAAAGAGAAATATCTAACTGGGGCTTCAAACCAGAGATAGAGGTGTTTTAGGTGAAAAGAAATTTGGTACTAGTCTTAATAGTAGTATTATCAGTAGTAGTATGGGCTGAAAACTATCCTCTCAGTGAAGTTGTTCCGGGATTAAAGGGTATTGGGAAAACTGTGTTTTCTGGTACCATGGTAGAAGAGTTTCCGGTAGAGATTTTGAGTATTATTCCCGGTGAAGGAACTGTTTCTGATTTTGTTTTAATTAAGGTTGGTGGCAAAGCTTTGGAATTAGGTGGGGTTGTCGAAGGTATGAGTGGCAGCCCTGTTTATATCTCTGGCAAGCTTTTGGGAGCTATCAGTTATGGCTTTAATGATATTGGACGTAGCTTGGCTTTGGTAACACCGATTAGTGAGATGGAAGAACTTCTTTCTCTGTCTGAAGGCGATTTCCCGCTTGAGAATCTTCCTCCTAATACAACACTAAGATCTCTAAACACACATCTAGTTGCTAGTGGTTTTGGTGAGCGGGGCAGAGCATTTTTGGAAAAACAGCTGGGGCTTACTTTAGCCAAGAGTAGCTTTGGCAATAAAGAAACTGCAACTATGCAAGTCGAACCAGGATCCGCTTTGGGTGTTTTACTTGTAACCGGAGATGTTACTGTAGGTGGTTTTGGGACCTTAACTACTATCTATCCGGATGGGAGATTTCTAGCTTTTGGTCATCCTCTCTTAAAGAGAGGCAAAACAGCTTATCTGGCCAGCACTAGCTTTATTCACACCATAATTCAAGGCCAATCTAGTAGCTTTAAGTTAGCTAGTTTTAGTGAAAAGATAGGCCTTATTAGTGAAGATAGAGGAGCAGGTATTTTGGGGAGTTTGGCTAAAAGTCCCCAGATGGTACCAGTAAAAGTAGTTGTTAAGGAAAATGATTTAAATCAGGTTCTAGAAACCAAAGCCTTAGTTATTCCTGATAATATGCTTTTTGCTAAGCTGGCAATAAGCTCGATTTTGGAAGGCTTTGATCGGGGTATAGATCGAGTAGGGGCCGGCAGTTCGAAGATTAAATTTACCATTCAGGGCAAAAATCTACCCTATACTCTTGAAAGAGAAAACTATTTCTATAGTTATGCGGATATAGCAGCACTCAGTATAAGCGAGCTTTCAGAGATACTGGATTTAATTCTATTTAACGACTACTACAAGGTTGAACCTACAGAGATTATAGTTTTGGCAGAGTTTACAGAAGCTAAAAACACAGCGGTTATCACTAGTGCCACACCAGCTTTAACTCAAGTAGAACCGGGTCAGGATCTTGAGGTTGTGGTTCAATTGCGGCCTTTTAGAGGTGAAACAGAGACAGTCAAGTTACTACTTCCTATTCCGGAAGATATTACACCTGGCAAGGTTCATGTAGTTGTACGTCCTGGGGTTTCAATTCCTACCTATGAACCAGAGCCTGTTTCCGTAAGTGAAAAGCTGGAATTACAATCAGAAGAACGCAAAAGCACACCTATTTCTCAGGAAGCAAAGGACTGGGAAAAGGTTCTTAAAGATTTTCTCACTCGTGAGAAGAATAATGAACTAGTAGCTGAGTTTTACCCACCATACAATGAGAGTTTATATAAAAATGAAGATTCAAATGAGACTCTCTTACCGGTACAGGTCCGCCAGGCAACCGACTATGTTATGGAGGGGGAAATAGCTTTTGATTTAGAAATTTTAGAAAGCAGTTTGCTTTAGATAGGTTCTAAGAATTGTCTTAAGGAGGTGAAAACCGGCCTTGCCGGGAGGAGATGTCAGTGCAAAAAAAGACAGATCTAGTTAATGCTCATCCTGTTTTCAGGGTCGTGTTTATCACCCTTGGAATCATCCTAGTTTTGTTACTTTTAGTTAATTTAGGAGTTATATTGGTTCTCAATCAAAAGTCTATAACTGATAATATTAAGGCTCAAATAATTAAAGCCCTCGAGGCTAATTTAGATAGGCAAGTTGATATAGGTGCGTTAGCTCCGGATATCTTCAACCATTTAGTAGTACAGGATGTAGTGATAGGACCGTCTAGACAACCTGGTATAGATGAAAACCTAAAAAAGAATAAGGAACCTTTTATAAGGCTTGAGAAAGTAACTATTGATTATAGTCTTCTAAAGCTGCTATTTTGTCAGGGTAATTATTTAAAAGGTTTAAAAAGTATAACTTTATATCAGCCAGCTATTAATCTGGAGTATTATGGAGATTCAAACAAGTGGAATTTTTTTGATCTTATGAGTTCAAACGATAATTCTCAAGCTATGTCAATACCTGAAGGTATACCTCTTTATGTAAAGCAAGGTAGGGTATCATTTAAAGGGATGCCTTACATGGATAAAAACCAGATCTATCTAGGCAGAACAATTAATGCCAAAGCAGTGGTTGTAACGGATAACAAGGTTGATATTTCTTTTCAGGGAGAAGCCTCGCTACCTGTTACAGGCTGGGATGTGGCTAAATGGCCTAGTGAGTGGCTGCCTAAAAATAAAAGTCAGACTGGTTTTTATCAGGTTGACGGGAAGATTATGGTAGATTTAAAAACTGCAGAGTGGACAGGGAAAGTCGACACCTACGGTTTAGATCCTGCTGAATTCAACTATTGGATAGCCCCTAATATAGGTTTGGACTTTTACAATGGTAAGGTTGATGCTAAAACTGAGCTGGCTTATAAAAATGGGTATCTGGCATTTCAAGGAGAAGCTAACCTAAAGGGAGTGACTTTTAGATCTCACTTGGTACCTGAAACAGTCGAGGTTCTTTCCGGCACGGTAGAATATAGTGATCAAGGCTTGGAGAGTTGGAGCGCTGCAGGTCAAATAGATAATTCCAAGTTTATAACCAAAGGGTATACAGCAGGAGGTTGGTTTGATCCGCGGTTGTTTGCAGAGGTAGATTTTGAAAAAGGTAAGCTAAATATAGCTGAAGGCTATTTAAAAGCTGATCTCTATGATCGTTATTATGCTATCTCAAACAACATAGCTTCTCCTATGACCAATAGTTTTCCTAAGAGATATGGTGAGAATTTTAATTGGCTGAAAGATATTTCTCTTCAGGGCCTTTTTGCTGGTAGGTTTATTGTCTCCGGTTATCTTTCTCAGTTATCTATAAGTGGTGATATAAATATCAATTCTGCTAATATCAATCACCCTGATTTTCCTTTCCCTTTAACTGATGTAAGTGGTTTAGTAAGCTACAAAGATGGTACAGTGGAGATAACTTCAGTTACAGGTAAAGCAGAAACCGGATTTTTCAATATCAATGGCAATATTGAGGATGTTATTATAAAACCCTATCTTAATCTAGCATTAAAGGTAGATAAACTAGCTCTTACAACAATTAGCCAAAAGTATCCCGGACTTAATGCCAATGGAACTGTAAGTCTTAAAACTGATATTGGTGGATTTTACGATCAACCTTTTGCTGTGTTTTCTCTAGAGACCTCACCCGGAGCAGTGGCAGGTTATAATCATGAAGGTATGGTTTTATCCGGAAGACTAGCCAATGGTGTGGTGGAAATAGAAAACCTTTTAGCCGGGTTTATGGGAGCTAAGGTGGCTGCAAAAGGTGCGTTAGCACTGCCGGATAGTTTACAACAGCTGCTTTTCCCTCAAGAAAAGCTTCAGCGTGAAAGCTTTTTGGAAATTGACGCATTGGGTTTAGATCCTAGTGTTGTATTTGAGTCCGTAGCTACTTTACAGGAGAAAATACCTCTGAATCTTAGTACTTTAAAAGGCAAACTAAACTTATCGCTTTTAGCTAGGGTATCCGATTGGAATTTAGCTAAGGCTGAAGTTATTGGCAATGTGGAGACACCAAAGCTAGTTTATGACAATATTAAAGCTGCTAATCTAAAAGGTGGTTTTTATCTGCGCGATGGTAAAATCGGATTAGAGGGAATACAAGCTGAGTTAGCTCCTGCCAGGGTCTTTCTCTCAGGCATAGTGCCACTAAATGAGACTGATAAACTTAACCTTAATTTAAACATTAGTTCTTTTGAACCGAATGCGTTTGCTGCTTTATTTCCGCAATTTAAAGATCTAGGCGGCCGCATGGATTTAGTTTTAAGGATCAATGGTTCCCTTAATAATCCTTTGGCCAGCGGGAGCTTGGATTGGTTAAATCCAGCTTATAAAGATATCAAATTTCAAAGACTTTCCGGGAAGTTAAATGGGGATCCTAAGACAGAAGTAATCAATCTCATCAATCTAAATCTTACAAGCCTAAGCGGTTCAACTCATGTAATACATGGTTTTATAAAATTGAAGGATAAAATTTCCGGGAAGTTAGCTCTTTCCATTCGCAATCAAGATCTTAGCGAGATCCTAGAACCTTTGGGGTATTTAGATTTAGCAGCTGGATCTTTTAGTGCTGAAGCAACCTTAGAAGGTACGATAGATGATCCTTTAGTTAAACTGGATTTGACCACAGGGCCGGTTAATATTATGGGCGTGGATACGAACAATATGGTGGCTGCAATCACTTATAATAAGGGCCTAATGTTAATAACTCACAGTAAAGGTGAAATTAGCAGCGGAAGTTTTTCTGCATTTGGCAGTGTTGACACTTACGGACAGATGGATTTACAGCTTAACTTGAAAAAGCTCCCCTTAAAAGACCTGCCATATCCAGATGAGTATAAAAGATATCTGACAGCTGGTTTTGCTAGCTACAGTGGCAGACTCACAGGTAATTTAACAGAGCCTAATATCAGGGGTGAAGCTGTTATCGAGGATGCTGTTGTTTTAGGACAGCGTATTGATCGTATCGGCGGGCTGTTTAGCTTAGCTGACCAGTGTCTGTTAATAAGTAATTCAGAGATTAAGTGGGGTCAGGGATTTTTCTCTACCAAAGGCAAGTATGATTTTAAGACTCAAGTACTTAATGGTGAGCTGACTGCTCTTAGAGCAGACTTGTCTAAAATTGCCTCTATTGCTGGTTACAAGATCCCTGAAAATATCTGGGCTAATTTTAACGCACAAATATCCGGAACTAAAAACGATCCTCATCTCCAGTTAGATTTAACCAAAGCCACCTGGATGCTAAAAGACATACAACCAACTTTAGCTGCTAAAATAAGATATGAAAGTGGTATTTTACAGGTTAGTGATGCCAATTTGGCTGTCAATGGATCAAATGTTCTTTTGGCTGGAAACTACAATAAAAACGGTGCTTTGAATGTGACTATGCAAGGAGGAAATATTGACCTAAGAAATATTAAAACAGCCTTTGATTTTAAGCAAAATCTAGATGGTAAAGTTAATTTTAAGGCTAATCTGGCTGGTAGTATTGAAAATTTCAAAGGTCAATTAGAATTAGAAGCCAGCAATATCAACTATGAACAACTTCAGCTAAAGGGCCTTCTTGGTTCCTTTGCTATTGATAATCAGGGAATTCGAGTTACAGAATTTAGAGCTAGTTTAGAAGGTAATGAACTGAGTGTAACGGGAACTATTCCTTGGCCAAAAGAAATTGAGTTTGTAAAAAATCTTTTGAATAACAAACAAAATGGTAAAGAACTGCCATTGAAGTTGTCTGTTCGCTCGCCCAAGAGCAACTTAAGTTCGTTAAATGGATTAATCAAAGGAGTTACTTTTAATAAAGGGCAGCTTAAAGTCAATGTTGATGTCTCAGGTAGCTGGCAAAAGCCAGAATTTAATGGGTATATTACCCTTGCAGACGCTTCGCTTAACCCTGCTTCCTATCCAGATGCTATTACTGATTTAAAAGGCGAGATTATCTTTTCAGGCAATATGGCCGAGATTAATAATGTCAGTGCTAAAATAGACCAGGGTAGTGCTAAACTAGGAGGAATTATTAATTTAGAACCTTCTAATTCTAATCTATCAATAACATATACGCTTACGAAAATACCTTATAAGACTGAACTAGTAAAAACAGTTATCACAGGTAGAGGTCAAATTACCGGAACTCTTAATCAACCCTTAATAAGTGGCCATATTGAGCTTGAGGATACCGATGTAAATTTAGCTGCCTATGAAGGAAAACCGGTCCAATCATATGCCAAGCTACCAGTTAAATTGGATCTAAATGTCGATCACAAAGGCGATTTTCGGGTTAGGGGGCTAGGTCTAAATGCCAAAGGTACAGGTTTTGTTCAAATTACAGGGTCTTTAGCTAACCTTGGCTTAGATGGCAGAGTTGAAGCTAAGGAAGGTAGTATTAATTATCTTGATAACATTTTTGAAATAACCAAAGCACAACTGGTCTTTCAACGTTACCGAGGGATCATGCCCTTAATATCTGCTGAAGCCTTAACTAGGCTTCCAGAGTCAGAGGTCAGAGTCCAGATAAATGGGACTATAGGTGATCTCAGAACAACACTGATCTCAGATCCACCTATGAGTGAGACTGAGATTATTCGCAAATTAACACTGCATCGGTTTAGTAATTTTGCCGGAGGAAACATTCAGCAAGCTTTAACTGAGGAGCTTTTAAGAATTGTAAGTAACCAACTCGAAGCAACTGTTTTAGGTGATGTAGAAAATGTTATGAAGGAAACCTTCAAGCTTGATGAATTTAAGCTAGAGCCAAACATTATGGAAAGAACCATGAAATTCAAAGCAGGGAAATATCTTTTTGAAAACCTCTATTTTACCTATTCAAGAACATTAGAGATCAAAGCTAAAGAATTGATGAAGCTCGAGTATAGAATTAAACCCCAAACCAAGCTTACAGCATCTTTAGATGACAAAGGCGAATTCCGTCTAGGCATTGAGTTTGGTATCAATTTTTAGCAAAGCTAGGAACTAAAAATATTCTTCGGCCGTAGAAATTGAGGCTAATAAAAGATACCAGCTATGTAAATTGAGAAGAGAAAATATCTTAATTTGGAGGTAACCCCACAAAGTGATAGAGTCTAAAGGGGAAGGAATAATAATTCTGGTCGAGAATTACAAAAACTGTATAAGAACTAGATAAGAACTATGTTGTTAGGGGGCAGGTTAATGACTCGAAGAGAAAATGCAGTTATGATAGTTTTTACAATCATCCTACTGATAGCCTTATCCTGGGTTGGAAGTGCTGAGGGGGCTGTTGTTACTTCAATAACTGTATCAGGCAATCAGGAGATAGAATCTGCTGCTGTTTTAGAAGTAATTAAGGCAACAAAAGTTGGAGAACCTCTCGATGATGATAAATTGATGGAGGATATGAAGGCCATATCCGAGATGGGTTTTTTCAGTTTTGTAGAAGTCGAACCTAAATTTTATTTAGGCGGTATTAGAGTCAATTTTAAACTTGAAGAAAACCCGGTTATTAATGGCGTTAATGTAGATATTGATGTCAGTGATATACCTGCAGATGAAATCGTAAAGAGGTTAGATATACCTGTAGGTGAGATCTTAAATATTAATAAAATAACTCCGGAAACTATACAAGCTTTGATAGAAAGCATAGCTAATGACTATGGCATTTATATTGAACCAGCCGATGTCTATGTAGATGATAACGGTATATTTCAAATGCATTTTGTGACAATTAAGCTCTCAGGAGTTAAAGTAACCGGACTGGAAAAGACTAAGGAGAATGTAGTGCTAAGATATGTAACTCTAAAAAAAGGTGATGTACCTAAAAAAGATGAGTTAGAAAAGATCTATGGCAAGCTTTATAATACTGGTTACTTTGATTCAGTGAACATTTTCTTTGAACCTACCGACAAACCAATGGAGCAGACTATGGTTATCGATGTAAAGGAAAGAAAATCAGGCCAAATCCTAGGTGGTCTTGGTTACAGTTCAGTTGATGGGATTGTCGGTTATTTGCAGTATCAAGAAGATAATTTTCTAGGTTATGGACAAAAGTTATCTTCAAAGGTTGAGCTTGGCAAACAAAAGCGGTTGCTTGGCTTAAGTTTCTACGAGCCTTTTTTAGGTTCGAGCCTAACTTCTTTTGGTGTTGATTTAAACTATATCAAGCAAAGGATTGATAACGCAGACCATACCTATGTAGAAGATGATCGCAAAGGATTTACCCTAACAATCGGCCGTCCTGTGGGAGAGTATCTGCGCTTATCACTAAATGGTACCTTAGATAACAATTTGGAAAAAGTGTCAGCAACAAACACCGTAACTGACTGGAAAACCCGTAGTTTAGGGTTTATACTTAGTTATGACGATGCAAACCACTACCTCTATCCAAGTAAAGGACACAGGATTAGATTACTAACAGAATTTGGCGGCAAGGTATTAGGCGGAAACTATTCTTACCAAAAATACGATTTTGATATGTCTAAATATGTTAAGCTTGATAAGGCTGGCAAGCATGTTTTAGCAGGACACATCCAATGTGGCGTAGTTACAACTCCTGATGCTAAACTACCTGAGAATATGAAGTATTATATAGGTGGTTCCAATACGGTTAGGGGTTATAAATTTGGTATACTTGACGGTAAACGCAGTATGGTAAGTAATTTAGAGTATCGCTATCTTATTTCAGAGCAGATTCAATTAGTGTTATTTGCAGATGCCGGCCAAATATGGGACAATGGATTTAGTATGTCTAATTTTAAAACTGGTTTTGGCCCTGGCGTTCGTATAAACACCCCCATAGGTCCAATCCGTCTGGATTATGGATTTTCTAAGGAAGAGGGAAAGTGGCAGTCGCAATTTTACTTTAGTTTGGGCCAGGCATTTTAAAAGAAAGGTGATTCGGAAATGAAACAGATTAAAAATGGGCGTTTAATTATCGTTGCAGCTATTGCAGTTGTTGCACTACTTTCAGTTGTATTTATAGGTGGTGCAATAGACAAAAACGCTAATGGTCCGATGGGCTATGTTGATATTGTGAGACTTTCATCTGAGTTTAAACCAATTGCTGATATTCAAAAAATTATTGATACCGAAACGCAAAAAATGCAAGATAAGTTCGACAAGGAAACTAAAAATATGAAAGAAGAAGATAAGCAACAAACTTTTATTAAATATCAACAGGATCTTAATGATCGTCTTATTGAACTTAAGCTTGATGAGAAACTTCAAGCAGCCCAAAACCAGCTTCTTTCTACAATTAGCAAAGTAGCTCAAGAGAAGGGATTAAGTTCGGTAATTGATGCTGGCGTTATTTATTATGGTAACCCTGCTTTTGATATAACTGAAGCAGTAATTCAGGCTGGCGCCAAGATTAAGTAAGACAAAAGAGGATGGGCCTAGTCCATCCTCTTTTCTTAAGTAAACAGAAAGGAGGACTGTCTGTGACTCGCCATAGGAGATTGAGCTGGAATTTTGTAATTTGGCTTTTTATATGTGGCTGTATTGTGGGATTTATCACTAATGAAGAGTCGATAAACTTATTTAAACAGCAAATAGGCGTATTGGAGTCTAAAAAAATAATATCACCGGAGACTATGCAATCAGTAAATGATAAAAACTACCAGATAGTGGCAGTTAGAGACAGTGCTCTAAAAAAACATCCCCTCTACCCTGAGATAGAAAAACTAGCTAGAGAGATCGCCACCAGAAAGATAGAACAAAAAGCCTACGATGATCTTTTACAAGAATGGGAGAACCAAAAAAATCTAGCAAATCCACAGGGTTTTTTACAAACGCAGTCAGAACTGGTAACCAATTCATTAGCTCAATTAAAAGATGCTCTGATTGTGCAACTACGCAAAGAGATGGTATTGGAAAAGGAAAAATTACAAAAAGAATCACAAAGTCAGCTTGAAAAAGAAAAAAAGCAGATTATAGGAAGATACCTTAAACAGATTGCCTCGGAAGAACAGCAGTATCTACAAGAGTTAGCCTATCTTGAAAAAAAGCAAAATTCAATTGCTATACAAGCAAAATATTCAATCCGAGTCGATATAGGTTTAAAAAATAAACAAACTAATTTCACCAGAAATGATGCTAACATACAAGCCGAAGTAAGCCCGGAAGTGGAACTGAAAAAGAAACAGCAGGAATGGCAGCAGCGTCTACTTGAACTAGATAAAGAGCAAGAAAATGAATTGGACGATTTGCTGGCTAAAAGACTGGCTAGCTTAGCTAAAAAAGAAAATGAGATTGATATAAGATACCGAGAAAAAGAGAATTATTATTTACAATCAATGACAAAGGAAGTTCAAGCTGCAGAAAAAAGACGTAGTGAACTAGCAAAAGCTTTAGAGAGTATAGAAAAGGTTAGTGCGCTAGATCAAAAAACCAATTTAATAGCTAATTTTAACGATAAACAACGAAAACAATTAGAAAACCTGGTTATAAAAAAGGAAAAACTTCTAAAGAGGATTGAACAAGAATGCCTCGAAGGTCTAAATGTATTAGCCATAAAAAAAGGTTATAGTAATGGGATACTGGTAGATAAGATTCCTGAAAACGCTATGGATTTAACCAAGGATCTGCTTTTGTTTCTAAACAGACAAGACCAAAATAACATGTAAATCAATCAGCCTGCTAGGAGGGAGAAATATGCAGCTATCACCACCACAAGAACCTATTATGCTAAAAGATATATGGGCACTGACAGGTGGAACTGTTATTGGTGATCCGTCGGTACTAATTACTCAAGTTGCTCCTATATTTCAAGCAGGCAGTGGTGCCATAACTTTAGTAGCCAGCAAAGAAGCCAGAGATATTGCTGCCTTAAAGCAAGCCTCAGCTTATATTATCGAAGAAAAGTATATAAAGGATCTGCTGGTTAATGGGATTGTAGTTATAGATGGCCGAGAAGCTTTTAGCAAGGTACTCGCACTTTTTGCCCGTAAGGTAATTTATGATGGTCAAGTTAGTTCAAAAGCTACGATTGAACCCCACGCTCATTTGGGAGAAAAGGTAACTGTCTATGACTACGCTTTTGTCGCTAGTGGCGCTAAGATCGGAGATAACACAGTGCTTTATCCAGGCGTTTTTGTTGGACCTGGCAGCCAAATTGGCAGAGACTGTGTAATTTACCCGCAAGTAGTTATCCGAGAAAATGTTACAATTGGCGATAGAGTTTTAATACACCCGGGAGCTTTAATTGGGGTAGAAGGTTTTGGCTTTGTTTACTCGGAAAAAGGTTGGCAGAAGGTACCACAAATCGGTGGAGTAATAATCGGTGATGATGTCGAAATATTTGCCAATACCTCTATTGCCTCCGGAGCTGCTGGGCCTACTGTAATAGAAAACGGGGTTAAATTAGGTGATATGATTCATGTCGGACATAACTGCCAAATAGGTCAGGATAGTATATTGGCAGGGCAGATCGGTCTTGCTGGTAGTACAACCTTGGGCAAACGAGTTAAAGTGGGAGGACAGGTTATGTTCGCCGGGCAGCAAAAAATTGGTGATGACTGTGGCATTATGAGCAAGTCTTTAGTGGATGGAGACTTAGCTGATAATGAAATTGTAAGCGGTATTCCGGCAACAGATCATAGGAAAGACTATCGGATTAAAGCCAGTCTTCAAGAACTTCCAAAGTTACGTAAAGACGTAAGAGAACTGACAAAAACACTAGATAAGTTAGTTGCCCAGCTGGACCGAGGGGAGAATAATAATAAGTGAAGCGATTGTTACTGGGGCTTGTAATCATTTCTATATTTAGTTTTTTCGTTCAGGCAGATAGTTATCTTGGCCCAAAAGGACTTTTGACTATACCTACAGCTGCTGTAGCAAGACCGGGTTTTTATAGTTTGGGTGCTAGTTATACAGAAAAAAGTATTTATGCTAACCTTAAGGCTACTTTTATTGATAATGTTGAACTTGGTATAGCAGGAGCAATAAACAGGCCGCTTTATGGCTTTTTTAAATGGTGTTTAGTTGAAGAGACCTCCGAACTACCTGCTGTTGCTGTGGGAGCAACAGGTTCTGCTTTTTATGGAGTAGTAAGTAAAAATCTGACCAATAAAGGTCTTAAAGGTCATCTTGGCTTTGGAACGGGTAGATATGGTGGCATTTTTGGTGGTATTAGTTTAATTCTAAATCCTGTAACTGTATCTCCGGCAGGAACTATTTTGCCTGTCGTTACCATAATTGGCGAATTTAAAGATAACAGCAACTTAAACGAAATACCTGCAGTTTTTAATATTGGCAGTAGATTGCAATTTAAGCATAACTTGAGTGTAGATATTGGCCTGTTAAACTTCAATGCTCTTTCAATCAGTGCCTGTTTCACCACTAAATTTTAGGAGGTGGAGAGGTTGCAAAAAAGACAGTTGGCTTTAATAGTGATATTTATAATAAGTACTATGGCTATAGTTAGTTTAGCCTCCGAGCTATCTTATCAAAGTAATGCTGGAGCGGCAGTGGCTTGTGGTTTTGATGCGGTGTTAAATAACCCGGCAGCCCTTAGCCAGTTAAAGGGACGTCTCATAGGTGGGGGTTATGAATTCCTAGGGACAAATAAGATTGTAATAGGCTATTTGGAACCTGGTTTTTCGGAGCTATATAACCCCAGACTCAGTAATTTTAGATTAGCGGGAGGTCTTACCTGGCTTTACCTTCCTGAAGCAAAGCAAAACCATTTTTATTATACAATTGCTTTTTGTACTAAACCTGTCTATGGCGGGATAAACCTGATCTATAGAAAAGGTAACCCAAATTCATATGGCATGGATCTAGCTATTGGGGCAAATTGGTTTGAAAACTTAATAACAGCACTTGTGGTTAAGGATCTTGTAATATGGTCAGATAAAAGCAACTCATTGGTATCAAACAAATCTTTAGTTCGGTTGGCTCTTACCTACCGCTTTAGACAGCCTTTAGCTGTAAGCTTTGATGCTTTTACTAGTTCGGACAAAAAAACCAATCTTAGTCTGGGAGTTGAATATAAAAAAACCTCGTGGTGTTTTCGAGGCGGTTTAGGAGTAGATACAACTTTTAAACAATTTATTCCTTCCTTAGGGCTGGGGTATAGTGGTCTTAAAGATAATAACCACTATAGTCTGGACTTGGGTCTTTGTTGCCAAGAAGGTAAAATCGGTCACAGTGCAAGCTTTAATTATGTTTTTTAAGGAATGGAAAACAAAATGAGGGCGGATGCCTAAGATAGGTGCCTGGACTTTAGGTACCTATCTTAAATTCTTAGCGCAAACAAGTGGGGTGATTCAATGCACAATAAAATTTTTAAACGCTACATACTGAAAGAATTTACCACACCTTTTTTAATGGGCATCGCTGGAATGACAGTGATTCTTATGAGTGATCTTCTTTTTGAACTGATGGATTATTTGGTTTCACGGCGGACCCCTTTGGCTGTAGTTTTAAAGCTAATTTGGTTTAAGCTACCTGAAATAATAATTTTAACATTACCTGTGGCAGTACTTCTGGCAGTATTTATGTCAGTAGGCCGTTTGGTTAAAGACTCAGAGATGACTGTTATGCGAACAGCAGGTATTAGTTTTGTGTCACTGGTAACGCCACTTATTTTGCTCGGAATTGTTATTAGCTCGATGGCATTTTTATTAGGTGATTACATAGTTCCCAAGGCTAATGCGGAGTTTGAAGAGGTTATTAGAAGAGTTATTTTCCAGGATAACTTACCCCAAATCGAAGAAGATGTATTTTTTAAGGGGACAGGCAATTACTATTTTTATGTCCGTTTTGTAGATCGCACCAATGGTGTAATGAAGGATGTTTTGGTTTATCGGACTAACTATATCGGGTTGCCAGAGATAATCTCAGCCAAAGAAGCCTGTTATGAAGAAAAAACCTTTATATTAAAAGATGGTATAAGTAGAGAATTTGACGAAGCTGGTTTTGTTACTAGTGAAAAAAAGTTTCAAAAAGTGGCCATTAATATCGGTCAGGATATAGATACTATTTTCGGGGTGCAAAAAAGCACCGGTGAAATGACCAGAAAAGAACTGGCAGAGCAGAATGCTATTTTTAGCCGCTCGGGCGCAAATGTAAATGAATTGATTGTTGATTATCATCGCAAGGTATCTATCCCTTTAGTAAGTTTAGTGTTTGTCCTTTTAGGGGCACCTCTTAGTATCAAATTCGGTAAGGGTGGAACTTTCTTAGGTGTAGGGCTAGCCATTGGAATTGCATTAATTTACTATGTATTAAGTGCTCTTTTTCGTACCCTGGGCATAGAAGGAATTATAGCTCCCATACTGGGAGCCTGGCTTCCAACAGTATTCTTTTTAACTATTGGAGTTAGCCTTCTGTGGGAAGTGGAAAGGGTTTAAGGGGGGGGATTGATTTGAAAAAGGTCTGCCTTATAATCGGAATAATAGTAGCCCTTGGCATGTGTGCGTTGGCTGAGGAAACAATTTATGATGATACCAAATCATCCCCAAGTGACAATCCCACCTCGGCAGTTGAACTAGAAGAAACAACTGACAAAAAAAGTGACTTGGATACTGATGCTATTGAAGATGGTGGAGATAACCAGGATGAGCCTGATAATATTGCTGAGGATGAGATCTTGGTAACAGCTGATGATGAACTAGCTGGCGATGAAAAGAAGGTTACAATTAAAGGTGATGTCAATATTCGCGGTTCAAACTTTACAGCCAAAGGTAATATAGCTGAAGTCGATTTGGAAAACAATGTAGTGCGTTTTTCCGGGGGAGTTAGGGTTGTAGAGGGTTCAAAAGAATTTACCGGGGATGAGCTTGTCTATAATTACAAAACAAAAACAGGTACCATCAAAGGGGTAAGAGGTCACATTGAAAATGAAAAATTCAAGGATGATATTTACCTCTATGGTCATAATATGAGCTTTGAAGAAAAATTTCTGCGTCTAGAAGGAGGCCGGATTACCACTTGTAATCTTGAAAACCCTCATTATCATATCGCTGCCAAGATAATCGAGATTTATGAAGATGATAAACTAGTTATGCGCAATCTCTACTATAAAGAGGGTAAACTACCCCTGCTATATTTGCCGTATTGGCAGGTTTCTTTAAAAGAAAAGAAGAACTATTGGAAGTTCCCACAGTTTGGGTCATCGGCTAAAGAGGGCTTTTTTGTCAAACTCGCCTATGTCTATACTTTAAATAATTACAACAAAGGTGAGATAAACATTGATTATTTAAATAAGTTGGGAATAGGTCAAGGACTGCAGCATGCCTACTCTAAGGATCAAAAGAATCTAAATACCCGTTATTACCTTATTTATTCCCCCTTTACCAATGAACTTAAGCTTTTTGACACCTCAGGAAGTTTTAACCTTACTAAAGATAAGTTCAAACTTTCGGGGACAGGTGCTTATAAAGAGGATTATACCGAGTTTGCTCCTAAATTGCTAAAAGCTACCAGTTGGAATTATAGTTTTAGTGGTAGTAGCTATACTGGTAATTTAAGATTTAGTTATAGTGATGAGAATTCACCTGCAAATGATAAAGAAGAAGTTAAATTGGAAACCAGCCAATCTCTAAAACTTAGTAAGGTTTTAACCACTAATCTGGGAGTAAATTTAAGTTATTATCAAAAGGCCAATCAACCTTGGATTACAGTTTTAAGTTACGATAGCACCTTGAATTACAATGCCAAATATTTATCAGGTACCCTTAAGTGGCAGCAAGAGGATAAAAGTCAGGAAGAAGCGACTACCTCTACCTACAGCAGGTTATTTCGGCAACCGGAATTAGTTTTAAGAACCCGTAGTCTAAATCTTCTGACCTGGCCTATTATGCTAGAGACTACCATTGGTCATTATAAAGAGGAACCTAAAAAAATCGAAAGTGATAAATTAAGTTTTAGAGGAGTTTTGGGCCGGAAAACATATAAAATTGCTACCGGACTAAACTTTAATCTTCTGGGTGAGGGCCAGGGTACAGTTTATAATTTAAAGAACTTTAGCCCCTATGTTCTTTCTTGGCGTAGTGCTTTAGGCCTTAGCTATCAGCCGGCAAAGAACTGGAATTTTACCTTCGACTATACTAAACGTGATGTTTATGGCAATTCACCGTTTAGCTTTGATAAACTGTCCAACATCCATGCCTTGGATTTTAGTGTCTATAATAATCTTTCTGTAGTTACTACGCAGATAAAAACGGGATATGATCTGGTTAAGGCAACTTTTAAAACCTTATCTAGCACACACCGCATTAGTTACGGGAAGCTTACGGCTAATCTTGAACACGATTATAATTTAGTTCCTTTTGAGGCTATAAAGGTGGCCGGAAACATAAAAGTAGAACCTATGGAAAATCTGAGTTTAGAAGGACGCATCAACTACAGCAAAGACAAAGGCAAATGGCAGCTCAAGGAATTAAACGGTAAAGGCATCTTAAAATATGGTTTGTATGGTTTACGAGGTGAAGCTGTATTCAATCCTCAAACCAATAAATACACCACTCTCAAAGTTACCCTAAGCAGAGATCTGCATTGTAGGGAGCTTGATCTAACTTATGATTCTATCAATAAGGCCGTTTGGTTGGAGTTTAAAATTAAAGCTATTGGTGATAAGCCGATGAAAGTCAAACTAAGTGGTAGTGGTGTGGAATTTAGCAGTGATATGCTCTCTGCTCTTAGTTCGGGAAATTAAGCTACTTGGAGGGAGGATAACTTTGAGGGTGCCTAAACACTTTATCTTGTTAGCTACAGTCTTATTACTTTTAACCGGTTGTGGCAAGCAGGCACCTGAAAAGCCTGTACGCGAGCCATTACCTAGTGAATACAAAAAAGTGGTTGAGATGATTCAGATTGTTAAACGCAAAGATGGTAAACCGACCTTTTTTCTGGAAGCCGAACAACTGGTGGAGTATGAAAGCCATTTTGAGTTTCAGGCACTAGGAGAAGTGTTTACCTATAGTGAAGGAGAGCCTGAGCTGAAACTAACAGCTAATATTGCCAATTGGTATGAAAAAAATGAAAGGCTGGAAGCTATAGGAAACGTACTAATCACAGGAGTGAAAAAAGATTTTGAATTAGCTGCACCTAAGGTGATCTATGAAATCTTAGAGGATCAGTTTACAACCGAGGGTACCTCAGTTGTACAAACCAGCAGGTACACACTTATCTCAGACAAGCTTTCAGGCGATGTACCCAAAAAAATTCTCTACGCCAGCGAAAATGTAGAATTAAAAGATAACGAGGGTCTAAGAGTAACCGGTTCAAGTCTTGAATTTAACTGGGAAACTCAAAACTACCGCATAAAAGGACCCTTAACAGTGAAAATAGGCTCTAAATAAAGAGAAAAAGGAGGGGTTAGCCGGGTTTGCCGGCATATGTTTATGAAGAAAAAACCAGCACTTCTTATGGTGGTCTTAGTGCTTATTATTTGTTTTACAGCTTTTGCAGCTGAAGAAGAGTTATGGTTTACTGTCAGTGAAGACGGTGAAATGGTAGGCGGCGATGGTGATGAGGTTACTGTTGTAGGCAAGGAGATAGTTATTAGCCAAGGAAAAACAAAAATTATTACCCAAAAGTTGATCTACAACACCAAGACGAAGATCGCAAAGGCTTTTGGTGAATGCATTATTATGAATGATAATATGGATATTACTTCTAAAGAGGTTTTCTTTGATACCGACAATAAATATGCTAAGCTTTTAGGCGGCGTTTGTATTAAGCAAAAAAGAGAAGACAAAGCCATAACAATTAATGCCAACGAGGTGGAACTATGGACCGAAGTTAAGGATGTTAAAGCCAAAGGTGATATAATTATTAACGATGAGAAGAAGACCATCTTTGGTGATATACTAGAATTTAGTGATCAAACTGGTTTGGCAAAGTTATCAGGCAATATAAAGCTCATTGAAGAAGATCGTACCTTAAGTAGTCCTGATGGCTATTTAGAAGCTAATGTAGACAAAGGTAGTTATAAAGTCAAGGGTAAATTAGAGTTTAAAACTAAAACCAAGTAGGGGGAATAGTTGTTGATTACAATTGAAGAAGCCTTAAAACTAGATAGAAAATCTATCATCGATCTCCATCGCGAATATGGCAACACAGCTTTTGCTTCATTGCTTGGCATGCTTAATTTTGATAAACTATTTGTCCGAGCTGAGGGTGTTAAAGTATGGGATAGTGAAGGCAATGAATACCTTGACTTTCTAGGAGGGTATGGCTCTTTAAATACCGGACACAATCACCCTTATGTCATTGAGACCATAAAAAAGGTGGTGGGGCGCCCTAATTTTATGCAAGCCTCACTCCCGGCTTTGGCTGGAGTGCTGGCACATAATCTAGCTGAGATTACACCTGGGGATCTCAAGCACTGTTTCTTTGGCAACAGTGGTGCTGAGGCAGTAGAAGGTGCTCTTAAAGCGGCTCGCATTGCTACCCAAAAGCCAACGATTATTTCCACGATAGGTTCTTTTCATGGCAAGACCATGGGTGCTTTATCACTAACCGGCAGACAAAAGTATCAGGAACCTTTTAAACCTCTGGTCCCGGCTTGTGATAAGATTCCTTTTAATGATACTAAAGCACTTGAAACGCGATTAAGGCAGGGCGATGTAGCTGCATTTATCGTTGAACCCATCCAAGGTGAAGGTGGAATTATAGTTCCTGATAAAGGTTATTTAAAAGCTGTAGAGGAGATCTGTCACGCCTATGGGGCACTATTTATCGCTGACGAAATTCAAACTGGTCTTGGCAGAACTGGCAAAATGTTTGCCTGTGAATGGGATGAAGCCAAGCCTGATATTATGTGTATAGCCAAATCTCTAAGTGGCGGCATTATACCTACTTCAGTATTTATTACGACTGAAGAGGTGTGGAATAAAGCCTATGGCACCAAAGAAAAGTGCCTTTTACACACGACTACCTTTGGTGGCAATACTTGGGCTGCTGCTGCTGGGATAGCTGCTTTAGAGGTTATTAAAAACGACAATCTTGCTGATAAAGCCCTAGAGCTAGGAGATTATCTATTAGATAAACTTCAGATACTAAAGGAAAAATATGGTTTGATTAAAGAAGTTCGTGGCCGAGGGCTTTTAATCGGCTTAGAATTTGAACAACCAAAAGGTATGCTGGATAAGTTAAGCGGAGGAGCTATCTCGCGAGCTTCGGAAGAGTATTTGGGCTCTTTGGTTGCGGGACAACTGCAAAACAAATATGGAGTTATTACAGCCTATACTCTAAATAACCCTAATGTGGTCAGACTAGAACCACCTCTTGTAGTAACGAAAGAGGAAATTGATCATGTGGTTGATTCGCTTGATAAAATTTTTGAAGCCAATAAAAGTTTTCTAGGAATGGCAGTAAAGAGTTCGAGTTCTATTTTAGCAGGTGTTTTTGGACGCAAATAACAAAGAGGAGTTAAACACTCCTCTTTTTTTCTAGCTTCTGTTTGTAATGCAGGAACTTACCAATAGGGTAGAGACGTTGATTCTGCTATAATTAAGGCAAGAGGAGGGAGCCTTATGCGTGGTGGAATTAACACAGATTTAGCCATAGTGATTTTGCTAGAAATTGTTTTGCTCACAGTTACACTTCTTGCTGCTGGTCATGGCTTTGCCTTCTATGTACAAAGGGGACTAGATGATTTGGTCGGCGGAAAAGATTACCAAGTTGTTGTCCAGGTAGAAAAGAAAAATACTCTGGGCTTTTTGCATGCTTTACAAGAAACATACTCGGGCAGAGAAGCCTTTCATTATCGGATAGGCAAAACTTTGGGTGATAAAACTCACATTTTGATAGGTTTTGGCGAACAGGATTTGAAAAATGGCGCTTTGGATGAGGTGGCTAAACTTGTGAGCCCTCTACCAGGCTATGCGGGATTAGCTCTTTTACTGGATACTGCCATTATAGTGCAAGGGATACCTCAAGAGGTATATCCTAAAATTATTAAACAGATAAACAACTGGCCTGAAATACGTTTTGCAGCTAAAGGGCCAACAGGGCTTTATGTGGTTGCTCGCAATAGAAAAAATTTAGAAGTTATTCAGAATAAGCTAAGAACTTTAACTGCTCCCTATTATGTTTGGGAACTTGAATTAACCGATCAGACCAATCAGGAAGCTGCTAAAGCTCGCGAAGAAATAGAAAAAGCCTTAGAGGGGAAACAATACTGGTATTTAGCTGCTTCGACCGAAGGAGTTATGGGTGATGCAGTAAGGCTTCTAAAAAGTTATAACTCTAGATTAGTCTTTGATAAAAAACTTCCGGTCGGAGCTGATCTTGTTATATCCAACCAAGTTCTTAAAATTGGTTCCAAACCTAAAAGTGAATTCCGTGCTCGTGTGTTTTCAGATGGTATCTACCTTGTAAGTGGAGATTCCTTAAAGCTAACAGGTGACGAAAAAGCTTATCTTCTTGATGGCAGTGGACGTCTTAAAGAAGCACTGCCAACATATCGTTTAGAAAGTCCGCGTCGGGATCTTGAGTCTTGGAAGCCTGTTTCAGAGGCTATTGATTTAAAAACAAGTGCCGAAGAACTAGCAACCAAAATTCTTCAAGGCCAGGACTTTTCACTTTTGCTTAGAGACTTAGAACAGCTGGCTAGAAAACAAAATCTGGAGTTGCCTGAAGCCCTAAGATCTAAATTGGAGATATTAATATTGTGGGATCGAATTGGGAGATTGCCAGAAAACTTCCGGGCTGATCTAGCAAACAAAGTTTATGAATGGATTAAAACTTTGCCTGCAGATCCCCTATTAACCCTTAAAGAAAGTTTACCCTCCTGGAGTGACGAAGACATCTATAAGAGCTGGCGCGATATAGAAGCCATAACTCGTCAGAAATCACTCAAGGTTGTTACTACCGAGAAAGCTCCCTCGATTCCGGGAGTTGTCTGTAAACCCGCCGCTGAAATAAAAGAGGATATTAAAAGTCAAATCGGAGGAGTTGTTGGCGGCATAGTACCCTTAGCTGCCTTAGCAGCTGCGGTTATTCTTCTTTGGGTCTTTATTGCTATTGATCATTCATTATGGGGTAGTTACCTGCATATGAAACAAAACTTCCTCGCTCCTTTATATGGTTGGCTTCTTGGCATAACTGAAATAAGCCTTATAGCTCTGATAATGCCTTTTTCAACTACACTTTTAGTTAAAGTAATCTATATAATGGCCGGAGGCTTAGGCAGTGCCTTTTTAATAACTATCGCCAACCGCATATCTCCCCTTAACCCAAAAAGCATTGAAGCGGGAGAAGCATTAGGCCTTTCCAAGAGAGAACTTTACCGCCAGGTTATCATTCCAGATGGCAGGCCTGGTCTTTGGCAGCTGATTAATCGTCGCAAGCTGCTTTCACTAAGGAGGTTTAAGCATGCTTGAATTACACAACATATATTTAGAAAAAAACAAGGTTAAGGTTCTATCAGACATCAATCTTACCGTCAACGAAGGGGAAACAGTGGTTTTAACAGGGCCTAGCGGTTGCGGCAAATCTACGCTTATAAGAGTAGCTTTGGGACTTATTAAACCCCAAAAAGGAGAAGTCTGGTTTGAAGGTGTCAATTTGCAAGCCCTTTCAGAAAAGATGCTACGGAAAAAAAGACGTAAGATGGGTATAGTTTTTCAAGAATTTCAGTTGCTTGAGCATTTTACTCTGCTGGAAAATGTTTTGCTGGCTCTTTGGGAAGGAGAGCACGATTTTTCTAAAGCTGAAAAAGCAATAAAATCAGTTGGCCTTTGGGAAAAAAGGTTTCGTTATCCCAGACAGCTCTCCGGGGGTGAAAAACAAAGGGTGGGTATTGCCAGAGCTCTGGCTTTAGATCCAGATATTATCTTTTGGGATGAACCAACAGCAGCTCTAGATCCGATGTATGTACATGAAATCTTAAGAATTATGGATTCTTTAGCTCAGAAAAAAACGATGCTGGTAGTAACCCATGAGATGCCCTTTGCTTTAAAAGTGGCAGATCGGCTTGTTCTTATGGAATCTGGCAAGATTGTAGAAGAAGCTCCTCCCCAAAAAATATTTGTTCAACCATCCTCTTATCTTGGTGTAATGTATAGAGAAAGACTTCTGGATACCAAAGATGCTTTAAGTAAGTTAGCACAGTAAGAGGCAGGCCTTTTGGACCTGCCTCTTACTGAAGGAACATCTAAACTCTTGCAGAATTATGTTCACAAGAAGTCAATATTAAAAAAGAACTAACAGCTTTGAGAAGATATATATTTTTGGGATTAAGGTATTGAGGTCAAAGAATTAAATTATTATCTCAAATGCCAATGCTTAAAATGATATTAAAGGAGGAAGCAAGTTAGTCTCCTGCTTTTTGGAGCTTACTTGTTAAAATTATGCAACAAACACTGGCAAATCCTGTAATAATTAGTGGGAGAGCCCTTCATACAGGTAAAATGGTAACAATGAAAGTACTGCCTCAAGAGGCATATTATGGTAGGCGATTTATCAGAACTGATTTAGAGAATCAACCGGAAGTTAGAGTTTTTTGGGAAAACCGTTTAGAGGTTCCTCTGTGTACAGCCTTAGCGGTAGGAAATGATAGAATTCTCACAGTAGAGCATTTTCTGGCTGCGTGCCAGGGCCTAGGACTGGACAATCTAAAAATAGAGATTGATGGTCCGGAGCCTCCGGCCTTAGATGGCTCAGCGCTGGAATTTTACAAGCTACTTGCTTTAGGTGGTATAGTAAAACAGGAGGCCAAACCGGTTATTAAGCTCAAAGAGACCATAACTGTTAAAGATGGACAAGCTTTTATAGTTGCTGTACCAGCTTCTGAACTAAGACTTTCTTATACTTTTGTTTCTGAAAGAATGTCTATCCCGGATATGTTTTATGACTACTTAGAAAACAGAGATGACTTTCTAACTGATCTAGCTCCGGCACGAACCATTGCCTTTAAGGAGCAGTTAGCCGATATGCGTCAAAAAGGATTAGCTTTAGGCGGAGACGAGAGCATGGTTGTTCTAATCGATAATAACGGCTTTGCCAATAAACGGCGCTTTCAAAATGAAGTTGCCAGGCATAAGCTTCTAGATCTCTATGGCGATCTGTCGCTTATTGGGGAATATCGTCTTTTAGCCCACATCATAGCTGTAAGAACCGGTCATAGGCATAATGCTTTGTTAGCACAAAAGATAGTTGAGCAGCTGGTAAGAGATTAGAAAAGAAAGGAATATTTAAATGGATATCAAAGAGATTATGGCCTTACTTCCACATCGTTACCCAATGCTTCTAATTGACAGAGTATTAGAGCTTGAACCCGGAAAAAGAGCAGTTACCTTGAAGAACGTTACCATAAATGAACCACAATTTATGGGACATTACCCGCAAACCCCGCTTTTGCCCGGTGTTTATATCTTAGAAATCATGGCTCAGTCTACAGGGGTAGCCTTTATGTCAGATCTAAAAGATATAGAAGGAGTCCCTTTATTTGCTGGAGTTAATAAAGCACGTTTTCGCAAACCTGTAGTTCCTGGAGATCAACTTATTGTGGAAGTAAATATTATTCAATCTATAGGTAACATGGTCAAAGTTAATAGCAAAGCTCTAGTAGATGGGGAAGTTGTAGCTCAGGCAGAATTATTGTTTGCCCTGGGTAAGAGCAGTTAATATAATAAAGAGATATGTCGGAGGGGGCCAAAGTAAAAGTGGTAAAGATTCATCCTACTGCAATAATTGATCCCAAAGCCAATTTAGGTGTAAATGTAGAGATCGGTCCTTTTTGTATCGTAGAATCTGAGGTTAAGCTCGGGGACAATGTTTATCTTGGTGAAAGGTGCACCATACACTCTGGCAGCCAAATAGGTAACAATTGCCACTTAAATGGTGGAGTTATTATTGGTATGCAACCACAGGATTTAAAATATAAAGGGGAAAAGACACTGGTTATTATAGGAGAAAATACACAGATAAGAGAGATGGCCTCTATTGAAAGAGGAACAGTTACAGGTAATGGCTATACAACTGTAGGTAAGGATACTTTAATTATGGCATTTGCTCATATTGCTCATGACTGTCAGGTAGGAAATAATGTTATTCTTTCACATGGGGCAGGTCTTGCAGGTCATGTAATTGTTGAAGATCGGGTAGTCATCGGAGGTATGTCCGGAATCCATCAGTTTTGCCGTATAGGTACTATGGCCATGATTGGTGGAGTTTCTAAGGTTACCAAAAATGTACCGCCTTATTTATTGGTTGATGGTGCACCAGCCAAAGTAGCTGGTGTAAACTTTGTTGGCTTAAGAAGGGGTGGCCTTACTCCGGAGGTTAGAGCTGAGATTAAAAAAGCTTATAAGCTACTATATCGTAAGAACAATAATGTCTCTCAGGCGATTAGTGAAATTGAACAAACCTTGAAAGGTTATCCTGAAATAGACCATTTTGTTAGGTTTTTACGTGAAGTGGGACGAGGTATCTGTTCGGCACGCAAAGAGGAAGAAGGAGAAGATAATGAGGATTAAAACTGGCATAATTGCTGGAGGAGGCATAATGCCTATCTTAATCGCAAGGGGTATGAGGGATAAAGGGTTTGAACCGATTATGATGTTAAACTCTTTAGAAAATGAAAATTCTATTCCCAAGGATATCCAAGTAAAAGTTTTTGCACTAGGGGAATTAGAAAGGTTAATAAGCTATATTAAGTCAGAAGGTATTAAAGAAATAGTCCTGGCCGGACGGTTCTCGAAAATCGATTTACTACAGTTTCGACCAGATTTGGTCTGGCAAAGCATTCTAGTCCGTATTTCAAATTTCCAAAACGATGTCCTTTTTAAGGCACTGATCGAATGTTTTGAAGAAAATGGTATCCAGGTTGCTTCCCAGGCAAAGTACCTAGAAGATTATGTAGTTATGAAGGGTGCTATTATAGGAAAGCCCTCTAAAGAGGAACTAGATGATATTTCCTTTGGCTATGAAATTGCTAAGATGGTTGCTGATGCCGATATCGGACAAACTGTTGTTGTCAAAAGGAAGACAATTTTTGCGGTTGAAGCCATCGATGGAACAAATGCGACTATCTTAAGGGGAGGTCAACTAGCTAAAGAAGGCGCTGTAGCAATTAAAGTCAGTCGCACAGATCAGGATTGGCGTGTTGATGTACCAGCGCTTGGTGCTGAGACAATTAAAAATGCTATAGCTGCTAATATAAGGGTTTTGGCTGTAGAAGCTGGCAAGGCTTTTCTGCTGGAAAAAGAGGAAGCCTTTAAGTTAGCAAATGACAATGGCTTAGCTATTTATGGTTATGAAAAATAGTATTTGATTTATTGGGGAGGGTAGAAGATGCAGATAATGATAATTTCCGGAGAAGCTTCCGGAGATTACTATGGAGCCAGTCTTATTAAAGCTATTAAGAAGCAATCTCCAGAGACCTCCTTTTATGGCTGGGGTGGGTCTCTTATGGCGAGTGAAGGTTTAGAGATTATCTTTGACCCAACCCAATTAAGTGTTGTGGGCTTTACAGAAGCGCTTAAGCTTTTAAATTTTTATAGAAACTGGTTAAAGCGTCTTAAAAATATACTTATAGCTAGACGTCCGGATTGTTTGGTACTAATCGATTTCCCTGGTTTTAATATTCATCTGGCCAAAATTGCTCACAGTTTAGGGATTGCCTGTATTTATTTTATTCCCCCCTCAGCTTGGGCTTGGGGTCGAAAGAGAGCTAAAAAAGTGGCCCAAACAGTAGTTAAAGTTGCTGCAATTATGCCTATGGATTTGGATGTTTACCAAGCTGCCGGTGCCAATATTGAGATGGTTGGGCACCCACTTTTAGAAGAAATTCCCACTGAGATCCCACGAGAGATTGCTTGTCAAGAGCTGAATCTCGATGTTAATAAACCGGTCTTGACACTTTTACCGGGTTCTAGAAACCAGGAAATAAAAACTCATTTAAAGTTGATGCTAGAAGCAGCTAAAACATTAAAAAATGCAGATCCTGATCTTCAGGTTATTTTAGCTTTAGCAGCTTCAATCCAAAAGGAAACAGTCGCCAAGATCATCACAGAAATGGATTTAGATCTAGGGATAATTGAACAAAAGACGCATCAAGCTATAGCCGCTTCAACTGCCTGTCTTTGCACCTGTGGGACTGTAACTTTGGAGGCTGCTCTTTTAGCACGTCCAATGGTATCTGTTTATAAGCTCTCTAAACTAACAACTATATTATTCAAGCTACTTTTCAAGGCAAAATACTATGCTTTGCCAAATATTATCTTAAATGAAAGAGTAGTTGTAGAATTAATTCACAGTAATTTTACGGTTGACAATATGGTAACTAATTTAGCACTTCTTTTGGCACGACCTCAGCCTGATAAACAGATCCAAGCAAAGCTAAGGCAAGTTCGTTCCAAGCTCGGTTCCAAAGATGCTTATGCCAATACGGCAAAAATCATTGTGGAGGTGGCCAGCAGTGCAGGTAGTGATAACAACCAATAGTCCTGGAGAAACTTTTGCCTGGGTCAAGCCTGTAGCTTTGGCCCTCTATAAACTTGGGGTCAAGGTTGATGTAGTGGTGACCCCCTGTACGTTTGCCTCCGGGCAGGAGACTTCTTTCTTATTGCAGCAAGAAGGCATCAGACAGGTTTATCCTCCTGAAAAATACTGGCATTTGGCCTTGGGATTGATTAAAATACCCAGAGAGAAATCAGGCTGTGTTTTATTTTTAGGTGGGGATATCATGCATGCTCAAAGGTTGGGCTGGCTTTTGAATTTTCCAGTGGCAGTTTACAGTACCAAAAGAGCCAATGAAAACCTAGATCTGGTTTTTGTCCCTAATCAAAAAGTAAAAGAAGAAGTACAAAAAAGAGTTAGTGAAAATAAAATCCAAATTGTTGGCGATTTAATGCTTTCCAACCTCTATCAGCGCAACCTAACTAAAAATCCTCTTCAAATAGCACTCTTCCCCGGGAGCCGCAGTCATTTTAAGAGTCTGCTGCCATTCTTTTTAGGTGTAGCAGAGAAAATGACAAAAATTAATTCCAAGCTGGAATTTGTCATTAGTCTGTCTCCTTTTATTGAAAAAGAAATGCTTCAAATGGCTTTAAAAAAACCTCATCCATTGCTTGAAGGGGTGACCGGCAGTATTATAGCAGAAGGTATAATTGAAACTTCAGCAGGTGTTAAGGTGCCTTTTTTTTACAATAAACAGTATGAGATAATGGAAACCTCGGCGTTAGCGTTAACAATACCAGGAACTAATACAGCCGAAATGGCTTTTTATGGACTCCCCATGCTTGTTATCTTACCTCTAAATATTGCCAGAGATATTCCGCTGCAAGGACTTGTCGGACTACTTGGTAGCATTCCATATGTAGGTGCAGTTTTTAAAGAAAAGTTGATCTGGAAAAAAGCTGCATCAATAACTGCTACGGCTTTACCAAATATGCTTGCCAATCAAGAGGTTGTCCCTGAGCTAAGAGGCTTTTTGGATGTTACTCAAGTAGCTGAGGCTGCTTTTTTAATCTACCAGGATAAAGAAAAACTCCAGGAAATCTCTCTCAAACTTAAGGAATTATACCCCAAAAGCAATGCAGCTGAGATTATCGCCCAGACTTTAGTAAGGAGGTGGGGGGGTGACTAAAGATAAAAAAAAGGTATCCCGACGCCTTTTAAAATATTTGGGTCCCTATTTTGGCTATGCAGTCCTGGGAATATTGTCTTTAATAGCTCTGGCTTTAACAGCTTTGTATCTACCTGTGCTTTTAGGGAAGGGTTTAATAGATAAGGTTCTTGGTAGCATCGGTGCTACGACAGGGTTAGCAGAGTTAAATCATTTAGCACTTTTGGCAATAGGTCTTTATGTTTTACGCGGTATTTTAAATTACACCCAACACTTTTGTCTCTCTTATGTTGGCAGTGGGGTTGTAAAAGATTTAAGACGTGATCTTTTCCAGCATCTTTTATATTTACCATTGGAATATCATCACAAAGCAAGACGAGGTGAGGTTATCTCACGTGCAACCAATGATATTAATATGGTACAAAGCGCAGTGGGACAAGGGTTAGGGGAATTTATCAATCAAATTGTGACAGGAATCGGTATCGTAGTTATTACCTTTTACTTGCATCCGTATTTGGCATTGATCTCATTTTTAGTACTGCCTTTAATCAGTTTTATCGTTTTTTACCTAGGTAAAAAAATTAGGGGTTTAGCTAAACAGATTCAAGCACGGCTGGCAGATATCTCAGCTTTGCTACAGGAGGTTTTGTCCGGAATAAGGATTATTAAAGCCTATAATGCTGAAACCAAAGAATATGAAAACCTTCAAAACAGCAATCAGCAGGCATTTGATGTAAATGTCAAAGCAGCTAGAGTTATGGCTTTGGTACTGCCAGTAATAGAAATTACAAGTATAACCGGCATTTTAACTGTTATTTGGTATGGCAGTAAAGAGGTAATAGCTGGCCGACTTACAGCAGGGACGCTAGTAACTTTTATAGGCTATTTAGGTATGTCCGTAAGTCCAATCACTTCACTCTCAAGGCTTTTTGGAGTTTTTCAACAGGCACTTGCTTCGGCTGAACGGGTCTTTGAACTGATGGATGAAAAGCAAGAAACTGAGGCTTTGGGAGAAAAACAAGAATTAGAGATCACAAAAGGCCAAATCGAGTTTAAAAACGTCAGCTTTTCCTACGAAAAAGAAGTCATTCTAAGTAATGTCTCTTTTGTAATTAATCCGGGAGAAGTAGTTGCTATTGTTGGACCTAGTGGTTCAGGTAAAACTACTATAGCTAATTTAATCATGCGTTTTTATAATCCCCAAGAAGGTGCAGTTTTCATTGACAGCCAGGATTTAAGGCATGTAACTTTGAGATCTTTAAGACGTCAAATTGGTTTAGTCCCACAAGAGACCTTTTTATTCTCAGGCACTATTTTTGATAGCATTGCCTATGGAAAGAACGACTCTTCTAAAGAGGGAGTTTCATTGGAAGATGTTATTTGGGCGGCTCAAAAAGCCAATGCTCATGAATTTATAGAAAAACTACCCCTGGGATATTTTACTCCCATCGGCGAGGAAGGAGTTAATCTTTCAGGCGGGCAGCGGCAGAGAATTGCTTTAGCTAGAGCTATTATTAGAAAACCAAAGCTCTTGATTCTTGATGAAGCTACCTCAGCTCTCGATCTTGAAAGCGAAAGAGTTGTACAGGAGGCTTTTGAAAGCTTGCAAAAGGGAACGACATCTCTGGTAATAGCCCATAGACTGTCAACGATAAAAAATGCCGATAAAATTATCGTCTTAAAAGATGGGCGTTTAGCGGAGATGGGTACCCATAACCAATTGCTACAAACAGGTGGTATATACTACAGGCTTTATCAGAGTCTAGCTAACAATGAAGATGAATAAGCCAATAATTGCCAAAGGTCTATTAGTTAAATAAAGAGAATTTGTTAGGAGGGGAAGCTGTGGCAGTGCTGATTATCAGCAATGGACATGGAGAAGATGCACTAGCTGCGGTGCTGGCTAAAAAACTCAAAGACTATATCAATGACCAGATTTTAGCACTTCCTCTGGTGGGTTTGGGTTTAGCCTATGACCAAGCTGGTATCGAGAAGATTCATTCTCAACCACTGCTTCCAAGTGGTGGCTTTGCCTATTTAGGTTGGAAAAATCTCAGAGATGATCTAGAAAGCGGCCTTTTTAAGCAGATAGCAGATCAAAAAAAGGTTTTGAGAAACCTAAAAGGCATTCAGCTGGCTATTTGTGTGGGGGATACGTACAATCTTTTTTTAACAGCTCAAAATCTAAAGACGGAGATAGTTTTTATTCCTACGGCCAAATCCAATTATATAAAACCGCATTCATTCCCTGAAGTGGCTATCATGAGAAAAAAAGCAAGGGTAGTGCTACCAAGAGATGAAGTTACAGCAACTGACCTCAAAAGAAGAGGAGTCAAGGCCAAATGTTTGGGCAATCTTATGATGGATGCTATTGACTTAAAAGGGATCGCCTTGAATTTGCCTAATCCTATTGGTATTCTGCCCGGTAGCAGAAAGGATGCCGCCATAAATTTAAGAGCTATCTTACAGGTTGTTGAAAAAACTAAAATCCGTGATCACTACTTGGTAGCTCTAACCAAGGATTTTGATATTGCCAGTTTTATTGCTACTGTAGATTGGCAGAGAGATACCAGCCAATTTGCCACTTGCGTGCTTAAAAAAGGTGCCAAGAAAATTTACCTCTGTCAGAATTTATTTGGTGATATTATTAGCCAATCAGAAATAGTAATAGGTCTTAGCGGTACCGGTAACGAACAGGCAGCTGGGCTTGGCAAGCCCGTAGTGACTTTTATAGGAGAGGGGACTCAATTTACCGCCTATTTTGCCAGAAAACAAAAAAAGCTTTTAGGTGAGGCGGTTTTTTTAGTTGAAGCTGATTATGAGCAAGTAGCTAAAGTAGTCGACTATCTTGCACTCCATCCCCTAGAATGCCTCCAGAGAGGTTTAGTTGGCAAAGAAAGAATGGGGCCTCCTGGAGCGTCAAAGATGATGGCAGTTTTAATAGCTGATATTTTTAATAAGGAGGTGGTTTCTTGAGCATTGTAGCAAAGCAGCTTGTGAAAATATACAGTCAACGCCGGGTAGTAAATGATGTCTCAATTGAAGTTAAAAACGGCGAGGTTGTTGGGCTTTTGGGGCCAAATGGCGCCGGGAAAACCACCACTTTTTATATGATTGTAGGTCTTGAGAGTGTTAATAGTGGACGTATCTTCTTAGACGGAAAAGACATCACCCATCTTTCCATGTATAAACGAGCCTTAAATGGTATCGGTTATTTACCTCAGGAGCCTTCAGTATTTCGCAAACTCAGTGTTGAAGAAAACATCATGGCTATTCTTGAAGCAAGAGGCTTTAATCTAAAGCAACAAAAAAGCAGAGCAGATGCGTTAATCGAAGAATTTAAGCTTGGTATTGTTAGAAAAACCAAAGGATTTCGCCTATCAGGAGGAGAGAGAAGACGTACTGAAATAGCACGGGCACTTGCGGCAGATCCTTCTTTTATTCTTTTAGATGAACCATTTGCCGGTGTAGATCCTATAGCTGTAGCAGATATTCAAGAGATTATTGCCATGTTAAAAGAAAAACAGTTAGGGGTATTAATTACTGATCATAATGTAAGAGAAACGCTATCAATTACAGATCGAGCCTATATCATGCATGAAGGCCGCATTTTAGTTTCAGGAAGTTCAATAGATATAGCCACTGATCCTGATGCCAAACGCCTCTACTTAGGGGAGCGGTTTTCCTTATGATACTTTGTTCAATTATTGATAGGTATATAATAAGTGAGCTGATTTTTCCCTTTATCTTTGGCGTGTTGGCCTTTGCCGGGATCTTTGTGGCTGCAGATTTAGTTTATTTAGCCCGAGTAGCTGTTAGTGTAGGAGCATCCTTTTTTACAGCTTTAGATTTAGCTATGATGAAATTTCCTCAAATACTGGTCTATGCACTGCCTATGGCAACTTTGATGGGTGTGCTACTGGCTTTAGGTAAGCTGTCTCAAAATAGTGAATTCATTGCTATTCAAGCTTGCGGCCAGGGTTTTTGGCGTACTATACGACCTGTTATTGTTTTTGGGCTGTGCATAACACTGTTTGGTCTTTTTGTAAACGATGTTATGGCTCCGGCAGCAATTATCCGTTATGAAATGCTCTTTAACCAGATGGTCAGACAAAAACCTCTTCCTAAGATAAAACACAATGTGCTTTTAGAGGATTATGAAGCCGGTAAGCTAAAAACACTTATCTATGCATCTGAATTTGATCCTGATACAAACACATTTTCTAATGTTAGTTACTTTACATTTATTGAAGGAAAACCTGAAAGCACAACACAAGCTAATAAAATGATCTGGAGTGATGAGGCCTGGTACCTTGAGGAAGGTAAAACTACTTTTCATAATGATGTTTCCTCTACAGAGATGACATTTCAAAAAAGTATCCAGCCGGTAGCTATTAAATATCAACCTCAAGATGTTAAGGTGATACAAAAAAGCCCTAACCAAATGGGAATTAGGGAGTTAAAGAGAAAGATTAATTTACTGCAACAACAAGGCGAGAAAGTTAAAAAACTCCTGATTGAGTATCATCAAAAGATATCTGTGCCTTTTGCCAGTCTGATATTTGCATTGCTGGGAGCTGCACTGGCAGTATCTTCTCCAAGAGGGGGTTCTGCAAGGGGATTTGGATTGAGTATTGCTATTGTTTTTATTTACTATCTCCTGCTTACATTATCTTCGGTGCTAGGAGAAGGCGGTCACCTACCACCGTGTTTAGCAGCCTGGACTCAAAATATTATTATTGGCTTTTGGAGTCTTTTTCTGGCTATAAAAAGGGGGCGATGAGTTTTGGGTTTATCTCTAAGCGGAGTGCTTCTACTATTAGTTCTGACAATCACCGGAGGAACTGTGGCCTTTATAGGCGATAGATTGGGTATTAAAGTTGGCAAAAAGAGGCTTACTCTCTTTGGGTTAAGACCAAAGCACACCTCTATTTTAATAACTATTATTACAGGAATGATAATCACACTGGGCACAGTAACTTTTCTAGCGGCTATTTCGGTTGAAGTTCGCACAGCTTTATTTGGTCTTGAAGAACTTAAAACTACATTGGCTAGCCAGAAAGAAGAGTTAGTTACAAAGGAAAAAGATTTAGCTGAGCTCTCATCTTTAATTGCCAAAACTAAAGATGAACTTGCCAATATCGATTCGCAGCGGATTGCTGCTATCGAAGAGCTAAGAGTAACTGATTCTAAATTAAGTCAATTAAATAAAGACTATAGTTTAATAAAAAAGCAGCTCACAGATGCTAGTACAAAGTTAGATCAAAAGACATTAGAATTGGAAATTGCCGAATCAAGAGTTGATGTTTTAAAAGAAGTAGAGCAAAGGCTGACCGCAAGAATCGAAGAGACTACAAAGTCAAAACAATATACCGAGGAATTTCTGGTTCGACTTTATGGAGGTTATATTCTTTATCAAACAGATGATATCATTTACAATAAAGTGGTTTCTGGAACTGATAAAGAGATTGAAAAACAGATTCGTTCTGCCATTGAGTTAACGGATTCTCTAGCCTATGAAAAAGGTGCCCGTAGTACACAAATAGGTTTTAAGGCACTTAAAATTTCTGCTGATGATCTAAACAGTATAATGGATCTCGCTAGTTTTGCAAGTAGTAATAAAGAAGGCGTTTTTAGGATTGTATCTTGGGGCAATACTGTACTGGGAGAACCACTAGCTTGTTTTTTCGAATACTTTCCTAAAGAAAAGATCTTTAATAAAGGGGACCTTTTAGCGGAGACAGTTGTCAAAAGTAATTTAAATTCTCAAGAAGTGTTTGAAGAGATCGCCAATATGTTAACTAATCTCAATATTACAGTCCGCAAAAAAGGAATGATTGTGGGCGAAAATGGCAAGGTAGTTGATGTGCCGGTTAAAAATTTGCAATTGGCTATTGATAACGCAACTAAAAGGGGCAATACCAGTAAAATTAAGGCTATCGCTGCTGAAGATGTTATCAATACTGAATTCCCAATTAATTGTGAATTGGAGGTGGAAGTGTTTCCATAAAACTCTTGCAGGTTTCTTACTCCTTTTAATTAAAATATTATAAAAGGGGGGAGAAATATGCGCCTAAAGTCGCTGTTCATAGTACTAATCATTTTATTCTTTTGCTCTAGTATAACCATGGCCAAACCTATTCAAAAGAACTATCGTTTACAAGTTTTGCAAGTCACTAGAACCCTACCCAAAGTACCAACTTATACTAAGGCTTTGCAAATTACGGATTTAAGCCGGATGGAATTTGCAGTTATTTTAGGTAGACTATTAGGAGAATATCCTTTTTTGAAGCCAGAATTGAAAGACATTATTAAAGATGTTTCTTGGGAACTAAACAAACTTGGGTATTAATATAGCTAAGAGTAAATCTGGGAGAGTTTAACTCTCCTAGATTTAGCGATTTTTATCTGGTAGAAGCTGCTTTTTCTGTATAATAATTCTCTGGGCATAAAGAAGCTGATTAATAAATTCAATATTAAAGGAAGGAAATACCTTTGAACTGCAGAATAGTATTGTATAGGTAGTTAAAGTGGCTACTATTCCAGTCGTATTTTATTTTTAGGTTTGAGTTTGAGAACAGTAATTAAATCGTTATGCTGATTTTATGTTCTCAGTAATTTGATTTTTTTTTAACATAACCGGAGGGGGTAAGTGCATATGAGATAGCGTTTTACCAAAGTTCTGGCAGTTGTAGTTTTTACTATTATGTGTTTTAGCTTTGTTGCATCAGCTCAGTTCCCTGATATTCCTTCAGATCACTGGGCATATGAGGCAATAACAAAGCTTGTTGACGAAGGTTTAATTTCTGGTATGCCAGACGGTAATTACCATGGTAGCGAGCCGATGAATAGGTATTCTGTAGCTGTTTTAGTCGCTAAAGTTTTAGATAGAATTGTACAACAGCCAGCAACTGTCGTGGAAAAAATAGTCCAGCAACCTGTAACAATTAATCAGCCAGTTCAGCCTGTAATCGAAAAGACAATTATAGAGAGAACTGTTCAAGAACCAGTCGAAGTAACTAAAATTGTCGAGAAAGAATACATTGAAAAACCAGTTGAAAAAATTATTGAAAAGCATATAGTACATGAGTTCGCAGGTTTAACAGCAGATGAAGTTAAGGCAATTATTAATGAATATAATCAGAACAATGCTGAGAAATTAGTTGCTTTAGAGAAAAAGATCCAAGAAACAGACATTACACTTGACGAAGAAGTAACTTTTCTAAGCAAAAAAGTAGAAAGTAACAAGAAACTCTCGGAAAACTTATTTAGGTTATTGGAAATGTATGACGAAGAAAATGATAAAGAGTTAAAAGCTACAAAACAAGAGCTTTCTAATGAGATATTTAGCTTGGACGTTAAACTTGATGAGGATGTAACTTATTTAAGCAAAAGGATAGAAAGTAATACAAAAGTTTCAGAAAACTTATTTAGAATATTTGAAGTATATACTATTGAAACTGATAAAGATTTGGAAGAAGTTAATGCAAAGGTTAATACTCTGTTAGAGAACCTCAAAACCGCTGAATCAAAAGCTATTACCTACACAGATTCCAAAATAGAAGAAAGCAACGCTAAGATAGCTACTGTACAAGAGGATCTAGAGAAGAAATATGCAACTAGTAACCGCGTTAACGAAATGCAAACTAAACTTGACGAACAAAACGATAAGCTCATAAAAATGGAAAAAGACCTTAAGACTACAAGAACAATTGCGATTCTTGGTCTTTTGGCAGGTATTGCAGGTATTATAGTTGGTTTTGTTATCCCATAAAACCTGTAGATAAAAAGCGGTGGCATTGCCACCGCTTTTTTAATGAGCTTGAGCTAAAAAAAGACACCCTAATAAAGTATGAATAAATCTATTAAGATCGTAAAAAACATTAAAGGAGGTGTTTAGGGATGTACTTTTTAGGCATAGATCCTGGTAAAGATAAATGTGGTCTAGCATTAACAGATAATCAAGGCAAGGTTATTCTACAAAAAATAGTGTCGCCGCAGGACTTTGAAGAAGAACTATATGATCTAATAAAAAGACACGATATTACTGTCATTATAGGTGATGGCACTACCTCCAAGAAGTACATCCAAATACTAGAACAAATGGGACTTAAGACTGTAGTTGTGAAAGAAAGTTTTTCTACAATAGAAGCGAGAAAACTCTATTTTATGGAGAATGGGTATGGCTGGCAGATTCTGCTGCCATATGGTCTGCGTTTTCCCCAACGTCCGATTGATGATTATGCAGCAAGAGTTTTAATAAAGAGGTATTTTAAAGAAGTAAATACATATAAAAAAGATACCTAAGAAGGAAAATCCTTACTGATAAGAGAATTTTTAAATACTCTATAGTTTTTATTCAAAGTGTTCACTAAACGGCAAGATGGTGGAAAAGTTATGAGAAATAATTTTGAGATCCTTATATTGGTTATCGTTATCCTGTGTTCAGGGATTATTTTAGCCAAAAATGACAAAAATGACCTAAATATTTTAGTGGTTTCGGGGCTTTTGCACCCGCAGGAAGCAAGTGCGGTTTTAAAATCAGATAATACTAGTTCGTATGAGCTTGCAAATCTAATAGGCAGAGCATGGAAAAGAGTTACTGGTTCTAATCTCGAAGGCAATTATGAACGTTTAGTAGTTGATTTACCTGCGCTTATTGACAAAATGCCTGAGATAAAATCACGCTGTCCAAATCTGACTACGGAGACAGTCCAAACATTAATGGGGTTAACTTTTAAATATCGCAATGAGCTTAACGATCTTGGTTACGGTTTTTACTTTGGCCAATTTGCCGTATATCAGGAAAAAAACCAAGTTGCATTATATAGTTTATGGAATATAGACACTGAGTTAGTTCAGATATTTTCAGAAATGATTAGACCATTTGTAGCAAGTTACACCGAAGAGCTTACCGACTGGGCCCGCTTCAGACTAGATTATGTTAATATGTCTCAATTAGGCAAACATGAACTTACAGGCGAAGTTCAACTAGGTCAGGTCTTTTTAGAAGGGGCTTTGTCTAATTCACAAACACAACCTTATAAATTTCAAGCCGCTTGGAAGGTTGGCCCTGTTGAATTAGGAGCAAGTTATAACACCAGAAAAAGCTGGCTGGGAAATAAACCGTTTGAAATTCCCGAACTAGGTTTTACCGTAAAACTTGGAGAAGTTGAACTAGCTACATACTTAGATACTCCTTTGTATTCTTATATAACAGAAGACGGAAGCAAAATCTATAATCCCGAACCTCCTTTTGCCATACCACCAACTAGCAAAGAAAAAATTGAGCTTCCACAGGTAACTTCTTTGGTCGTCGGGATTCCTATATGGCAGTGGGCTATATTAAAAGCTGGCTTGCTCTACGGCGAAGTTAAGGATACTGAAAAAGGACTTGCCACAACAAAAGGTGCCTCTGCAGGTATCAAAATAGATATCTTACAGGCAAGTATTGAAGCCGATTATCATTATTACAACAAGGAAAACGAATCACAAAGCAATACTGCAAATTTAAAACTCGGCTATGATATCAATGAAAGTACTTATATTAATTTAGCTTATCGCTTGGTAACTTCTTCCGAAAAAAGCACAGGCAAGACAGCTGATGAAAACTTAGCTACAGCAGAAATTAGCATACAGTTTTAAAAGGAGGAACTAGAATGAGAAAATTGACAGCTTTCTTTTTATTCGCATTGTTTTTTATTATGCCTTTTTCTTCGTTAGCAGTGGAAATGCCACCTCCACAGAGAGCCCTTGAAGAAATAGAAATTTCTCTATATGGAGAAGCTAATCCAGGTCCATTTGCTACAAGATTAGGTCGTATTGAAGAAGATATTTTTGGTAAAGTTAATGAGGGTGCGTTTGTAGCTCGTATTGCTGATGCTTATAATTATGTTAAGGGTGAAAGTTTCCCTGAAGGTTCAGTTAAGCTTAGGCTCAATGTCATAGAATGGGCTTTATTTAAAAAGCTTTCAAGTGTATCGGTTATTACGCGTCTAAATGAGATTGAACAACAGTTTTACGGTGAAAAGCAATTAGGTACAATCTTTTCACGTGTAAATAAAATTAGTAGCGATATATTTCCAGCCGGCACTTTTAGAACCGAAAGTATAAAGATACCAGCTGGAACTATAGTGATTGTTAATTTAGATACAACTTTAGATTCTGAGAAGACTAATGCTGGTGCAGTTGTAAGTTTTACCGTTGCTGAGGATATTAAGGTAAACGGCAAAGTAGTTATTCCAGCCGGCCGGCAAGGACGAGGCTCAGTTCTCAATGTTTCGCCATCTGGTAACCTTGGCAAAGGAGGCAGTATGGAGATATCCTTTACTAATCTTGAAGCTATCGATGAAACTAATCTTAAAGTAGGAATGACCGATAGAACTATCAAAGAATTTAACTCGAAGAACCAAAATATTGTTGCATCTCCTTCTGTAGATGGGGCGGTTATTTTCAATCAGGGTAGCCTATCGGTAGGGTTTTTTGTAAAGGGTAAAGAGCTTGTTATTCCAAGTGGTATCAAATTATCACTTGAAGTAAGGTATGATGTTTTGGTTACCGGTGTTTATTTTTAGATAAAATTAACCTTCAAGAGCCGCTGAGTTTCTCAGCGGCTCTAATTAAAGGTAATTGATTACAGTGCAGGAATTAATGTGTAAGTGTTGAAACTAAAAAAGCATATAGTTTCTAAACATGGAGGTAGTATAATGCACAAAAGGTTCAAATTGTGTAGTTTTTTTCTGTTATTATTTTTATTACTAACTAGCAATGTTTGGTCTGCTGATTTATACAGATTAGGGCCTGGAGATAATCTTTTAATTACAGTCTGGGAAAGACCTGATTTTAAAACAGAAGTAATAGTAGGTCCCGATGGCCGTATAGCTATTCCTATAGCTGGTCAACTTGATGTTAACAACCTGACTCTGACTGAGGTTGAAGCAGAGATAGCACATAGATTTGAACCGTATATTAAGGAACCATTAGTTACAGTGCAAATTATTAAATATCGCACTTTTCGAGTTCAAATTTTAGGCCAAGTTGCCAAACCCGGTTTTTATAATTTAGAGGCAGGAAGCACTCTATTGGATGCTTTGGCCATTGCAGGGGGGCCATTGCCAACAGCTGATCTAAGAAATGTCCAACTAGGTAGTGAACAGGTGGATATAGATCAGATACTTAAGGATCCAAAACTAGACAAAAAACTTACTTCAGGTGAGACGATTAATGTACTGGGTGCCAGACCAGTATTAATTTTAGGAGCTGTAAAAAATCCAGGTACTTATAACCAGAAAGAAGGCCAGACTGTTTTAGATGTTATTGCTCTAGCTGGAGGCTTAACAGCTAGTGCAGATGAAAATAACATTTGTGTAAACAGAGAAGGCATTGTTTTAGAAAACCATCTTGTGGAGTTAAGCGAAAAAACAGTTCAACCTGGAGACGTTATTATTGTCGCTGAAAAGAAACAAGTAGTTATTGCAGGCAAGGTCGTTCGCCCCGGAGCTTACCAGATAAAAGACGGTATGAGTGTAGCCGATGTTATTGCTTTAGCCGGAGGATTATTACCGGAGGCTTCAAATACAGTTACTGTTTTTAAGTCAGGAACAAGCTATGATACTGTTACCAAAGCAAGAGATCCTCTTCAGGGTGGAGAATCTTTGTTTATAGATATTGCCAAAGATATGGTTTTAATATTAGGCGAAGTCGCAAAACCCGGTCATTATACCTATTCGCAGGCCCAGACGCTACTAAGTGCCTTAGCTGTAGCAGGTGGACCTACAAATAATGCTAATTTAAAAGAAGTAGCCATCAATGATAAAAAAATCGACGTATTTGAAATAATTACAAATCCTCAAAAAGATATTGATTTATCAATCGGTGCAACAGTTTATATACCCAAAAAGAGTCCGGTAATAGTTTTAGGATTAGTAAAAAATCCAGGCAGTATTATACCTTCTGAAGGTCAGACAATTCTAGAGCTGATCGCACTTTCCGGAGGACTTACAGAAAGAGCTGATCCTGAGAGAATATCTATAAGGCGGGAAAGTGAGGTTTTCGAAGGCTCATTAGCCGAACTAGGGGCAAAAGAAGTCAAGTTCGGTGATACAATTACTGTTTCAGAGAAAAAGCAGGTTGTGGTTTCTGGTAAAGTGGCAAGACCTGGTTTATATGAGTTAAAATCCGGGCTTACTGTTTCTGATGTCTTGGCTTTGGCAGGAGGCCTTTTAAGTGATGCTGCCAATACAATTTCCTTGTTTAAGGATGGACAGACCTACCAGGTCCCAGCAAATTCAAGAGAACCGTTATTAGGTGGGGAATCGCTTTTTGTAGGAACTTCATCTGAAATGATTATAGTTTTAGGTGAAGTAGCAAAGCCAGGAAGCTATAACTATCAAGACGGACAAACAATCTTAAGTGCTTTAGCTTTAGCTGGGGGACCCAAAGAGACAGCCAACCTACAAGCTGTTTTAATCGGAGAAAAGACAGTGGACCTGCAAAGTATCTTTGCGGATAGTAATAAAGATAGGCCAATATCTTCCGGTACAACAATTTATTTACCGCAAAAGAGTCCTGTTCTGGTTTTAGGCGCTGTACGAAATCCGGGTACCTTAACCTTAAAAGAAGGTCAAACTCTTATCGAAGTAATTGCTCTTTGTGGCGGACTCTCAACCAAAGCAGATGAAAATAGAATCCGCTTGGAGAGAGAAGACACGGTTTTTGAAGGAACTTTAACTGATTTAGGTACTAAAGTTATTAAACTAGGTGATAAGATCTTTATACCTGAGATAAAAGAAATAATTATTGCAGGTAGAGTTACCAGACCCGGTTTATATGATCTTAAAAAAAGTCTGACTGTTTTGGATGCAATTGCTTTAGCTGGTGGTCTACTACCGGATGCAGCAAAAAATGTTACTATTATTGCCGATGGCCAAAGTAAAGAAGTAGATATAAATTCCAGAGAACTTCTTAGAGGAGGAGAATCTCTGTTTATAGGAGCATCTAACCAGAGAATTGTGGTGCTTGGTATGGTAGCAAGACCCGGAAGCTACAATTGGCAGGAGGGTTTTTCCGTTCGTGATGCTCTGGCTATGGCCGGTGGATATACCGATAGAAGTGATTTAGAAAAAGCTGTTATTATTAGAGATGGTGTCAAAAAACAAGTTGACTGGTCCCAAAACGAGCTGCTTTATGGTGGCGATATTTTGGAAATTCCCGAATGGCAAAAAGAAGTATTAATTATGGGTGAGGTATCTCGTCCTGGTTTATATACAATTGCTAAAGACCAAAAGTTGTTGGACATTATTGGCTTAGCTGGTGGGCTAACCGACAAGGCAACTTACGAAATATCTGTACGCACCAAGGATCAATTCATTAACCTTAGTATTGCTGAAGCTATTAAAGATCCAGCCGATGTAAGCAATCTAACTCTAGCTGGAGGAGAAGTAATCCTTGTTCCTGAAGCTCAAAACGAGATTCTTGTTTTTGGACAGGTGCAAAAGCCTGGTCGCTATAGCTATAAACAAGGAGACGATTTAGCGGCCATTGTAGCTTTAGCCGGCGGTGTTACCAACAAAGCCGATCTTACTAAGATTGAAATCAAACGTGGAGAGGAAGTAAATTATGCACCGCTTGGAAACTATCCTCTATATGGAAATGAGACAATTCTAGTAAGGGAGATTCAACCCATTACTGTTTTAGGTGAAGTTGAGAAACCAGGTAGTTTTAGTGTTGCGTCGACAGGTAGGCTTGTTGAGTTGATAGCTATGGCCGGAGGACCAACAAAGTTTACCGATTTGGCAAAGGTAACGATCTATAGAGGTGGCGAACCTTCAGATGAGACTTTGATTTCTGTTGGAAGCGGGAAATTAGTCTTTGAAGGTCGTGCTAGCGAAAACCCCGAGATTTATCCAGGGGATGTTATCTATGTTGCTAGAAGTAAGAAACTGGATCCAACTGAGATAGCAGCTTATCTTAGCATACTTAGTTCTTTAAGCAATTTACTGCGGGCTTGGTTTTAAATTATTTAAATAACGAGCTTGAGGAAGTGGATGTAATCACATTTCAGGCTCGTTTATTTTTGGATAAACAATAAAGGAACTAGCAAAATTAGTAGCGAATTATTACTAGGTTAACTAATTACTAGGCCGTTGTTAGTTGGGTTAGAATATTATTCAAAGAGGGAAGTTTTGAATCTTTCTTTGGTGGGTGACTCTTATTCCTAGTACAATTGCTAAAGCTTACTTGTTTTGGTATATTAAAGAAGATTGGTGTTTAGTTTTTAAAAATAAAATAATATAGGTATCAGACTCGTATAAAGTTAGAAGAGGAGGCTAAAAACATGAAGGATAGAGGCCAAAAAGGGTTCATGTTTCTGGCCTACCTTGGGTTTTCACTCTTAACTCCTATTTTAGGCGCTATGTTTTTGGGTATTTTCCTGATAAAAAAATTTAACTGGCCTAATTGGGTCCCGCTTCTTTTTATGTTAGTTGGTTTTATTGGTGGTATGCGTGATGTATATCTTTTAGTGATTAAGGAGTATAGGGATCGGAGGTAAGGCATTGAAGATAAAAGAAATTGCTTTTGAAAAACGGGTTCTACTAGTTGCCCTGATAATTAATGCACTCGCTGCAGCTGTTTCCTTTTTTATGGGTGAAACTAACTGGGCCTTTGGGTTTTTATATGGTTATTTAATTACGGCCGGGAATTTTATTGTTATGGCTATAACAGCTAGACGTCTAGTGCAAATGGAACCAGAGGGAGCTAAAATAGCAGCTATAGGTAGCTATTTTGGAAGGTACGTCTTTATTTCCGTCGCTATTATAATGCTTAGGTTTTGGACTGCAATTAATGTCTGGGCGGCTATGATAGGCTTTTTCTCTTTAAGAATTGCTCTTCTTTTCGAAGCATTACTTACTAGGAGTCAGGAAGAAAAGAGGTGAAAATTAGTGCAAGTTAGTATTGGCGGTACTGTCTTATATAGACTGTTTAACATCATTACCATTACTGATATGGTTGTTGTTACCTGGGGAATAATGTTATTTTTATCAATACTAGCTTATTTTGGGGGCAGGCTATTTAAAAATAGACCTATCGATAAGCCACCAGAAGGCATAGAAAATGTGGTTGAGGCTATCTACGACCTTATCTCAGGGTTTGTTGTTAATAGTATGGGGGAACACAATAAAAAATACATTTCTTATTTCGGGACCTTAGCAGCTTTTCTTTTAGTAGCCAACCTTTCTGGCTTAGTAGGATTTAGACCTCCAACTAGTGATCTGCATACAACAGCAGCTTTAGCTATCTTAACATTTATTCTGGTGCAGAAAACAGCTTTTAGAGGTGGTTTGCTAAGTTATTTGAAGGGATTTGCTGAGCCTTTTTTCCCTTTGTTACCTCTTAATATCATAGGAGAGGTAGCGGCACCATTTTCACTAACCTTTCGTCTTTTCGGTAACCTTCTATCAGGTTATCTTATTATGACGATTGTTTATACAGCCTTGGTTAAGATTTGGCCGCTCTTTTTCCTAGCTCAACCTTTACATTTTTATTTCGATGTTTTTGCAGGTGTTATCCAGACACTGATTTTTGTCTCTTTATCAATGGCTTATATTACTAATAAAGAATAACAATTAAGGAGGAACTTGTTATGCCTTTTGAAATTGGTCCATTGTTGGCTAAAGCCATCGTACTATGTGGTTCGGCTATTGGTGGAGGTATTGCTCTGATTGCCGGTATCGGTCCTGGTATTGGTGAGGGCTATACCGCGGGCAAGGCTTGCGAAGCAGTTGCTAGACAGCCAGAGAGCGAGGGAATGATAGTTAGAACTATGCTTATTGGTCAAGCTGTATCAGAAACAACCGGTATTTATAGTTTATTCTTTGCCTTAGCTCTTTTGTTCTTCAATCCGCTTATTGGTTACTTGGGACTTTAATGCGGATACTATGGGGAGGCTTTGCCTCCCCATAAATACTAAAGGAGGACGGCATTATGGACTTCGATTTTTCTGTTTGGATTTTGCAGATGGCAAACTTTCTCTTGCTAGTATTTATTCTATCAAAGCTTTTTTGGAAGCCGGCTTCAGAATATATGAACAAACGAGCTAAATATATTGCCGATTCTCTTAACGAAGCTGAGGCTAAGAAGAAAGAAGCAGAGAGACTTTTAACAGAATATGAAGAAAAGATCCGCGGCTATGAAGATGAAGCCAGAGCTATCTTGACTCGAGCTGAAAAACAAGGTTTAGAAAAAAGAGAACGAATTACAGCTCAAGCCAAGGAAGAAGCCAGAAGTCTCAAGTCTCAAGCAGACTGGGAAATTAAACAAAATAAGCTTCAAGTTGAAGAGGATCTAAAAAAACAGGTAGCCGAGTTAGCAGTCTTGGCAGCCTCAAAAATTATTAGTGAGAACATGGATGCCGAGCTTAACCGCGCTTTAGTGGAAAAGTTCTTGGATAAGGTGGGAGAAGTGAATGTACACTAACGAGGTAGCCCTCAGGTATGCTATGGCTCTTGCTTCTTTTGCAGCCCAAAATGATCTTTTAGACACCTTTGAAAAAGAACTTGATGAAATAGAAAGTTTTCTTGAAAAAACACCTGACCTAGAAAATTATCTTGCTCATCCCAAGATTCGCCCGGCTGATAAGCAGGATTTAATTACTAAAGCCTTTGCAGGTTTTTCTAAAGAAATGATAAACTTTCTCAACCTTTTGATTGAAAAAAAACGTTGGCAGCATCTTAAGAAGATTATAAGCCTCTATAAAAGGGAAGCGAATCTATACCGAGGTCGAGTGGGTGTTGTAGTTGAGACAGCTTATCCACTAAAAGAAGATATAAAAGAGCAGATTAAAGCTAAACTTGAGCAGATGACAAGTAGGCCTGTTGATCTTAGTATGCAGACAACACCTGAACTTATCGGTGGAATTAAAGTAAGAATAGGCCATAAAGTTATAGATGCTTCGGTTGCAAATCAATTACGAGAAATGAAAAGAGATCTTTTGGAGATAAAAGGTAAAAGCAGAGGTGAGAGTCAATGAGTTTACGTCCTGAAGAAATAACTTCAGTTATACAAGAACGGATAAAGAACTTTCGTGGGGACCTCAGCTTAGCTGATGAAGGCTCAGTACTTCAAGTTGGTGATGGTATTGCTAGAGTTTGGGGTTTACAAAACGCCATGAGTGGTGAACTACTTGAGTTTTTAACCCAAGATGGTACTCCGGTATACGGGATGGTTTTAAACCTGGAAGAAGATAATGTCGGTGCCGTTTTACTTGGTTTAGATACAGGGATTAGAGAAGGTTCGGTGGTACGCAGACTAAACCGTGTGGTTGAGGTACCGGTAGGAGAGTCACTCCTTGGCCGGGTGGTTAATCCCCTGGGTCTACCTCTAGATGGCAAGGGTCCTATTGAAAGTAAAATATTTAGACCTATAGAGCATAATGCCCCGGGAATTATTGAAAGAGAGCCGGTTTCAGAGCCTTTACAGACTGGTCTAAAATCAATAGATTCTATGTTTCCCATAGGGCGTGGACAAAGAGAACTTATAATTGGTGATCGGCAAACTGGTAAAACAGCTATTGCTGTGGATACCATAATTAATCAAAAAGGCCAGGATGTAATCTGTATTTATGTAGCCATAGGTCAGAAGGCTTCCACAGTAAGTTCGGTAATAGCCAAGTTAAGAGAACATAATGCTTTGGAATACTCCATTGTTGTTGCGGCTACAGCTAGTGAAAGCGCACCTCTTCAATATATTGCCCCTTATGCTGGCTGCGCAATGGCTGAGTATTTTATGGACCAAGGCAAACATGTGCTAATAATTTATGATGATCTTTCTAAACATGCTGTTGCCTATCGAACTATGTCACTGCTTTTGAGGCGTCCACCAGGACGCGAAGCTTATCCGGGGGATGTTTTCTATCTTCACTCTAGGCTTTTAGAACGTGCTGCGAAGTTAAGAGCCGATTTGGGCGGAGGTTCGATTACCGCTTTACCGATAATTGAAACTCAGGCCGGTGATGTATCAGCCTATATCCCAACCAATGTAATTTCTATTACCGACGGTCAGATCTTTTTGGAGAGCGATCTTTTCTTTGCAGGTTTCCGTCCGGCTGTAAACGTTGGTATATCTGTTTCACGAGTGGGTGGCAAAGCTCAGATTAAAGCTATGAAAAAGGTTGCCGGACGTCTGAAATTAGATCTTTCACAATATGAAGAACTAAAGGCTTTTACGCAATTTGGTTCTGAACTTGACAAGGCGACAAAGGATCTTTTAGAACGAGGAAGCCGTATTATCGAGATACTTAAACAAGATCAATACCAGCCAATGCCTGTTTATAAACAAGTAGCCATTATCTACGCTGCTAATAATGGGTACCTTGACAATCTGCATTTTAACGATATTTCCCGGTATGAAACTGAAATGCTTAAATATCTTGAGGATTTCCATTCTGATATCTATGATTCTATCAATAAGACCAAAGAATTAACTGAGCAGACCGAAGCTAAACTTAAAGTAGCGCTTGAGGCTTTTGGCAAGGAATTTATTCCATCGAGCAGATAGGGGGATATTTAGGTGCAGGGAATACGTGATATTAAAAGGCGAATTCGCAGTGTTAAAAGCACCGAACAGATTACCCGTGCTATGAAGATGGTGGCTGCAGCTAAGCTTAAAGGCGCTGAAAAACTAGTTAAGGAATCACGTCCTTATGCGCGGACAATGCAAAATGTTTTTCAAAATATAATGGCGCGTTCGGAAGATGTTAAGCATCCACTTCTTATAACAAGACATGGGAATAAAGCCTGCTATGTGGTTATTACTGCGGATCGGGGACTGTGTGGTGGGTTTAACACCAACATCACTCGCTTAGCTATTGAAAAAAGCAAGGGCCAAAAAGCAGTGTTTTTGCCCATCGGGCGCAAAGGACGGGACTATCTAGCTTTTAGGGGTTATCCTTTGCTGAATCAAGGTTATTTAGCAGGTGATAAACCTGATGTAGCCTTAGTCCAAAATATTGTGCTCGATCTTATTACTCGTTATCAAAAAGAAGAGTTTGACTCCGTCTATCTTGTCTATAGCCGTTATGTAAGTCCATTAACTCAGGAGTCAAGAGTAGTTAGGTTACTTCCAGCTGAGATAACAAATGAAATAGATAATCAAAATGAAAATCATATACATGAAGAATATCTATATGAACCTTCAGCTTTGGGATTACTAGACACTCTTATTCCCCGTTATCTTATAACTCAGGTCTATAGAGGCTTAGTTGAAAACCATGCTGGCGAACTAGGCTCCAGAATGACAGCCATGGATAATGCAACTAAAAATGCAGAAGAGATGATCGCTGATTTAACTCTGCAGTATAATCGGGCTAGACAAGCAGCCATCACTCAGGAGATAGCTGAGATAGTTGGTGGTGCGGAAGCTCTCCGCTGATCGGTAAGGAGGTTTAGTTGATGAACAAAGGTAAAGTCACACAGGTTATCGGACCTGTTGTGGATATAGAATTTGAGCCTGGTAAATTACCGGATCTTAAAAACGCTGTTAATATTATAAACGGTGATTATATTATTACTGCAGAAGTAGCCCAGCATCTAGGTAACTATACTGCCAGGTGTGTTGCCCTCTCTTCTACTGATGGCCTTCAAAGAGGTATTGAAGCTTTAGATACAGGAAGTCCTATTAGAGTACCCGTAGGGCAAGAGGTTTTAGGAAGGATTTTTAATGTACTAGGTCAACCTATCGATAAGGGTAGTGCAGTTGAAACTGAAAAACAATACCCTATTCATAGAATGGCCCCACCTCTGGCAGAACAAAAGACAGCCACTGAAATTCTTGAAACAGGGATTAAAGTTGTGGATTTACTTACGCCATACCCTAAAGGTGGCAAAATCGGTCTTTTTGGTGGCGCAGGTGTGGGCAAAACAATTCTAATTATGGAACTTATTCGCAACGTTGCTTTTGAGCATGGTGGCTATTCAGTTTTTGCAGGTGTTGGTGAAAGAACCAGAGAGGGCAATGAACTCTATCTGGAAATGAAAGACTCGGGGGTTTTAGAAAAGACCGCTCTAGTTTTCGGACAAATGAACGAACCACCTGGAGCTAGGCTAAGAGTTGGCCTCACTGCTCTTTCTATGGCTGAATATTTCCGGGACGAAAAAAATCAAGATGTCTTACTTTTTATTGATAATATCTTCCGTTTCATCCAGGCAGGCTCAGAGGTTTCAGCTTTGCTTGGCCGCATGCCTTCTGCTGTAGGCTACCAGCCAACCTTAGCTACTGAAGTCGGTGCACTACAAGAAAGAATTACCTCTACCAATAAAGGCTCTATCACTTCAATTCAAGCTATCTATGTTCCAGCCGATGACTATACCGACCCTGCTCCTGCAACAACCTTTGCTCACCTTGATGCTACAACTAATCTGGAGCGTCGCATTGCTTCTTTGGGTATCTATCCGGCAGTAGATCCACTCAGTTCTACTTCGAGAATTCTTGATCCCCGCACAGTAGGCAGAGAACATTACCAGGTGGCCAGAGGAGTTCAGGAAGTATTGCAAAGGTACAAGGAACTACAGGATATTATTGCTATTCTTGGTATGGATGAACTTTCAGACGATGATAAGGTACTTGTCGGTCGGGCCAGAAGAATTCAGAAATTCTTATCACAACCGATGTTTGTGGCTGAAGCATTTACAGGCCAGTCAGGACGCTTTGTGTCTTTAACAGATACTGTGCAAAGCTTTAAAGAGATCCTTGAAGGTCGTCATGACCACTTACCTGAACAGGCCTTCTATATGGTTGGTAATATAGATGAGGCTGTTTCAAAGGCTAAGAATATGGGGGAATCAGTATAATGGCCAATACTTTTCGACTAAGAATCGTCACTCCAGAGAAAGTGGTTTTTGATGAAGAAGTCGAAATGGTTATAGTACCAGGATCTCAAGGAGAACTCGGAGTCTTAGCAAATCATACTGCTTTGGTTACCTCACTTAAACCTGGTGTCTTAAAAGTACGCAGAGAAAACAACAATATGTTTGAAAAACTGTCCTGTACAGGTGGCTTTTTGCATGTTTTAAGCAATGACGTGCAAGTACTTGCCGATGCCTCAGAGTTTGCTGCAGAGATTGATGTTCAAAGGGCACTAAGAGCCAGACAAAGAGCGGAAGAAAGACTTTTAAGTGGTCACGATGTAGATATCTTAAGAGCCAAGCTTGCCTTGGAAAGAGCATTAGCACGTCTAAAGACTGTAGATTATCAAGAAGGTTAACTAAATTGTCTAATAACTCTGCTATAATATTAAGAGGGTGGATGTTTTTTTACATCTACCCTCTTTTTCCGCAGAAGTATTAGTTTTACATAGCTGATCTCATTTAGACCAAGCATACAAAAGCGGAATCTCAAAGCGTTTTGTATTATTTTTCTAGGTTTATAATGCACTGCAAACCCTTGATATGGTATTGCTGCTAGTTATAAGTAATCTGTAGTGAAGGCTTATTGTGTCTTTTCAGGCTGTCAGTATTCCAACGTGAATATATCTTCAACGGGCTTTTTCAGCAGACATGCAATCTTGAGGGTAAGCTCAAGACTAGGATTATATTTGTCCTTCTCTATTGCAATGATAGTTTGCCTAGTTACCCCGAGGAGTTGGGCCATATCTTCCTGACGCAGGCCGGCTTGTTTGCGAAGTTGTTTGATATTATTCTTCATCTTCGTTAACATAACCGTTTGGAACATCCGCAAGATGTTTGGTAAGCACAAGTTTGACAGCAAAGAACACAATCAGCTGCACGCACATGATGCCAAACGGTATAAACGGAAAGTCACTCTTAACAATGTAGTAGGTAACACAATAGCAAAGCAACGCAATGACAGAAAACACATACGCTGCTCTTGTCGCTATAAGATTGATCTTCATTTCTCTCTCGTCAGCTTTCCAGTTTAGCTTCTTCAGAAGATTACCTCCAGTCTAAATGTAAAGCGCTCTTTACATTTTTTCATTTGATTTCAATTTGCAGGCCCAAAGGTATATCTCCCATACACCCGTCCAAACCTTTATGGGTACAATGTTCTCTTATTAGGAGAAGTTTAACCCCAACAAATAAACAGGGCTAAATCTGAAAAAGAGGGTGGTAAAGTTGGCTCAATATTTCTATTTATTGGGGAAGTGGCTTGCAATTTCCCACTTGGTTGCAGCTATTATTTATATTTTACTGCTTGCCAAAGTGCCACAAGCTTTAACTTTAACTACCTGCTTGCAGATACTAGTTTTGGCAGCTGTACTGGGGTTTTTAAACTATGGCCTTTTTTTTATTATAGGTAAAGTTTTGGAGTTAATAAAGCATAGCTCAAAGGAGAATAATTCACCGGAGTCATTTAGTAAAGAGCTTGAAAAGGCAGAGTTAAATCAAGCCAAAGAAGAAGATAAAGATAGTTTTAAGATTTAAAACCAGGCCAACTTTTTGGGGTCAGATCTCTTTACCACCCAAAGGTTTTATTCTTCAGGTAAAATAATTATACTTCGTAAATACCCTGGCTCTTTGGGAATAAAACGAATGGCTTTTATAGGTTTTGCAGGAAGGGGTAAGACCTGGATTATGTTGGTCGAGTAAATAGGCTTAGAAAAAGTTTGGCCGTCCAAGGAGTAGGATATTTCCCAGGTTATAGTCTCCTTTGGGTCTTGAAGGAGAGCGGCTAATCGAATTTTCTGTTCGGGTTCTATTTTAAAGATAAGCTCATCTTCGATAACAAAAAACGGCTCAAGGGCAATTTTATTAAAGATATCAACTAAGGTATTATCGCAAGTGACAATGGCTTTTGGCTTTTCTATAAAAGGTTCAAATTCTCTGATAATCACCCAATACTCTTGCTCAGATACTCCTGTTACCTTAAGGTAGCGTGCTTCTTTTTCCTCTGCGAAATTAAGGAGGAATTCCGATTTTCCTTGAATTGAAGCCACTTCTTTAAAAGAGTCACCATCGATGGAGATCTCTACTTTGCATTTATGAAAGTAATCATGATTATTGTTACTCATTAAGAGTCTAAAACCCTTAATCTTTTCTACTTTACCAAGATCGATCATTAGATAATCACCAGCTCTTTGTCTTCTGGAACTCCAAAAGAAAGTACTGTAGTCCTTGTCAACTGCTTGTGAGGGGGTATAGTTTTTATAAACAGGCATGTTGGTAAAAACAGTATAGTTTACAGAGCCAAAACTACTGGTAATTAACCCTGAGAGTTGGTCAAAGATAGGTGCAATAACTGAAGAACTGTTAATTTGAACCTTAGAAAGAGCATCTAAACGCTTAAACAATGTTGCTTTAAGGTAGCTATCTAAACCTAAGCTATACTTAGCTAAAGTAGTGTTATCAGGGGGATTTAGACTAGATAGGGGACCTGCTTCAGCAAGTAATAAGACAGCATCAAGATACAACTGGCCAATTTTACCGAAGCTTTCTAGACGTTTGAGATATAAGGAACCTTCCTTAAAAGCTTGAGGGAAATATTTCGAGAAGTCCTCATATAGGGCTGTTAAACCTATAAACTCCTGCTTTAGGGGTTTAGCACTGTTTACTACCTCTTGCAAGGCGACAGTATAATCCTTTGAGTTTAGTGGTACCTTATTTTTTTGCAGAACTGTCAATTTGGTATAGGCTTCAACAAAATTATTAAAAAGAGTTACCAAAGTCGGATATTCAATTGCCGGACCGTCTTTAAAAAAGACCATATTTTGTTCGGCAAATCTTTGGTATTGTTCTTTATGATCGCCCCCTAAGATGGCGGTAGCTTTGAACCAGGAAGCTAAAGGATCATAACAGGCGGAGTTCCAGGTATAGTCAGCACAAGTTAGCAGTGGAAGCTTAGATAACTCAGCTTCATTCATCGGATTAAAAGTAAAACCAGTAGTATTGGGGAGTGTGGCTTCTCTTCCCGCCAGTGGTGATAAGTGAAGTCGGGTTCGGTTATAATCATTGACAGGGTAGTTATCCCAATAAACAATATCGTGATTCCAAATCGTAGCAATTTCAGCAGCCTCTTTTGCAGTGATTGTTTCAGCTACAATACCATAACCGGTAGAGTAGACAATAATATCTTTGTTTAAGTTTTCAGCAAAAGTTTTACGGTACGGTGAAGAACCTTTTTGGTAATATTCGGTAGGGACAACAATTAAACGGTGTCCCGGAAGTAGAGATTCTAAATAGCTTTGATATTTATTGCACAGTTCAACTTGAGCTAGTGCATAATTACCTTTATACTTAGTTCGATCAGCCGCATAACGCAAATTTGGGTCAATATCATCTAACAATAAAGCAAAATGAGTAACACCGATTTCGATCATAGCAGTGGTTTTTTTACATAAAGCTTCCCAGTCTGTCTCTGAGGTAAATTGAATAGAAACTCCAGGCGAGATGGCAAAGATAAAATCCACATAGTTTCTTTGGGCAGCTTGAACTAATTCTTTCATTTCGGTTAGTTTATCAGCAGGGTAAGGAGAGCGCCATTTTTCGCGATGATAGGGATCGTCTTTAGGAGCATAGACATAGGTATTCATCTTATGTGTTCCTAAAAAAACAAGCATATCCTTTCTTGCCTCAAAGGACCAGGGAGTGTCATAAAAACCTTCAATAATACCACGAATGGGATAATCAGGAGCATCAATAATTAAGAGATTTGGGATCCCTTTACTAGTACTACTAATAAGTTGGTTAAAGCTTTGGTAGGCATAGTATAGCCCTCTAGGTGAAGCGGCTATAATTCTATTTTTACTTCCTCCAAATTCGATGAGATAAGCTTCCAAACCTAAGTCAATTAGATCGGGGGAATCTTCAATGCTTACCTTAACTTCGACTTTGCTTTTATTGTTTGCGGGAAAGACTCTAAGTTCCTGAGGTACTGAAGCTGTGTAGGTAAAATAGATGTCATCCACAGAAACTGCGGTTGTTTTTCCCACTTCCATTAATTTAGGCTGGGGAAAAATTGTTAAGTCCGTTGCTAGGATAATAAATGTTAAAGATAAGAATAAAAAAAATGATTTAATCAATTTACTTTGCATTACAATAGTCAAGTCCATAACGCTGTGTAAAATGGTAAGTACAATGTTTTAAAGAGTACCAATAATCTCTTGAATAAGAAATAAGCATAGATCAAGACAGATCAAATTTGAGCAGGATCGAAAT
>JAHDNZ010000069.1 GCA_018435125.1 Bacillota bacterium | reverse complement strand
GGCTCTTTTAAGCTTTAAAAGATTTCTTTTGAGTTAGATTTTCAATTTCTCTCACCTTAAATGTATATGGTGTTGAAGATTGGTCCCATCTGCCTTTTAAAACAACTTGCTCCCTATTTTTCAGGTCGTCTTTAGTTGGCGTTTTCTCCTTAGTTGTTTTGAAAAAGCATTTTAAGTCTTCGTTATAAGTTGTAGCGACAAAAAGCTGAATATATACTTTATTGCCCTCTTCCTGGAATAAAACCCGGTTTATTTTACCTTCGATATCTTCCGCTTCGCCACTGCCTTTTTTCATCTTCATAACTACAACCAAAACAATAATAATAATAACAACAATTAAGCCTATCCAAATACCCATTTGACATCTACACTCCTTTGGGGGTTAAAAAACCAAATTACAAAGATAAATTTACTATATTGGTAAGCTAATTACAAAGCCTAAACCAAATTTATAACCTGTAAATGAATTTAAATCCTTGATGGGTTGAATAAGTTTATAGCCCCCCATTAAATCCGCCGAAGCAGTTAGACCGACAATTTCATTCAAATAATAATGAAGACTAACACCGGCCAACCCACTTAAGTAGATACCTTTGGCTATAACTTCGCGAGGTTCAAGATAGATCTCTTCGGAGGCTTTATGAAGTAAAGATAGATTAACAGCAGCCACCCCCAAAACCAACTTGGGTGAAAAAATAATACCCTGCCCCAAAAAATCTCTGTTAATCATTAAGCCAAGAGACTGCAAAGCAAAACCGGCTTTTTTGACTCCTTTAAGAGAGGATTTAAATAGTTGACTGGTATATAAACCAAAATTCAACTTATTTTGAGGTGCATTTTTAAGATATGAGCTACCACTAAAACCCCAAAACGGACCAGTTAGAGGTTGAAAATTATTAGCTGCTAAAGAAGCATTCATCGAAGCTAGATTGAGGCTAGCTACATTGGCTTCAAAATTACGTACATCTAGATCGAGAATAGTAGGCCAATTCTTTTCACTACCAGCTGCAAAAACCAGGCCACTCATTAAACCTATTATCACCAAAAACAAAACCAAGCTAGTCTTTTTCATATACACGGCTCCAAGTAATCTTGGTCCTTCCCTCCTTCTGGTTTCAATCTATCAATTATCTTTCTCTGCCTTAGGTCTTAATCCTGCAAAAATAAACTTTTCTAAAGCAGTAATATCTCCGAAATGATCGGCAACTTCCCGACCTTTTTTACGGTCATCTTCCGTAACTACATGGATGGCTTCGCCATCCCATTCAGCATCCTGACCAGTGGCTATATCCAAAAAGAAAGTGGCCATGCCTAATTTATGAGCAACCAAATCCAGTTGAGGATCATCACCTACCACCAAGCATCTCTTAGGATCAACATTTAAAAATTCTGCTATTTCCAGAAAATAACCCGGCCTTGGTTTACAGTAATGCATCTGTTCATAGCTGGCTATAAAGTCAAAATAATCTGGTTGTAAACCTCCCCATTTTAACCGGCTTAAAATTGCTTTTTTAGGGAAGACCGAATTGGTAGCGAGAGCCAGCTTAGTCTTACCCTGTAATTTTTGAATCAGACTAACCATGCCAGGTCTTTTTTTAACCAAAGGTTGAAGTAAAAGAAATTCATTATCATAAAAGCTATCAGCTATTGGCTTATAGATCTCATAAGGCCAGTTCTCTTCGGAAAAAGCTTGCCAGAAAGCTTGTTCGTTAGTGAGATTTTCGTCTGTATTTTCAACCATTTTGTCTGTAGCCCAAATCAATTTCTTCACAAATTCCGCGGGTTCGTCTGTATGTTTAGCAACTAAATGTTGCCAATATCCAAAATAATCATGCAAAAATCTCTTCATATCTACCTCAATTAAAGTCCCATCCATGTCAAATAAAATTGCATCCCAAAACACTAGAAATATCACTCCTTAAAAACATCTATTTTGTGCTTTTTCTCTAATTAATCTTAAAGACAAGCTCTAGCAACATATACATTAGAGAAATGAAACTTGGGAGGTGAACCGGATGTTTTTTGTAATCCGTGTTTCACGCACACGTCTTTTAGTTTTTAGTCTCCTGCTCCTTGCCTCTGTAGCTGGTCTGCTCTCTAGTCTACCCGTAGTGCAAACAACTGCAGGTAGAAACAGGCTTTTGCCGGTATATTCTATCCCTACTACCGAAAAGGTTGTTGCTCTGACTTTTGATATCAGCTGGGGTACTAAAGTTCCTGAGCCTGTCCTTAAAATTCTAGACCAAAAACAAGTTACCTGCACCTTTTTTTTGTCAGGTCCCTGGGTGGAAAGAAATTCTGATATTGCCAAAAAAATCAGAACAAGCGGCCATGAAATTGCTAGCCATGGTTATCGCCATGTCAATCTCAGTGGTCTTTCAGCCTCTGAAATCCAAACCGAACTCTTAAAAGCTTCCCGAATTCTAGAAGATGTTCTTGATACAAAACCTTGGCTATTAAGAGCTCCTAATGGAGATTATAACAATAAAGTTATTCAAGCCGCTGAAAGCCTGGGTTATACAGTTATTCAATGGGATACTGACTCCTTGGACTGGACTAAACCTGGTGCCAATCAAATTGTTTCACGTGTCATTAAAAAGGTTCACCCTGGTGATATTATTCTTTTTCATGCTTCGGATAGCGCAGCTGAGACTCCTGAGGCTTTGCCTAGAGTTATTGATGAACTAAAATCTAGCGGTTATCGTTTAGTCACTGTAAGTGAACTCCTAAAGCTTGATCCCGAGAACCGCTGGCAAAAAATGCCAGGTCCCCCCAGGCGTTAAAGCTAAATTACACACAGTTTGTGGATAAAGCTGTGTGTAACCTGTTAATTTATGTGGACTAGATTGTTAATTGGCTGTTATTAATATTTAAAAAAAGGCGGCTTGCCTAGATGGCTAGCCGCCTTTTTTTAAACTTTGAATTTATCTACCAGCTTTTTAAGATCATCTGAAGCTTGAGTTAGCTCATTTGCTGCCTTAGCCATGTCATTCATAGTTGAATTTACCTTTTCGGTAGCAGCTGTAACTTCTTCTACACCGGCTGCACTCTCTTCTGAGATAGAGGCTATACTTTCGACAGCAGAAAGGACCTGCTCGGCGCCGGCAGCCATTTCCTCAGAGGAAGCTGTATTTTCTTCGACCACCGCCGCAACCCTATCTATGGCCTGAGCAACTTCAACCGAACCTGCTGCCATATCCTGGGATATTGACATAACTTTACGGATCTCCTCATTGGTTTTTTCAACAGCTTTTAAGATCTCATCCAGTGATGTTTCCGCCCTTAGAGCAATCTCGGACCCCTTTGAAACTTCAGAGGTACTTGCTGACATAGATTCTACTGCGATAGTAATACTGTTTTGAATCTCGGTAATCAAAGAACCTATTTCTTTAGTTGCATTGCGGGATCTCTCTGCTAAATTACGTACTTCTTCAGCAACTACAGCAAAGCCCTTGCCATGTTCTCCTGCTCTGGCAGCCTCTATAGCCGCATTTAGGGCTAGAAGGCTCGTCTGATCGGCAATTTCGTCGATCACCGCAATAATTTGCCCAATCTCTCCTGAATAATTACCCAGCTCATCTACTTTAATGGCCACATCGTTAGTGGCGGAATTTATTCTTTCCATCCCAGAGACAACTTCTTTAACAGCGCCTCTGCCATTTTCAGCTGCAGAAGCTGTAGACTCTGCCATTTGAGCCAACAGTACTGAACTATCTTTAACCGCACCGCTGAGTTTGGACATCTTACCTACTGAATTGCCGGTGAGATTAACCGCCTGGGCTTGTTCTTGAGCACCTCTGGCTATTTGATCAATAGCTCCTTGCAGTTGATTCATAGCCACCACAGTATCCGCTGTATTTTTACTTTGGGTAGAAGCACCATCTGCAACCTGTTCTAAGGTCTCGGCAATCTGTTTGACAGCTTTAGCGGCATCAGTCGAACTGATTGAGAGGTTATAACTGTTATCAGCAACCTCTCTGGAGGTATCGGCAACTGTTTTAATCATCTTTTGGAGACTGGCGACAAAATGATTAAAAGCTTCAGCCAGTTCACCTGCTTCGTCTCTACTATTAATCGAAATCCGCTTAGAAAGATCGCCGCCTCCTGCAGAGATAGCAGTTAGTTGATCACGAATAAAGGTAATTGGTCCAGTGATCGATTTTCCTAAGAAATAGGCGGTTAATAAAACCAACACAGCACCTACTACGATAAGAATAAGCATCACTGTTCTTACTTGGTGTTGAATTTTAATTACCTTACCTTGGGATTCTTCTAAGGCCTTATCAGACCAGTCTTTAATATTATTGATTGCACTTCCTACCTGAGCACTATTTTCAAAATAAAGAGGTGACATTAAAAATGAATCGGTTGTACTATATAAACTGCCTCCATATCCTTCAGTGCTGTAACTATCTCCAAACGAATCTCCGCCATAACCTCCGCCATAAAAAGATCCCCCACCATAAATACCACTGTCATAACTGTTACTGGTTGTTTCTTTGGTGCGATCGTATTCATTGTAACTTTCTATCACCTGAGTTGAGGCTTCCTCATGGGCAATAAGTGCTTTAAGCAGTTCTTCCTGAATGTTATAAACGGTTGTATCACTAACGCCTGCTTCCGTATCAGCCTTAATCTTCTGTAAAGTAAGCTCATTATAATTAGTGGTTATCTCCCTTAAACCGCCTTCTTTTTCTGTTACTAATAAAAGATTGGAATCAGTTACAGATTCGCTGAGTGTGTGTAGATAGTCACTAAGTTCTTTGGCACTTTGTTCATACTGGCTACGATCATTGCGATCACCTGAAGTAAGATATTTATTAGCTGATCCATAGCAGATAATAAATGCCTGTTTGGCCTGAGTAGCAAGCTTTACTTGTTCTACGTTAACTTCAATAGCTTTATCAACTTCTCTGCGCAATAATGAAACTTGATAGTTAATTATAGCTGCCATTAAAACAATAAAAACAAGCAGAATACCAATCCCAAAATAAAGTCTGCTACCAACTCTTTGTCTTCTCCAAAAACCGATTTTTTTGTTTTCAGACTGATGCACCATATATCCCCACCTCCATTAAAATCTGCTAGTAAGTCCCACATAAAAACTTTTCTGCAAGACTTATAATATTTCCTTCCCATTTCATGGAAGTATTTACACTCTTTATAGTAAAAAAACAAATTGTCATATTATCTTAGAATAAAAAAGGCAGCTTAACAAGCTGCCTTAAAAGTTATTTACTCATCCCAAGTAACATCTCTCTAATAATTTTGGCTCCCATAAATGCGGTTCTTTCAGAGGGATCATAATCGGGGGCTATTTCCACAATATCAGTACCGATAACATTTAAATTTTCCAAAATCAGATGTAGAGCCTGAAAAAGTTCTTTACTGGTACAGCCTCCTGGCTCAGGCGTTCCTGTTCCCGGTGCGTAGGCCGGATCTAAAACATCGATATCTAAGGTTATATAAACAGGTCGGCTCTTAAATATCTTAATAACCTCAGCTGTTGCCGGTACAAGGTCCCATTTATGATCCGGAAAGAAATGCGTATTTTCCGTACCCCACTTAAATTCTTCCAAAACTCCGGATCTGATACCTATCTGAGCCACAGATTTAGAGCCTATCTCATCTGCAACCATTCTTAAAACAGTTGCATGTGAAAACTTTGAACCTAAAAAACTTTGCCTAAGATCGGTGTGAGCATCAAAATGAATCACAGCCAGATCGGGATAAAACTTTTTTGTGGCTTGTACCAAAGGATAAGTAACTAAATGGTCTCCTCCGACTGAGATTAGTTTTTTCTCTTTTTCCATTATCTTTTCTGCTTGCTCTTTGATAAGATCAAGTGAACCTTGTACATCGCCCCACAAAAGCTCAGCGTCTCCTGCATCCTCATAAGATACATCCTCTAAAGAACGATCAAAATAAGGGCTGTAAAGTTCTAAGCTAGTAGAAACAAGTCTAATGGCATCAAAAGCAAATCGTGAGCCCGGCCGCCAACTAGCTGTAAAATCCATCGGAACTCCCCAAACTGCAAGCAAACCATTTTCTCTAGCGCCTAGTAAAGTAGCCATATTTGGCCTCCTAATAAGCTAAAATAGAGCCGGCAACCCAGCCCTTTTTACTATACCCTTTGGGGTACAAAATGAAAAGTTTGCCTATTGCCCATTATTAAGCAAATCCTTGATAAAAGGCGGAAGATCGAAAGCTTTATCCATCACAGACTTGGTAAAATACTTCCCGCTTAAATTTACTTGACGGTTAGCCTTTAACTCCACCTTTTTACTGCCTATAGTGTAGCTCCAAAAGCCTGTCGGATAGGTAGGCATGTAACCTATGGTTACACCTACATGAGGAAAGTGAACTCTCATATTATTCCAGCTTTTGAGCAAAAGTTTAGTATTAGCAAAAGGTGATTCAGTCTGGGCACAGATAACTCCATCTTCTCTTAAAGCCTTAAAGGCATAACCGTAAAATTCTGCGGAAAACAAGCCTACTGCAGGACCGACTGGATCAGTAGAATCAATTATAATAACGTCAAAATAACCTTTAGTATTTTCTAAGTATTTAATACCATCCGTTATTAAAATCTCTACCCTAGGATCATCAAGGCCACAACTTAAAGTAGGTAGGAACTTTTTAGAAGCTTCAACAACAGCCCCATCGATCTCTACATGCTTAATTTCTTCTACCGAAGGATGTTTTAGGATCTCTCTTACGGTACCACCATCTCCACCACCAATCACACAGACTCTTTGAGGATTGGGGTGAACAAACAAAGGTACGTGAGTAATCATTTCATGATAAAGAAACTCATCACGCTCAGTACATTGAATAGCTCCGTCTAGGATCAACATTCTTCCATATTCAACAGTCTCTATAACGGCTAGCTTCTGATAGGGAGTCTGTTGAAGATGAAGGATATCAGTGACACGAACTTCCAAAGCCAAATCCTTTGTCTGGGCTTCTTTAAACCAGAATTCCATTGCAATCACCTATACCCCAGGCCGTAGCCTTGTACTTTTTAAAAAAGGACTAGGAAAGTTCCAAAAAGAACCCCGCTAGTCCCTTGCTTAGTATACCTAAATTAAATTCCATTGTAAAGCGAGAATATCTCCATCACTTCTGTCAACAGATTCTACAGATTCTAAAGTTTATGAATTAATAAGCAGAGATGTTTTTTGAATCTAGCTCATCTCTAAAGAGTTTGATTAGTAACTGATCAATTGCTTCATGTAAATACTTAAGCGCAGGATCCGTATCAGTAAGCTTTTCTTCGTTTTCAATAAATTTATTTAGCACTTCTTGTAAATCTTTAATCAGTTCAAACAACTCTGAGCTACTTATTAAATCACCTTCTTTAATAAAAGTTGATGTAGCCAGTCTATGGCGCCGGAGTGTTTTATATTTATATTACATTTCAATTTTACCAAAATTTGTAAATGCCAGTCAAGTATTCCTTTATTAAAGTTACCTTTTTGTAACTATCTTTCTTCACATCTTTTACCCTTAAAGTTACCTCGATGAAGGAATTATCCGGTAACTGTACAAGTTATTGAGTGATCAATTTAGCTTTTCACAAATTATCTCTAGAAAGGGGTCCCTAAGTTGCGAATAGTTGTCTGTATAAAACAGGTACCAG
>JAHDNZ010000001.1 GCA_018435125.1 Bacillota bacterium | reverse complement strand
TATTTAGTTCTCTGCCGATAGCTTTAAATGAATAAGATTCGTTAAGCAAATTTTGGATTGTGATTCTATCGTCTAGTGTGAGATGTTTGTATTAAGGCATAATGAACCTCCTGCCTAGGCAGGAGTTACCAGCTGAATACCCGCTAATAACGTATAGATATTTGTAAGACTAAAAGCCATCCCTTGATTTGTAAGATTAACTTCTACCCTAGATGGTTTCTGGGGTGGAAGTTAGTTTTGCAATTAAAGATTTGGTCATTATTTGTGGAAAATTTTAAAGAGGTGTTGACAACTTCTTAAACCTCATGTAATATATTGAATCGAGGCCGTTATCAAATTTGAGCCATTAGCTCAGTCGGTAGAGCACCGGACTTTTAATCCGGGCGTCCGGGGTTCGAATCCCCGATGGCTCACCATTTGCCCTCATCGTCTAGGGGCCTAGGACATTGCCCTTTCACGGCAAAGGCACGGGTTCAAATCCCGTTGAGGGTACCATCTTTTCTTGACAAGGTCTCAACCTGTATGGTAAATTATTAATAATCCGGAGCCGTAGTGCAGTCGGCTTAACACGCCTGCCTGTCACGCAGGAGATCGCGGGTTCGAGCCCCGTCGGCTCCGCCATAGTATGCCGAGATAGCTCAGTCGGTAGAGCAGAGGACTGAAAATCCTCGTGTCGCCAGTTCAATTCTGGCTCTCGGCACCATTTTTAAGTTTATAGGTGTGGTTACTCTTACAAGGGTGGCTGCACTTATTTTATTTTGATAAAGGGAAAAGAGGTTTTACTGCGAAATACTAATACCAGGTAATGAAACCTGGCTATAATTAAATTATGGGCTTAATGATAAACTATTAAAAACAGACTAACCATTGGGAGGCTTGTATTATGCGTAAATGGGCAGTAATTCTAGGTGCATCTAGTGGTTTTGGAGCAGCAACTGCCAAAGAACTAGCTGCAAATGGTTATAATATCTGTGGAATACATCTAGATCGCAGAGCGCATATGGAATCGGTCAATGAATTTCTTAGTGAACTAGAAACGACCAAAGTAGATATCAAGTATTTTAATATCAATGCTGCTGATCCCGAAAAAAGAGCAGAGGTAGTTAGTTTTTTACAGGAAAAAGCAGCTAAGGTCAGAGTTTTGGTGCATTCATTGGCATTTGGGGGTTTGGCACCAATGTTTGAGGGCGAAAAGATCTTAACCCCCAAACAATTAGAAATGACGCTTGATGTCATGGCAAATTCGCTGGTTTACTGGAGTCAGGATCTTTTTAAGGCCAGTTTATTAGAAAAAGGCAGTGCCATTTTTGCCCTCACTTCCATGGGTTCTACCAGAGCTGTGGTCACTTATGGTGCGGTAGGAGCAGCTAAGTCTACTTTGGAAAACTATATTAGACAAATTGCCTTAGAGTTAGCACCAAAAGGTATCAGAGCTAATGCCATCAGAGCAGGTGTTACCCTTACACCGGCTCTGGAGAAGATTCCTGTTATGGATTATTTAGTTGCGGAGGCCAAAAAGAAAAACCCCTCTGGGAGACTTACAACTCCTATAGATGTAGCTAAAGCAATTGTTGCCCTTAGTGCCGATGAACTCTACTGGATGACAGGCAATGTAATCAATATAGATGGCGGAGAAGAAATATCTGTCTAAGACTTGATAAAACCATAAATTTTCTCTATACTATATTTAGATTGGCGGACGTAGTTCAATTGGTAGAGCATCGGCTTCCCAAGCCGAATGTTGCGGGTTCGAACCCCGTCGTCCGCTCCAAATTAAGCTTTACCGGGCTAGGTGTAAAACCTAGCCTTTTTTTAGGATGTGCTTGATATGCTTGAAATTTATGACATTCTATTAAAGAGTTTAGGCCCTCAGGGTTGGTGGCCTCATCCTACTCGTTTTGGCAAAATAGTAGGGGCTATCTTAGCACCGGCAGTTAAATGGAGCAATGTTAAAAAGGCAGTTACGAATTTAGAAAAAGCAGGCCTTGATAATTTTGAAAGCATAAAAGAAGCCGAGTTGAATTATCTCGAAGAATTGATTAGACCAAGTATTTACTTTAGAAAAAAAGCTCTGGCTTTAAAAGCAATGGCAAAAAGAGACGATCTCTTACAGCAAAAAGGTTCTAACGCCTTGAGAAACGAATTATTAGCTTTACCTAATATCGGCAAAGAAACTGCTGATAGTTTACTCCTTTATGTCTTTGAATATCCTACAATGATTGCTGATAGTTATACCAAAAGGATATTATACCGCTATGGTTTTATTCAAACAGAAAAGATAAGTTATGACGATCTGCAGATGTTTTTAGAAGCATCTCTACCTAGAGACCTGGGTATCTATCAGGAGCTACATGCTCTTTTTGTCCGCCTCGGCGAATTACATTGCCGTAAAATTCCACACTGCAAGGAGTGCCCTTTAAGCAGCAGATGTAAAAAAATTGATCTTAAGGACCCTACGGAAGGAGTTTAAGATGATAAAAGCTATTCTTTTTGATTTAGACGGTACCTTAATCGATAGTACGGATTTAATTCTTAACTCATTTAATTATGTATTAAAGACCTACCTCAAAAAGGAGGTGCCGGAAGATAGAATTAGAAGTCTCTTTGGCCGGCCTCTCCACTACCAGATGGCTCTTTTTGGTGGTGAGAAACAAGCCGATGAATTAGTTAAAAGATATAGAGAACATAATCTAGCCAGCCATAAAGAATATCTAAAGCCAATTGATGGTGCCAAAGAAACCTTAGAAATCTTAAAAAAAAGAGGTTACAAATTAGGTCTTGTTACCAGCAAAAAAGAGGATGCAGCCAGACTTGGTATGCAAATCTGTCAGATAGAGACCTACTTTGATGTTTTTGTTTTTTCAGATGATGTAAAAATCCATAAACCAGAACCAGAACCGGTTCTTTGTGCCTTGAGAAAACTAAACCTAAGACCACAAGAAGCGGTTTATGTAGGGGATAGTACCTATGATATTATCTGCGGCCAAAGAGCAGGAGTTAAGACTGTAGGTGTAGGATATACTCCGGTAGGAAGAGAAGCTCTTTTGGCTGTCAAGCCAGATCACTGGATTGAAGATATTAAGGAGCTTTTAGAGATCTATAATGAAGAATTGTAAAATGTGTGGCTGTTGTTGTGCTGAACCAGGCTGGCTTGAGCCAAAAGACTGGGATAATATTGCCAAGAGGCTCGGATTATCAAAGACAGAAGTTTTAAATAAATACTTAGTCATAGATTATCTTGCCAATCAAACCGGCTACCACTATGTTCTGGCTCCACTTAAGGTATTAGAAGGTAAACCTCTCATTCTTCCGGGCCAAAGAGTCCCTTGGCGTTATGCTAATCTAAGTGGCCAATGTATCTTTCTAAAAGATAATCTCTGCTTATTACATCCCGAAAAACCCAAAGAGTGCCGAGATTACCAATGTGATAACTCTTCCCTTGAAAAGATTAGTCCCAATAATTATGTCGAGGAAGTGCTTAAAGCTTCTCAAAGAGAAAAACTGGTTAAGCTATGGGAAAGAGTCGATCTGAAAAAATATGTTGATAAAAGATATGATAAAGTACACTGCTTGAGAAATTTGGCGTTAGAACAACGGATTATGTCCGTATAATTGTGTAAAATGGAAAATTAAAAGGGCCATTATCTTAGTCCTTGCGATACAATGTTTTTAGAGTGAAAAACATATCGGAAAGGATGTCTAAGAAATGACCCAAATCAATATTACTATGGATTTA
>JAHDNZ010000014.1 GCA_018435125.1 Bacillota bacterium | reverse complement strand
TATGATCCTTATTTCAGGCAAAAAACCAGCAAAGTACCTGTTGATACTTGCCGGTATGCCGTAAATTATAGACATACTTTTTATAAGGACACAGTAACCCAAACCCGTTTTCACGACTTACACTGCCTTGAAATTGGATCTCAAATCTCAAAATATTACAGTTTGAACGGAGCAAAAGTGGATTCTACATGGGCAGTCGCGGAAAAACAAATGAATCCTTTTAAAGATTTGGCAAAAGACGTTCAGATCAATTACGAAGATTATTATTTCAACTATCCTTCTAAAGGAACCTTGATGGTTTCATCCGGGGTTATCAACAGGGAATACGTATATCTGGAACCTGTTCCCAGGATGGAATGGCATCTGTTGCAGGAGAAAACAGAAATTCTTGGCTACGAGTGTATTAAGGCCGTTACAGTTTTCAGGGGAAGGGAATACCACGTGTGGTTTACGCAGGAAATTCCAATTTCTTCAGGTCCCTGGAAATTTAACGGTCTCCCTGGACTGATCCTTAAGGCACAAGATTCTGAAGAGCTCTTCACATGGACTGCCACAGCTATCCTTCGTCCAAATAACAGAATCCTGTATAAGCTTGATGGATTACGTACCCAACAATGTTCAAGAACCGACTATCTGAAATTGCAAAAAATGTCCTGGCAGGATCCAATTCTCCTGTATCAGACACTCGGTCAGAGAGTCAATGTTACGTTGAAAAATCCCGACGGTACTAAAAGACCTGCAGGTCCGGGGGAATGGAAGAGACCTATTATTCCGGCCAGGGAATTGGAATAATTATCATATATTAAACAAGTTAGATTATGAAATCTTCACCGTTGTATAAGTACTATATCTTCTTATTTTTTTTCCTGTTACCTTTGGAATTATGTTGCCAGGTAGTCATTAGTGGCAAAGTTACTGACAATAAAGCCAGGAAAGCCGTTCCGGACGTTAATGTGCTGCTGCTAACGAAAGACGGCAAATCTTTTTATGCCTATACGATAACCGGTGAAGAAGGCCGTTACAAACTCTCCTGTAATGCAAAAGTTGATAGCATGATGCTTAAAGTGACCGGATTCAACATAAAGGAGCAAATGAGAATCATAGAGAATAAGACACAAACAGTGGATTTACAAGTGGAAGAGCAGGCGCTTACCATTCGTGAGGTTACTGTAAAGGCAGCACCTATTGTTCGTCGTAGTGATACCGTAAATTATTATGTTGCCAATTTTATTGATTCGCTTGATCGTTCCATCGGCGATGTATTGAAAAAAATGCCCGGTATTGAAGTTCGGGAAAGTGGGGAGATCAGGTATTTAGGCAAATCTATCAACAAGTTTTATGTAGAAGGTCTTGATTTGCTAAAAGGCAGGTATGGCATTGGGACCAGAAATATCCAGGCAAAAGATATCGCTACGGTACAGATATTAGAGAATCACCAACCTGTAAAAGCACTGAAAGATATCGATTTTTCAACAGATCCGGCAATTAATCTAAAGCTTAAGGAGAGTGCTAAAGGCACGTTCAATTCCGTAGTTCAACTAGGAGGTGGTTATAAACCAATTATGTGGAATGGGGAGTTAACAACCATTTTTTTTGGCCGGAAGTTTCAGACCTTAAACACTTATAAAACAAACAATACAGGTGAAGATGTGTCTGGTGAATTAAAATCGTTTTACGGTGGTCTTGAGGCAACTGTATCGCAGTTAGGCATACTGGCCCCGGGAGCTCCTGCCATTGACCGGCAACGCTACCTGAATAATAACGTACATGCCGTATCGGTCAACACGCTGAATGTTTTGAAAAATGATTACCGGCTGAACATCAATGGATCCTACCTGCATGACCGGCAACTTTCCGACGCATCCTCTGTTACCACCTATTATATTAAGGATTCTTCGCCTCTGGTCATCTGGGAACAGAGCAGCGCCTCCAGGAAAACCCGCCAGGTGGATCTTGGAATTGAATTGACGGCCAATACAGAAAAAATGTACCTGAAAAATAACCTTGTATTGGAAGGAAGCCGGAACATAGATCACGGACAGATTTTGCAGTCTGCCGATACAGTCCTGCAAGATTTTTCCGTTCCATCAGCCATCAGGCTCAGGAATACATTTAACCTGGTAAAACCCTTCTCCTCCTTGCGGTTTTCTTGTTCGTCCATCACCGATTTTTCCAATAGTCCTTCTTCTTTGAAAGTAACGCCGTTGCTTTATCCCGGCATTTTTGGAACAGATGTTCAAACGGCCCGAGGCTCTTTTCAGGAACTTGACAGCCGACGGTTCTCCACCAACAATTCAGCCAGTTTGCACAAAAAATTCCGTGACTGGACGTTTTCTCTTTGGGGCAATGCCAACTGGCAGCAGGAACGAATGACCACCATGTTAAGCCCGTTGGAAGAAAATTCCAAAAGCACCACTGTTCCGGATTCCCTGCAAAACCATCTTTCATGGAATAAACTGGATCTGCTCCTTTCACCCGGTGTAACATTTTGGTCTTCGGGAAAATTCCGGTGGGATGCGGGATTATATTGTTCTTTGAATTTCAGGGATATAACCCTTAAGGATTTCATGAAAAACGCCGTATTACAGCAAATAAGCCGGCTGTACCTGGATCCCAGATTGAACGTTAACGCCACACTTTCCAACAATCTGAAAATAAGCGCTAATGCCATGACTTCCCATATTACCGGAGGATTGTATGAAATGTACACAGGGTATATTATGACTAATTACCGTACCATCCAAAACCGTTCCGGGATCATAAGCGAATCGCGTTATAGCTCCTGTTCCGTAACACTTAACTACGGCAATGCTATTCTTTCTCTTTTTGGGGCGCTGGATGCTTTGTACTGGGTCAATCATTCCAATGTGTTATATGGAACCGAATATTCAGGGTCGCTCTCACAGCTTACTACTTACGCTTTTGACAATACTTCCCGGGGAGTCCGGACGAATGCCAGTTTTGGAAAGCGTTTTGATGCCATTGCTACAACTGTAACGCTGAAAGGCGGATACAATTATTCTTTAAGGGATATCCTCCGGCAGGGAACTCTTATGAACACTACATACAGGACATACAACGCAGGTTTGGAAATCTTGTCACGGATTGGCGAGTCTGTTGTTGCAGAGTATAGTGGAACCTGGTATAACAGCCGTAGCCGGATTGAAAACAGTTCGCAGCAACTGGATCCCATACAGATGATTACACAAAAAGCAACGGCAAAATTTATAATAACCAAAAAATGGTCCTGTAACCTGTCGGCCGAACACTCATATAACAGCTCCATAACCTCGGGTGACCGGAACATGTTCTTTCTGGATATTCAGACAAGGTATAAAACCAAGCGGTTCGATTACACACTTGAAGCACGCAATTTGTTAAACACAAAAAATTTCAATACGGCCAGCTATTCCGATGTCACTGCCTATATTTACTCTTATACGCTCCGTCCCTTTTCTGTTTTGCTTAAAGTCCGGTTCAGCATCAGATAGCCGTTTGTTAAGTTTTGCACATCTTGATGAATTGTTTTAGGTTATTGACTTTGTTACCTTTTACTTGTTAAAATCTTTGACAACGGGATAAAGTATAAGCCGTATGGTTTGAAATATATTCTATTGAAAAAGAATAATCTAACAACAATACTATGATGAAATTTTGTATGAAAAAAGGAATATTAGTGCTTTTCTACTTAGTCGACCCTTAAAAAGTATTTAAATCGTTGAAAATCAGCTAAAATAAGCCATAAAATATTTGGAATAAATGCAGGAAATCAGTATCTTAGATTAAAATTATTGCAAATAAATTCAAAAACATGGTTGGGACAATACCTAAAACACATCAGTTGGACTTCTTTCAGACTCCTCTAGTAAACTTCATAGACATGGATCATGAACTGGTGCATTTAGCTCATAAGATAAACTGGAATTTGGTGGAACACGATTTTGCCGGCTATTTTTCAGAGCATGGTCGTCCCGGTGTTCTGTACGCAAGATGGTGGGACTATTGCTTCTCAAGAGCCTGTATAATTTAAGTGATGAACGAGTTGTTGCCCAATGGAGAGAGAATCCGTATTTTCAATATTTTACCGGAGAGAAAGTATTTCAGAAGGGATATCCTTTTGATCCGTAGGATTTTGTACACTTTCGTAAACGTATAGGCAAAGAAGGAGCGGAGAAGCTATTGAGTTTAAGCATAAGACTGAACCTGGAGGAGGACGGTAAGATAAAGAAGTGCAAGGTAAAAGAAGTATTAGTAGATACTACGGTGCAAGAGAAAAACATCACGTATCCAACTGATGGTAAGCTATACAAGAAGGTAATCAAATAATGCAAGGAGATAGCCGATTGTGAAGGAGTGGTACTTCGTAGAAGTTATACCCGTGAGCTTAAATCTCTTAGTTTGAAGATGCGTCTTATGAATCATCCCAAACGCAAGAAGGAAGGTCGAAGGAAGCCTTATGAAGAACTTTTGCTACATGATTTTCGCTTTAGTGCAGGCTATACGCAAAAAAAGATTTTATAATATATACTGCAGAAAACGACGATGTTAATCCCGATGTAACAAAGTGGACCTATTTTAATATAAATAGAAGTCAAACAATATTTTTAGGCGTTGTTTATTACAAAGCATGGAAAAACTACACAATAAATGCAGAAGCATACGTGAACAAACCTTTTGTGGAAGTGCCCTATCTTAATTCAATAATTAAGAGAAATCAGCCTACTTACTTTTTTTCTCTCTCAAATCATTTCAATATAAAAAAGAACCTGACATTCAATTGTGATTTTAGTTATCAGAGTGAGGGGAATGATGGGATAACCTATTGGGATTCTTCCTGTAATTTATCTGCTGGTATTTTGTGGAAAGTGTATAAGAATAAATTGCATTTATCTCTGAATATAAATGACATACTGAAAACAGACAAATCCAACTGTTGGGAAGACAGATATGGAAATATCATAACGGGAATGAAATCAGACAGGGATACACGCTATGTTCGGTTGGGCATAAAATTTATTATTAATGACATGAAGAACAATATTAAAGGCAGGTTTAACAATAACGAGGAACTGAACAGGTTGTAAGATGAAGAAGATGCGTTTCATTAAACAACTTGATGCAACAGACTGTGGCCTGTTTGAATATGATTGCCAACTGGTATGGACGCAGCTTTTCATTAGAGTATTTGCGTAATGAAACATGTATTAGTAAAGAGGGCGTTTCATTATCAGGAATTAGTAAGGCTGCAGAAAAAATTAGGATTTACCCATACAGCGCTATCATCAAATTACAGTTAAATATACAGATTTCCTTTCAATAATCCAAGTCATTCTAGAACTATTTAGGCTATAATTGTCAATTATTGGAAGTGGTTTTTGCACAGACTCTCGGATGCTTACTCTTAAAGCATTTGCACATAAAGGGAGGTTATGGCAAAATATGTTCGTTATTTAAGCAAGCCGATTGTAATAACATTCTCGAATCCGATGCCGCATCATTGTTTGGTATCATCAGTTGGAGTGAAATTGGATTGGATTGAGTTATTTTATCTCAAATGTGATAATTATAGTAAGCTACTCCATGTAGTATTTAACAAGTTTGAGTTCCTTGTTTTTATTCATTTCCCAAGAAAAAATATATCTTTCATCATTTGCAATAGAAATATTTTTTATATAGTTCTCTGTATAATAGCTATTTATAATATTTCCGTTCCAGTCAAACTTAAAAATATAAGTGGGATATTGTGATAAATCAGAATTTTTTTTAATATCCAACCTGTTCCCACAGTAAGTTACATAAATATAGTTATTACTATAACAACTTGATATATACGATATTGGTATATTTCCAAGATAAAGAATTTCATCAGAATACCCATTATCGTATTTAAAATATTTTGGCTTAATATTATCTGGTCCAAAAACTTTCTTAATTAATTTTTTATCCAAATTAAATATCTCGAAATAATCTTCATTTCTGCTAAAATAAACAATGCGCCCTCTTTGAAAATTAATTATGAAGTGACCGTTTACAACGTTAAAAGTGTCATATTTATATTTATGCTTTTCATTATATTGAAAATCGTTGGTAGATAATATAAATCTCGGAGCACGATTATTATATTTAGTATTTATATCTTTAAAAGAATATGGATTCAAACATAATAACGCGTCTTTATATGGCAACATAAACTGTGTTAAGATATTGGACTTATGTCCTTTAGGTTGATAGTGTGCTTTTTTTATGGTTGAATCAATACAAATGCTATATACATAGCCCTTGATTACATCATAAACTATGAGGGAATCCCTATGAATTGAAATACTAGCAGAAAGAAGATTGTTATTGGAAGCTCCATAATCAAAATTGGAGTATACGGTATTTTTTCGTAACATATTATAAATTGATATGAGTTTTGTTAAACTATCAGCTTTGTGATGAATAATTAACATACTATCTTGATAGACATAAATATTTTCTTCGGAACAGCTCGTATTATAATCTGTTGCAATTGGTAATAAAATCACACTGCTATCCTTTATTTTAGAAGAAACAGTTGTAATAGCAACATGATTTGTGTTTTTACAATTGCTAATAAAACAAATGAATAAAAATATATAAGGTAAATTGTTACGTAAATTCATTCGTTGAACCTTCTATCTGGAAATTTATTTATAGCCAATAATAAAACTCTCAGGTATAAATCCCCAGTGCCTACTATCTATAGATTTTAAAATATTATCTCCACAAGCAAAATAATAATTATTTAAAAAAGTATAACAGCTATCTAAGTCATCGTAACTCCCCTCAGAATCTATTATTTTCTTATATAAATAATATAATTCTTCTGTTAATAATATTGTTTCCCCTTTACGAGGGATGTAAATCTGCTTCATGTTAAATATGTTATCACATTTATAATTATGATTATTAGTAATAACATCATATGACCTGGGAGATAATGAGTTGATATCAACCAAAGAGTAATCAATTTCTTGGGTAAAAATATTAATTGTATCACTCCGCTTACTATTACTAATATATCCATTACTAATGGAAATAGTATCTCCAGGGTCTCCAACACATCTCTTTATGTAGATATTACTAACATTTAACTCCATAATAGATTTATTTCGACCATAAGGAAAATAAAATACAATAATCTTACCTGTCAACCTTGGAATATTAGACTTACTAACCTTTTTAGTAATAACAACATCGTTGTTTTTTAATGTGGGAAGCATAGAGTTGTCTTTCACTATATATAGATCGTACTTTATGAGACAGAAAATACAAAATAATGCACACATTACAGATAACAAAAGAGTGTAGCGATATTTTGAAAACCATAATTTAAATTTTCCAAGGAACATAATCTACAACGCTATTATTAATAATAAGGTATAGCCCATCAGGGGCATTGCACGCCTCTTTTAAAACAAATAATTTAATTTTTAATATCTCTTCTACTTTTTGCTGATTATATTTTTCGGTATTACTTTTACGGTAGTACTCAAACAGATCTCTGTTTTGTGCTTTTAATATAATAAATAATGAACTATCATCTATAGTAGTAAAGCTATAAGATATTAAAAAATCAAGGCATTGTGCAATACAGGAAGAACACTCACCGTCAGCTACATATATTAGCCTCTTCAATGAATCGTTCGGAAAAAAAACTTGAAAATTGAATAATGTATCTATTTTAGCTTTTCTTAAAAAAGCTATTGAATGTATATCATATACATAAGCGAATGATTCAATATTCAATACCTTTTCTTTTAGCGCCTTACTTTCACCAGAATGACCACATCTCAAAAAAAATATGGCTATTATGATAAAAAAGATTCTATTATTTATCATTAATCTTCTTCAGGGACTCCTGGTTCAGCAATCGCTTTATTGCCAGTACATGTCACGGTACTACCACTTGGAGAAATAAATTTACACCAACCAGCCTCACCTATGCATACCAAATGATAACCATATTCTAAATCATAAAAATCACATCCTGCTTTTACCGACTTAATATTAAGTGAAAAAAAAGCAATTGTAGCACTAATGGTAAAGACCAAACCCAAAGATAAAAGGGTAATTTGACGAAAAGTTTTTCTTGTTTTCATTTTTTTGTTTTTTATTGTTTAATAATTATGGCACAATAAATCTAAAATTTAAAATCAGCTCCTATTAAAATATTCAGGGGGCGAATTGCATATTGATAATGTGTGGTAAGCAACGGCGACAGGTATGTAAAAGCATATTCTCTTTCATCCAGAAGGTTTTTGGCATGCAGAAATAGTTGCAATTTCTTGCTTATGAAATACCAGACGGAAAAATCCAACAACATCATTTGTCTTGGATTACCATTGTAAGATTTGTCAAAATAATGCTCTCCTATTATATCTACTTCTACAGATTTACAAGGGAAAAAAGAGAAAGAAAGCTTTTGAACAGCTGAATGATTTGCGTCATTGTTCCAAACCTTGTCAATCTTATACTTCATGAAAGAATATTTACCATTATAGGAGATTTTCCACCACTGGAAAATTTCTCCAATAAATTCCAGGGAAGCAGAATAGTTATAACCGTCATATAGGGATTCAATATTATTCTGGTTAATCGTCGAATTCATTTTATTAAATCCAAATACTGCCGTCAACTTACCTCCTATGTTGAAAAACCCCTTGGATATTGATGCCGTAGCACTCCAGTTATCGTACTTTACAATGTCGTTTGACTCTTTATTAATAATATAATCATCAATAAAAAATCTTGTAGATTGAAATGAATTATTATAGGAATAAGAAGCTGTAGTCTTAAGATACCATCCGGAAAGAGGTTCCTTGTAGCTCAATTCACCATGTGCCGAATACCTGGGTGTCTGGATCAAATTTGTCCTGCCTTGTGTAAGATACTTATAATTATTCATGACAAGACCATCAAAAATACTTTGTTCATCAACCGGAGATAGTGCATATAATCCGTATATACGCGCATTGAGCTTTGCGTTGAATATATATTTTAATGAAAGAGTGGGGTTTACGGCTAATTTATGGAGATTAGTCCTGTTTGAAATAATAGAGTAATTAAAAAACTGATACCAAATCTCACTGCCTATCGCTGCTTCTAACCTTCGGCTTTTATAATTAAGATTTAAAATTTCTTTTTGACGGATATATTGTAGATTAATGTCATTATCTGTAGAGAGAGGGATATCGTTGTCTAAAATCGATAAACCAACCAGGTCAGTAAAAAAACGTCTGTTAATATATTCTGTTTCTGATACTGACCACAATATACAATTGGTTCCGATATTCTTAGAGGCGGTAAATGTAATTCGGTTAAAGAATACATTTGAACTTACGTCTTGAAGAATTTTATCAGAATCCGATGATGGAGCAATACTCAGATAACCGTCTTTCTGTGAATATTGGGTATCCATCTTGAATCCAATGGTGGTATTGTTTTTAAATCGCTTAATGTAATTTAGTGCATTGTTAATATTAATGTCCTTATTATTTACTTGTTGCAACCTTTTTTCTGTTCCGTCAATATTAATTTTTCCGTTACTCCGATTGATTTCAAATACCAATTTGTTTTTGAGATATCGCTTTGAGGTATTCATATAAATATTGATATCGCCCGAGGCATTATAATTATCTAATGACCTGTCGTCAACTTCGGTAAAAGCAGTATATGTTCCATCCTGCATATCGTAAATTCTTGTTATGGACTTATTTGCAGAAAGATTGTTTTTTGAATACAGGATACCAACCCCCATCTCATAATCCTGACCTAAAACAAATTTTGTGTTACTTGAAATTGAATAAGAAGTATTAAACCTTGTGCGATTATCATTAATAGGCGCATTCTCCATATCAATTCTGAAGTAATCATTTAACTTATATTTATTAATCCGTTCTTCACCTAAGACAATGACATTTTCACCATAATCCAAACTTGAAATAATGTTTCCTGCCGCATCTGTTTTCAGAGTGTTCATCGTCTGAAATAGTCTGCTTATATTCATCAGAAAACCATTTGCTGAATAGGGAATCCATGGTTTAATAGACGAAATCCCAGCTTCTGCTTGCAGATTCGCAATCCATCTGCTTATTACAGCCTTTTTTAATGTGATATTTATCGCAGCCTGTTCAGAAGTGCTTATTCCTTCAAGAGCTTTTATATGTTGATGATTTTCATATATTTCAACCTTGCTCAAATCGTTTGGATTGATATTTTGTGTAGCTAAATAATATTTTCCTTCCAACAAATCGTGTCCTTCAATATAAAATTTATTTATAGACTTCCCTTCATATCTGATTAAACCTGCCTTTGTTACATCAATTCCGGGAATTTTCTTCAAGAAATCACCTAAGGTTCTATCATCGGTAGATACCATGGCCGGCACACTATAAGAAACAGTATCACCCCTTGTTTCAACTTTTGAAGCTTTAACTGTTACGGGATTGATTTCATAAGGGATCATTTGCATTAAAACCATTACGGGGCACAGAAACGGACTATAAATTTTTTGTGTGGCATAACCGAGAAGTGATATTTCAAGATAGCAACTGTCAACTACGCCCTTGTTCTCTATCATAAACTTACCGTTATTTCCTGTTGTTGTATATGAAATCAGGGCGCCATCATTTCTTTTTAACATAACAATAGCTCCGTTTACTGCAACAGAATCGGATACATCTTTAACCTCTCCATACACAGTTTGGGCTTTGGCTGTTATGCTAATAGTAAGAACAACAATCGTAATTATGCACTTTAGGTAAGTATTCATAATATGATCAATTGAGTTCTATCAAATCATAAAGCATAGGTGTTATTGTGCTTTTTCTCTGACTTTCAGGCGATTCAAAACGAATCCCGCTATTGCCGCTATGTAGATTAAAGAAAGTATCAAAATTCGTCCGTATTTGCCTTTGCATTTGCATATACTTTTTACGATTTGTTGTTATAAAAAGATATTTTGGTATGCCAATAATCCGCTCTACCCTTGCTGTGTTTATTATTTTAAAGGAGTACCGCTCTTTTGTGTCATAAACGGAAATAATCAATCCGGGTAGTCCCGAAAATTTCCAGGGGCCTAACGGAACCGGAATCTCAGTAGTAAACCAGGCAACATAATTTCTTCCCCTAAAATGACAAGTTGCCATTTGTGCATTATATCCGGAAATAGTGCTGATACTATCGCATATCTGCCACTCTATCTTTGGCATTTTTTCGGAATACTTAAAATTCTCTACAGCAAGTCTGCCTGTAAATGTGAGTTCACCTTCAGGGTAATTCAGGTAATAGGAATCAAAGAAAATTACCGGATCGATCTGTTTAAACAAGGGTTCATTATAAAACCTGGAGGCCCGGGAATTAGAGACGGACATCAATGAATCTAGAAGATAGTAACTATAGGTTTGAAATTTTGACACTGTTTTACCCACTTGCAGGATCGCATCATACTCCGTTTTTTCATGATTAACCGTGTCACACTCAAATGTGCATTTGTAATAGACTGCTAAGCGCATTTTATCCAGGCTGTCTGAACCATAATAAACATCGTCGTTTATCATTAGTCCCTTCTTTGTATTCAACATGTTGGTCTGACCTTGAAGGTATAGTGGAAACAACAAGCATATGAAAATAAGTAACGTTTTCATAACTAACTTTTTGCAATATTATTATTTAATTACATATAATCAATAGCAGGGGGAAAAGTTTCGGTAAAATGATGGTTAATGCAATTTAAATCAACAAGTTACAAATTAAAAGTTTCGCGTTAAAAAATAATATCTGCAATTTTTCTTTCATTTTCTGTTGATTCTGTATTTGCTAAAACGATATTACCTGTTAAAACGTTCAACAAACCGACCACGAGACCTGGGTCTTTACGGGCTGGCGCCGCTGGTGCATCTCTTTGGCATGCCGCAACAGCTGCAGGCCTCGGCAACACTCCTCTCCACAGGAGTGAGCGCTACAACAGATAATATCCGTTCCAGCGTATCCAAAATCAAACGTAAAATGGGAACAAATAGCAGGAGTTGAATGCCGGGTAGCGAAACTTTTAAAATATAACTCTCTGATTTAATTTACATTAACTCTGTTTTTACCGAAACTTTTTATTAGGTTATTGACATGTTAACCACTAAGTTGTAAACTTATATTAATAGAGATACTTTTTCATTAGTGTCCGGTTAAGGACGAGTTAAAAGTTTGTAATTTGTTTATATATAATTAAATATAACGTTAAAATCATTTAGCCGATTTCAATTCATACATTTGGTTTTTCTCAAAAAACTCAGTGTATGCATTCAGGCAAGACAGTTTTTGCACAACTTATGATGTTTGGGTCAGAGTACTACTTCAACAAATGTGTCGACCGTTACCGCGGAAACCACAGAGTAAGGAAACTCTCTTGCAGAGAGCAGTTCCTGACGATGAGTTTTGCTCAATTAACCTCTCGCGAGAGTCTCAGGGATATCGAAAACTGTCTTGTAGCTTTTTCGGACAAGCTTTATCATTCCGGAATAAACAAACCAATTCCAAAATCTACATTGGCTGATGCTAATGAAAGTCGTGACTGGCGCATCTATGCTGACTATGCTCAATGTCTCATTCGCAGAGCCAGGCCGTTGTCTTTTGATGATCCCGAATTCAGACTTGACATGGATAACATGGTTTATGCTCTTGACAGCACTACCATAGATCTTTGTCTGAGTATGTTCCCCTGGGCCAAGTTTCGCAAGGCTAAAGGAGCTGTGAAGATGCATACTCTGTTGGATTTAAGAGGCTCCATTCCTATCTACATAAATATAACGACTGGTTCCGTACATGATGTGAACATATTGGATACGATGCCAATAGAACCTGGTTCTTACTACATTATGGATAAAGGCTATACTGATTTCAAAAGGCTTTATCAGAAGATCACTACCCAGAATGCCTTTTTTGTCACAAGAGCGAAAGACAATCTCAGTCATACCGTTGTAGAGCACTTTGAAGTTGATAAAAACACTGGAGTGCTTGAAGATAAGCTCATTTCTCTTGACGGGTTCTACACTTCAAAGAAATATCCTGAGACACTCCGTATCGTTACCTACGAGGATTTCTCTGATGGTACTCTGTATAACTTTATGACTAATGATTTCACTCTTGAGGCCATCACAATAGCCGAACTTTACAGAGACCGATGGAAGATTGAGCTTTTCTTTTATGACAAGCATATCATTATGCAAAGTCGAAGCAAGACTACGTCTGATTATCAACATGTTATCAACAGCACTTCTCATTTCAACTTTGCATAAAGATAATATCAATTGAGGCCTTTCAACCATTCGCGTAGGTTTTTGTTACGTTCCCACTCCCTATTTGAAGGAGTGCTCGGATTAAGATTCGTGTAAGCCTTTTCCAATGCCTCACGTTTTGCTTTTGAGTCTGCTCTTGCATAAATGTCAGTTGTTTGTATTGATACATGCCCAAGTATATCCCTAATATATACAAGGTTAACGCCTGATTGAATAAGATGCATGGCCTTACTGTGCCTCAATGAGTGGCAACTGATTTTTTGCGGGATTAACTCCGGAGATTCCTTCCTCGCCAGGTCGGCATATGTTTTAAGAATGTACGAGATTCCTTCACGCGTGAGTTTCTCGTGTCTGTTGTTGAAGAACAAAGGAGAAGCGTACATTTTACTATCGTTCAGGCCGTTTTCTGCCATATACTGCTTCAAGATTTCAGTTTGTTCCTTGACCATTGGAACAATACGGGATTTTCTACCCTTACCAAAGAGTCGTATTGAGTATGGCTCATAATCGATTCTGACGGACTCCACAGTAAGGTCGGCAATCTCTTGTACTCTGGCTCCTGTGTCATACATGAGAGATAATATTGCCAAGTGCCTACGACCTTGACTGGTCGTGGTGTCAGGCTGAGCTAGAAGAAGTCTTATTCCCTCTGTGGATAGATATGTCAAAGCCTTTGATTCTGAGCGCATAGCTTTTATGGATAATACTTTCTGCCATTCCTCCGCGTTGTCAATAACTCCATATTGCAGGTATGATACAAAAGAGTGTATAGCAGCGAGCCTGTAGTTTCGGGTTGCCGGAGAACAGCCCCTGTTATCGAGTATCCACTTCATAAAGTGCAGGGCATTATCCCTTGTCAGATGTTTTAATGACAAGCGGTCTATCGGTATGTTCTTTTCATTCTTCATGAAGTCTATGTACTGAACAAAGGTGTCTCTATATGAAGATAATGTGTTGTTGCTCATGTTTCTCTCGTGTGGCAGGTACTCTGTAAGAAAGCGGCTAAGGTGCTTAGCAAAGTCTGTCGTTGTCGTCATAGGCCAGACATACTTTGGGGTAAACAAAAGCATTTATGGCGGAACATTGTTGCTCCAGTTCCGGATACATGGCAAAGGTCAACCGGACGTATTGTTCTGTTGCCTTCAATGAGTGATGGCCAAGGCTAGTGGACAATAATGGCAGGCCAGTATAAAGATCCGTTCCACCTCGGCCCATTTGAACAAGAGAATGTACCGCGAAGGTATGCCTGAGGTCATGTACTCTTGGCCCATGATGGTTCCCGATATATGGAATTCCACACGTCACAAGCAGTTTCCTGAGATGTTGATAAACAGAGCAAGCGCGTATAACTGTTCCATCTGGTTTCGTAAAGAAACGATGCTTCGAAGAGCCCATATCCGGGACAGGCATCTTATTGCGATTAGCAATATATTCTGTAAAAACGGAGGATAGTGATTCACATACCGGGATGATACGTTTTGTCCCATTTTTCGTTTTATGCAGATGTATATAATGCTCGTCCAAATGAACATCTTCATTCAGTATCGAAAGGGCCTCGGAGATTCGCGCTCCAGTACTATATAACAATCTAAGGATTGCAGGCATGGCAAACAATGAAGTACCCATTCTGACATCATACAGGCGATATCGGTCACAAGCATCAAAGATATTCTTGATTTGTTCTTTCGTAAAAATGTATGGAGTAAAGCCTGCCTGTGGCATCTTGGGAAGTTTTGGAATAAAGCATAGACATCCGGTTCTCGACATCAAGATTGTAAGTTGATGCCAAACAGAGTATTTTGCATACATTGTCCGTTCACCATCTGCTTTACGGGTTTTATGCCAGGAAGCAATGAACGCTGATGTAATATGTGGATCGGCAAGATTTGTCGCTTCAGCAAAATCATCGAACTCTTTCAGTATCCATTTCATTCGATGTCCACTGATACCTGCAGATACTTTCATCTCAAGGAGGTTGCGCATATATGGAGCAAGTATGCTCCTTTGAACTGCTCACACATAGAACGCTCCTCCTCTTTGTGAATAAAAGCCATCATAGACCATCGGTACTGGCAAGGCGCATTTCAACAATGACTGGATGTCTACCTTTAAATATACCATTGTCGTGTCTGTATGCTTGTGTCCCAGTGCCTCTGATATTGTCGGTAGTGATGCTCCTTGCTGCATCATTGCACTTGCAAGTGAATGACGTAAAGAATGGGGACCATGATGTTTTAAATTTACGTCTACACCTGAGTTTGTGATGATAGTATTGATTGCAGCACATACACACGCCTTTGTGGCTCCAACATATGGAGCTCGGCTAGACAAAAAAACACACTTTAACGACGATGCTGGTCGCCCGTTTTTGAGGTAATCAATTAGGGCATTTCCCACTTCAGCGAGAAGCGGCAACCGGATCTCCTTCTGTGTTTTCTGCATCTTGATGGTGATGTGGTTTTCATCCCAATCAACGTCCTCAAGCTGAAGTTTGGCGATATCCGAAGCTCGAAGTCCAAGTCTGGAAGCCAGCAATACCATGGCGTAGTTTCGCTTCCCCACACGACTGCTTCTGGAAATGGAGTGCTCAACTTGCATCACCTCAATAGCTGTATAAAAAGAAGGAAGACGCTCTGTTTTACGAACTCTGAATGTTTCAAAGAACTTACTAAAATCCTTAACCAGTATGTGTTCCTCTTTCCAGAAGCGGAATAGAACGCGCAAAGCGGATACGATATTTACCTTGTTTGTAGGGTGGGCAAGAACAAAAGATACAATATGATGTTCCGCTATTTCACTCAGGTGGTGTACGCCAGCATTCTCAAGATGTTGCAGGAATTCACTCAGGTACAAGCGGTAGTCTCCTATTGTTGTGGCGCTTCTTCTGAGATTTGTCATATGAGTTACAAGTTTTTCC
>JAHDNZ010000028.1 GCA_018435125.1 Bacillota bacterium | reverse complement strand
TTGCGTGAATTTGTGTTATCCTTAATTTGCGTCATGTGAATTCATCCTTGTCTATTGATAGTTTAGGTAACTTCAATATAACATGAAATTCACATGGCGTTTTTTTATCTTAAGTGGCTAACTTAATTATAAAATCCACCTTATTTGTTTTATTGATCTCTATTTTTTAGCTCTGGTTTTATTTTCAAATAGCTCCTCTAAGCCATGATAAAATCACCGCAAATTGCGATACTTATTCTTCAAAAATATCGTATTCCCACAGCTTTTTATCAGGTTGCTTTTCCAGAATTAAATCGCTTTTAAGTTCTTCTTTAATATCGGTGAAATCATCACCTGTCATTTCTTTTAACTTCGCTATTACTAAAGGATGGGCTTTTACCCTAAATGAACTGACGGTGCTTTTTATAGCCGTGCTTTTAAGGTCTCTGATTAAACGCAAAGCTAATGTTTCTTCATCATAAACTTTGCCTAGGCCTCCGCACTCAGGGCAAGTCTTTTGCATAATGGAACTCAAATCATGAGAAGACTTCTGTCTGGTAAGTTCTAAAAGGCCAAGAGAAGTAAAGCCTAAGATATTGGTACGTACACGATCTTTTTTTAAGCACTCCTCTAATCTTTGCCTGACTTGCTCCTTATCTTTAGGATCTTCCATATCGATAAAATCAATAATGATAATACCGCCGGTATTTCTTAACCTTAATTGCCTGGCAATCTCTTCTGCTGCATCCAGATTGGTTCTTAAAACCGTACTTTGCAGTGAGTCTTTACCTGTAAATTTACCGGTATTGACATCGATAATCAAAAGGGCCTCGGTTTGGTCAAAAATTAAAAAGCCGCCGCAATCCAGCCAGATCTTTCTCCTAAGGGACTTTTCAATCTGGTGTTCAATACCATAGGCTTGAAAAAGAGGCTCTATATCACTATAATAACTCACCTTAGAAACTGCTTTGGGATCGATCTCCTGCAGTGCTTCTCGAAGTTTTTCGGCTTCTTTTTGCGAATCTACTATTATCTTATCAAGATCATCTACTAGGAGGTTACGCACCAGTCTATAGGTGAGATCACTGTCTGAGTAAAGAATTGCCGGAGCTTTGGCCCGAAGGGCTTTCTTTTCTATCTGACTCCAGAGTTGAAGGAGATAATCGAGATCGTTTTTTAATTCTTCCGGCATTACTCCAAGGGCCGCGGTCCTTATTATCAGTCCCATATGCGCGGGTTTTATCTCTTCGGCAATAAGTTTTAGTCTGTCTCTTTCGTTTTCGTCTTCAATACGCCTCGAAATTCCAATTCCTTTGCATAAGGGCATCAATACCAGGTAATGGCCTGGGACAGTGAGCTGAGTGGTAACCCTAGCCCCTTTGGTACCTGTGGCTTCTTTTTTTATTTGCACCAGTAAATTCTCACCCGGGTGAACCAGTTTTTGAATTTTTTGTTTTTCACAAGATTCTTGTTTCAGATCACAGGCATGGATAAAGGCGTTTTTCTCAGTGCCAATATTAACAAAAGCAGCATCCATACCGGGAAGAACATTTGCCACCTTACCTTTATAAATATTGCCAAAGGCTGCGTCTTTATCTAAGAATCGTTCACAACGCAGCTCAACTAGTTTATCCTCCTCTAAAACAGCCACTCTTTTTTCCTTAAAACCTACACTAAGCAAAACCTTCTTGCCCACTTTTTCACCTCCTAATTACGCTTAAGTGGCGAGATTAACTGACCATCTCTTTCCAAATATAAATCTTCACGGTGAATTCTAAGTGGTTTTTTTACCCCTAAGGCACAAAGCAGGGCATCCGGCCTTAAATTGGCCTTACTGCCGGCTTGAGACACAACTCTTACACCCCCATCAATAAGTTCAATGCTTTTTATTAACGGTTTTAGATCAACCTCTTTGGTTTTACCGCCTTTTTTATTAATATAGGGTAGGCTTTTCATTTTTTCAGCATGCAAAAAAATCTCGGGCTCGGAGGTATAAATGAGGTAGCTTGCATGAGTTATTACTGCCATTACAGGTTTAATACCTTCTGGTAACGCTACAACCTCATAAAGATCAAACCCTGGCGGCATAATCTCGGCTAATTTTAAAAGCAATTTAAGGGGCTTAATTTCTTCTTCCAAATGGATATCCAGATACTCGCCCGAGCTGGTAATGCCTAGAGGGAGAGCCTGAGCAAAGACTAACTTTGGTTTGGGGCTAAAACCTTGGCTAAAGCTAAGGGGAAGATTGGCTCTTCTTAGAGCTCGTTCAAAGACTCGAATTACATCCAGATGTGAGATATAAGCCACACGAATATCTTTACCGAATTTTAAGCCAGCGATCAAGTTCTCTCACCTCTTAAGATGGTTTTTACATTTAAATCGGGACAAACACCACAACCTATGCATCCAATCTCGCGGCAATCACCGGTGGTTTTTTCACTTAAGGCTTTTTCCCACTCCTGCCATAAAAAGCTCTTTTTGACCCCGGAATCCAGATGATCCCAGGGCAGTATCTCAGTTTTTGTTCTTTCTCTTAAAGCATAAAAGTCCGGATCAATATTACAAGCAGCAAAAGCTTCGGCCCAAATCTCAGGCTTAAAATACTCATGCCAACTGTCAAAGTAAGCACCGTTTTCTTCCGCGTAGGCTAAAACAGGGGCTAAGCGTCTATCGCCTCTTGCTAAAACCGCTTCCAGGTAAGAGCCTTCGGGGTTGTGCCAGTTGAATTGGAGCCCCGGACCTTTAAGAGCATCTTTAATTAGAAACTGTTTTCTTTTAAGCTCCTCGCGTTCATTTTGACCGACCCACTGAAAGGGAGTGTGGCTTTTTGGTACCAGTGAAGAAGTAGAGACTGTAACGGTAACTTTTTTAGTATATCGACGGCCTACCTCCCGTACTTTTTTGGCCAGCTCGGCTATAGCTAACACATCAGCGTCGGTTTCAGTAGGCAGACCAATCATAAAGTAAAGCTTAATATGAGTCCAACCATTGGCAAAAGCAGCATCCGCTGTTTTTAACAGGTCTTCTTCCGTAACATTTTTATTAATCAGATCACGCATCCGCTGAGAGCCGGCTTCAGGGGCAAAGGTTAACCCGGTCTTTTTTACCTTTTCTATCTCTTTGGCCAGATCAACAGAGAAACTGTCTATCCTAAGAGAAGGTAGTGAGAGGGAAACTTTTTTTGGTTCTAAAACGGTCATTAAATCCGGAACTAAACAGGAAAGCTTAGTATAGTCAGCAGTTGATAACGATGTCAGAGAAACCTCTTCATACCCGGTGTTTTTTAACGTTTCCAGAATCAAACGTTTAATTTCCGTATCCGTCCGCTCTCTGGTAGGCCTATAGATCATACCGGCCTGACAGAAACGGCAGCCTCTTAAACAGCCGCGAAATACCTCGACATTTACCCTATCATGAACTGTTTGAATAAAAGGAACTATTGGTTTTTCCGGGTAGTCAGCTTGGTCTAAATCAGCTACCACGGCCTTTTTAATTTTCCTCTCCGGACTAATACTTTCGATGGTTCCATCAGCCTGATAAGAAATCTTAAATTGATCCGGAAGGTAGACACCATCTAATTGACCTATTAAGGCCAGACGTTTAGTGCGGTTTTTTTCTTGGGCCAGGATCTTTAGGATCTGCAAAAATACCTCTTCGCCATCCCCCAAAACGATAGCATCGAAAAAGGGTGCTAAGGGTTCTGGATTAAAAGCGCAAGGACCTCCGGCTATTATGAGCGGCCCTTCATTGCGGTTTTTGGCCCAGATATTGATCCCAGCTAATCTTAGCATATGCAGTATATTGGTATAACTAAGCTCATACTGGAGGGTAAAACCGACTAGATCTAGATTTTTTATCGGAGTTGAACTTTCAAGAGTCAATAGCTCCACCTGTTCTTCCAGCATGATCTTTTCCATATCAGGCCAGGGAGCAAAGACTCTTTCGGCATAGAATTCGGGATGCTTGTTGGCTATATGATAAAGAATCTTCAGGCCAAAATGGCTCATTCCTACTTCGTAGACATCAGGAAAAGCTAAAGCTACATGTACGAGAGGATTTTCTTTATGCACAGAGTTTAACTCAGTCCCCAGATATCGGCCTGGTTTTTCGATCCTACTTAGATGTTTTTCCAAAAGATCCTGATATGTTAGCAAATTATTTTGCTCCTTTCCAATTAAAAGGCCAAGGCTGGCAAACTCCAGCTTGGCCAAGATTAAGCGCCTTAGAAGTTTAGCTTCTTTTGTCTCATACCAATTGATAGCAATAGACCAACAGCAAGCATATTTACCAGAAGGTTATTAACACCGTAACTGATAAATGGCAGCGGCAGTCCCGTAGATGGCATCAGGCCAACTGCTCCGCCAATATTAATCAGTACATGGGAAAAGAAAAATATGGTTATACCGCCTGCAAGAAGCGCTCCAAAACGATCTCTGGCCTCAAGAGTTATTTTAACTCCTTGATAAATAAGATAAAAATAGAGACCTAAAACCGCTGCTGAACCAATTAAACCTAGTTCTTCACCTATTACAGCAAAGATATAGTCGGTGTGATGTTCCGGTAGCCAGCTAAGTTGGCTTTGACTACTGTTAAATAAACCTTTCCCCCAAAGACGCCCGGAACCAATAGCAATCTTAGACTGCCTAACATTATAACCTGCACCGTAAACATCAAAAGTAGGATCCAAAAAAACCCTGATGCGGTTCTTTTGATAACCCTTTAATTTAAATGTATAAAGCAGGGGTGCTGCTATTAAACCTAAAACAACGGCTCCCCCTAAAACTTTTAGCTTTAGACCTGCCAGAAAAAACATGCCAAATATTAAGATTAAAAAAACCATTCCGGTTCCCAAATCCGGTTGTTTCATTATCAACAGTGTAGGTGCAGCTACGATTAAAAGTGCCTGGGTGATCTCAAGCCAAGTAAAGGGAGGTTTTTTATTGGCAAAAAAACGTGCTAAAGCTAAAATCACAGCGAGTTTAGCTAATTCGGATGGTTGGATAGAAAAGGTACCGATATTAAGCCAGCGTTTAGAACCATTTACTTCTTTGCCGATAAAGGGCACTGCTATAAGCAGTAAGAGGACTGCAAAATACATTATCCAGGCAAAGCGGCCAAAATCTTTATAGTCCATCAAAGCTGTTATTATTCCGGCTATTAATCCTAAAACCACAAATAATAACTGCTTTTTAAGATAGCTTGTAGGTTCTTGACCGAGATTAACTGACTGCGAAGCATAAGTTGAACTGTATATAAAAACCAGACCAGCTGCAATTAGTATTAAGGTAACTATAACAATAGACCAGTTTAGATTATGTAGATATCTGTCGGTTAGCATTATTAGCCCTCCTCAAAAGAGGGCTTCTGTTAAGCCCCCTTAATACCCTTCTTGCCATCGATAATGGGTATATTTGCTACTAAAGCCACCTTTTCGTCTTGAGACTCCATCTTAAACTCTAGTTCATCGGTGTCAATTTCAAGATAATGTGAGATTACTTCGATTAAATCGCGCTTCATAGCTTCGATTGTCTGTTGGGAAACAGTGGCCCGGTCATGGATTAGAACAAGACGCAACCTCTCTTTGGCAGTATTTTTACTGCCTATATCCAAGCCAAACAGCTTTCTTAAATCAAACATACCACCAGCTCCCTATTCTGCAAGCCCAAAAAACCGCAATACAGCACCTACAAATCCATTTTGATGTTTGTCATCAAAAGGAATCTCTCTGCCAAGAAGCCTCCCGGCGGCATCACGATATGCTTGGGCAACGCTATTTTTGTTAGACAGAACAATTGGTTCTCCCTTGTTTGTTGAAACAATGACGGATTCATCATCTGGTACTACACCAAGGACATCTATCTGAAGCAGCTCCTCAATATCTGGAACATCCAACATTTCTTTTTTTCTTACCATATCCATGCGAATGCGATTGACCAGCATATGCATATTACTTAAAGGAATATTGCCTTTTTTGTCAAGGAGTCCAACTACCCGATCAGCATCTCTAACAGATGAAATCTCCGGCGTTACCACAATAACTGCCTCATCAGCACCGCTAATGGCATTTAAAAAACCTTGTTCAATTCCTGCCGGGCAATCGATTAATACATAATCAAACTCAGCTTTGATATCTTCGATAAGCTTTTTCATCTGCTCTGGTTTTACCGCATCTTTATCCTTAGTTTGAGCAGCTGGCATCAGATATAATCCTTCAATACGCTTGTCCTTAATCAAAGCTTTGCGAAAAGTGCAAACTTCCTCAACCACATTAATCAAATCATAAACAATACGGTTTTCAAGTCCCATGACAACATCAAGATTTCTAAGACCAATATCAGCATCTAAAAGGACAACACTATTACCTTCCAGGGCCAACGCTGCTCCTAAGTTGGCTGTGGTGGTAGTTTTTCCAACTCCACCTTTGCCTGATGTAATTACAATCGACTTACCACTCATCAATCAAACCTCCCTGCCGTGTATCAGACGACGCCAAAAGGGTTGGGGGTCTTCTTTGGCTACTTTTTCCCAGGTTTCAATTAAAATACCATCCATACCAACTCTTGCCACTTCCGGTCCTTGAGGTTCTAGTGATTCATCCGGTGCTCGTGAAATATGGCCTGCAATTCTAAGTTGAGTAGCTTTAAGTCTTAAAGCCATTATTCTGGCTTTATCATCACCTTCACGGCCGGCATGCGCCACACCTAGCAAGCTCCCCCACACAAGAATATTACCCTTGGCGGAAATTTCTGCCCCGGGATTAACATCACCGATTAAAACCAGATCACCATCTACAGAAATTTTATCACCCGATCTTAATCGCCTTTCCACCCAGAATAGTCTTCTTTCATTACTTACATCCGCGATTGCTTTATCAGTTTCTGCTTTTAATAAATCAGGGCCACTTTCGCGTCTAATCTCTCGTAGTTTAACTTTCCCTAGGCTAAGTATTTGGACTATCCTTAGTAACAAATCCTCATCAAGATTAATTTCTGCCGGAAATACTAAGATAGCTTCCGTACCCAGAAAAAATTCAGGATTTGCTTTGAGCTTGTCCTCAAGAAGTACTACAGCCTGTGTTATCTCTCCCTCTTCGAACTGAATAATAATACCATTTTTGCTGCCTCTAATTCGAAGTTGGTTTGCTGGCATGAGATCACTCTTTCCTAAAAACTTATCCTTTGAGCATTTCTAGAAATTATGTTCTTTTCCTGCCAAAGATTGGCAGCCTTAACTAAAGACTTTGAATTTAAGTTTATTGACCTTGATCAATAAACCGCTCGATTAGTAAAGCCTCGAGCGGTTTTAGTTACTGTCTTTTAGAGTTTCGAAAAAGTATTCCTCCATGATTTTGCGTGCCAAGGGAGCAGCCACTCCACCACCGGTACCCCCGTTTTCAACCAAGACCACCAGCACTAGTTCGGGGTTATCAAAAGGGGCATAACCAATAAACCAAGCATGGCTTTCTTTGCCGGGCACCTCGGCACTACCTGTTTTGCCTGCAGCATCTAGTGGAAAACCCGCAAAAGCCCTGCCGGCAGTACCTCCTTCTAAGGCAACTTTTCTTAAGCCTGTTTGAACTGTTTTAATAGTCTTGGGATCTAACTGTATCTCTCTTTTTATAATCGGCTTAAACTCCCTTAAAACCTCTCCTTTGTTATCTAGTATTGCTTTTACCAAGTAGGGCTGATAGACAGTGCCCCCATTGGCGATGGCACTATAAAATAAAGCCATTTGCAGCGGTGTTACTTTAGTAGCACCTTGACCAATAGCCACATCTAGGGTTTCAATAGGATACCAGATCTTATCATCAGCCTTTTTAAAATTGCTTTTTTTCCACTGTCTATCCGGTATTAAACCGACAAACTCGTTGGGGTAGAGATCGATCCCGGTTGTTTCTCCAAAACCAAACATTCTGGCATACTCTGAAAGTTTATCTATTCCTAAGTCTTTACCCATCTTATAAAAAGGAATATTACACGAATACTGTAACCCAGTAAGTAAATCCAATTTACCATGTGGTCCGTATTTGCAACGCTTTTTGGATTCCGGATCCCACCCTCCCCCCCCAAAGGGGTAAGGAGCGTCATAAAAGTATGAGCTTTCGCTCACCAGACCTTCGTTAAACGCAGCTGCTAGGGTGACCGGTTTAAATGACGAACCAGGAGGATAAGTGCCTCGCAGGACGCGGTTTAAAAGGGGAGAGCGCTTGTCTTTACCTATCTCGAAAAAGTCTTGACTGTAGGTATTTGGATTAAAATCCGGGTAACTAAACAAGGCTAAAACTCCGCCGTTTCTAGGATCAAGAGCCACTACTGCCGCTCCCGCCATCTCCCCATTAGCTGCTTCTAAAGCTTTGGCCTTCTCCTCAATCACTCTTTCCACAATAGCCTGCAAACGATAGTCTAAACAAAGGAGCAGATCATGACCTCTTACCGGCTCTTTCCGGCCAAGTTCTCTTACTGGCATCTGCTTGGCATCGATCTCTATTTCAACTGCCCCATCTTGACCCTTTAATTCAAATTCATAATACCTTTCCAGACCATATTTACCCACTTTATGATTGGCACCATAGCCTAGTTCAGACCAACTTTTAAGCTCATCGATACTGATCATGCCAACATGGCCTAGGACATGGGCGGCCAGACTATTGTAAACATAATGGCGAATCGGTACTTTCTCCACAATAACCCCCGGTAATCTCCAATTTTGTTCATAGATAGACATGGCTTTTTTAGCATCGGCATCTTCTAGCAGTCTAAAGGGTTCATAGCCTAAGCGATCCTTGCGAGCAGGTGAAAGAGCTTTAATAATATCCTCTTCGCTTTTTTCTAAAATCTGAGCTAAAAGCTTAATCTCAGCGGGAGACTGCCTTAGCTCTTTAGCTACATCGGGTAAAACACTTATGGTAAAAGCAAGGCGGTTAGTAACAAGAGGTATACCATTGCGGTCATAGATAGCCCCCCTTGGTGCAAAGACTGATACTACGCGGGTTCTTTGGTTAATTGCCTCCTCGCTATAGTTTTCGCCCTCAATAATTTGCAAATACCAAAGCCGCATTAAAAGTATCACAAAAACAGCCGCAAAAAACCAGATAAGTGCTTTAGTTCTTTTGGGGTAGATAGTTAACTCTTGCAAATCAAAATTCCTCATTCTCTATCCCCCTCTAGTCCTCTTTGGGCATCACTTGAAGAAATAAAAAGTAAAATAATAGACCGATAACTAGGTTAACGGCTATTGACTGACCTAACTCAGTTAAATTTAAACTAAAATGCCAACCCAGGTAGTTAAAAGCCAATGAAAAAAAGGTGGCCAGTAAATTTGTAAACACTGTGGCCACTAAAGTTGCCAGAAGATAAGTAACAAAGCCTAAATCAAACATTTGGACGGAAATTAAACCGGCCAATAAGCCAATAATTCCATAACAAATTGTCATTTGCGGTATAGCAAAACCCGAAAAAAGATCGAGAGCCAAACCGCCAACAATACCTGTTAAGAAACCAAAACGAGAACTAACCTTAAGACCACTTAAGACTGTTGCTAGCAAAACTAGTGCCGGAACTCTAACCGTAATAAGAGGCAAAAAGGCAATTTCCACCGCGGCCAAGAAAAAAGTAAGTAGTAAATAATGCCATTTTCTCATTCTGAGGCGGGGTTTTCCCTTCCCTCCTCGTTAAGGTTATTTTGTTCAAAGAGAATAAAAACTTCTTCTAAACGCCGAAAATCTACTGCCGGGGATAATGTTCCTACTAACCCTTCAGTCCCCTGTTTGATGGAGGTTATGGTACCGATAGTAATTCCTTTGGGGTAAATACCCCCAAATCCCGAGGTAACTACCAGATCACCTATTTGAAAATCAACTAGGGTGGAGGTAGCTTGATTATTATCTTCTTTTTGATAAAGAGGAGTCACCTTTAGCTGGCCCTTAGGATTGGCATTGTCGATTACCACATAGTCTCTGGTACGCTGGACAATGCCTCCAAGGGTGGTTTTGGGATCAACTAAAAGTGTAACTTGAGAGGTACTTTTGGTAGTAGTGGTAACATAACCCACAATACCTGAATAGGTGACTATCGGAGTACCTGGAGTTACCTTATGGTTTTGCCCTTTATCAATCACTATTGTCTTTAGCCAAGCCCTGGGATCTCTGCCAATTACTCTTGTCGGCATCAGTTCATACTCAGCCTGTTTTTTAAATCCGACTAATTCTTGCAAACGCTGATTTTCCAGAGCAATTTCTTTGGCTTTCTCTAATTCAAGTTGGATTTTAGTTAGCTCATCCCGTAGTTTTTCTACTTCGGTGGCTGCATTTTTCAACTCTTTAAAATAATTAACTGTATCTACTATACCGCCGCTTACAATTGCAAGTCCTTTATGAATTGGAGAGACCAGTTCGCGGTATAGCTTTTCTATACCACTTAGTTGTCTTTTTGGTACGGCCGTAATGAAAATTACAACAAGCAACAAAACCCCCACTACAATGGAGAGCAGAAGCTGTAATTTCTTTGACATATGTAATGCGGCCAGCTAGCCGCTCCCCTCCCTCAATTCTTATTAATGAGAGACAACACGTTCTAGAAGATCATAATGTTCTAAAGCCTTGCCTGCCCCGATGGCAATACAATTAAGAGGTTCTGCGGCCAAATAGACTGGCATACCTGTTTCTTTAGCCAGTAGCTTATCTAGACCCTTAAGAAGCGAACTACCACCTGCAAGGACAATACCATTTACCATAATATCTGCTGCCAGCTCAGCTGGGGTAGTCTCCAGAGTCATGCGTACCGCATCGACAATGTTTTGTACAGATTCACGCAAAGCTCCTTGAATTTCTCTGGCTGAAATTGTCACTGTGTTTGGTAGGCCTGTTACCAGATCTCTACCTCTGATTTCCATGGTCTTGTCCATCTCTTCCGGTTCTAGGTAAGCTGCTCCAATCTCGATTTTTACCTTTTCCGCGGAAGGAGTGCCTATTAACAAGCTATAGGTGCGACGTATATACTGAACGATAGACAGATCCATTTCATCACCGGCTGAACGCCTTGACTGGTGGGTAACCATGCCGCCAAGAGAAATAATCGCCACTTCCGTAGTGCCGCCACCGATATCTACAATCATGCTGCCACGTGCTTCCTGTACGGGTAGCCCTGCCCCAATAGCTGCCGCCATGGGTTCAACAATCAATTTGGCTTCTTTAGCCCCGGCCTGTTTAGCTGCATCAACCACAGCACGCTTTTCAACCTCAGTAACGCCACTTGGCACCGCTACCAATACTCGGGCTCTAACAAATATATTTTGTTTCAAAACTAAGGTAATATAATGCCTCAGCATTTTTTCGGCCACTTCTAAATCAGCAATAACGCCCTCTTTAAGTGGGCGCACAGCAATGATATTTGCTGGGGTGCGTCCAACCATGCGATTAGCTTCACTGCCCACAGCCAAGACTTCATTGGTATTTTTATCTAAAGCCACCACCGACGGCTCTCTAAGAACAATACCCTTACCTTTTATATATACCAAAGTGTTTGCTGTTCCCAAATCTATACCCATATCTTTATATAATCCAAATGCCATCTGTGTCTATGCCCCTTTCTAACCTAGCAGACCGTGTTCTTGCATACTATAAAAAGAGTCGCTTGCGATAATAACATGATCAAGAATACTAATGCCAAGTAATTTTCCGCCTTCAAGCAATCTTTGTGTTACTAGTTTATCCTCTAAAGATGGTCTAGAATCACCACTGGGATGGTTATGAACAATAATAATACCTGCCGCACTGCGACGCACACAACTTTTAAAAAGTTCTCTTGGATGTACTATCGAAGCATCGAGGCTACCGATTGATACGGTTTCAATCTCTAAAAGTCTGTGCCTATTGTCTAAAAGCAGTGCTATAAAATGCTCACGATCTAAATCCTTCATGGAAGCTGCTAAAAGATCATAAACCTCTTTGGGCGATTGAAGACTGGCCATATACTGAGGTTCCAAAGTGTTTAGCCTCTGCGACATTTCAATTAAGGCCATCAGCATAATAGCTTTTGCCTCTCCAATGCCTCTTATTTCTTGCAGCTCAGCTAGAGAAATATCTTTAAGTCCTCTTAAACCCCCCGCTTTACATAAAAGCTTGTCTGCCAAAGCAATGGCTGAAACACCTGCATAACCGCTTCCCAATAAAATAGCTAATAGTTCCTGGTTAGAAAGGGATTTGGCACCCCATCTAGCCAGTTTTTCCCTGGGTCTTTCATTTTGGGGTAACTCTTTAATACGCCACATAGCTTTCCTCCTACCACATAGAATATAGTCCGGCCTCTCCCAAAAGCTTTGCTGTTTGTGCCAAGGGTAAGCCAACTACGTTGTGGTAGGAACCTCTTATAGCTGTTACAAAAACGCCTGCAAAACCCTGGATACCATAGCCACCTGCTTTATCAAATGGCTCTTTGGTCTTAATATAATAATCAATCTCCCCAGGCCTTATTTCTCGAAAATCCACTTCGGTCATAACGGTAATGACCTTTTTGAAATCGGCTTTAAGTCCTATAAGGGCGACTCCGGTTAAGACCTGATGAGTTTTACCGCTAAGCAGGCTCAAAGAAGCATAAGCTTCCTCAGCGTTTTTGGGCTTTCCTAAGATTTTTTCTCTCAGACATACTACCGTATCGGCAGCAAGTATATAATCTTCAGGGTAAGTCTTTGCTACTTTACAAGCTTTGTTTAAAGCCAGTGTTTTCACGAGAACTTCTGGTTCTGTAATTGTAATTGCTTCATCGATAACAGCTGGTTTAACTCGGTAATCAATTTGGAGTAAATCAAGAAGCTTTCGTCTTCTTGGCGACTGAGATGCTAATATTAGTCCCATGTTACTTTCCTCATTTCAGTTTACCATTCATAATTTATTAAAACAAGCTAACAACTATTGTTAATATCTTTCTCTTAGGAGTAGTTTTCTCTAAATTAAAGGAAAACCCCTGCTCAAAAAAGCAGGGGTTTTCTTAAAAAACAGGGGCCAGCTTATAAAGCAGGAATTTCACTGCATAATGTAAACATCATAACCTTTGGCTTTTAACTCCTCCGCTAGTCTATCCGCATTGCTTTTGCCTCTAAAGGCACCGACCTGTACATAGTAGGGACCATTTCCAGAACCTATTACATAGGTATCAAGACCTAGTTCCCGCAGCTCCGTTTCAGCTTTTTTGGCAACTGATAACCCTGAGTACTTACCTACTCTAACACGATACAAGGTTGAGGAAGTAGTGCCATCTTCAGCAAGATAATCTGCAGAAACCGGCTCTGTCGAGAGACTCTCCGGTGTGACATTTTCATTTGTATCTGTTGTTATATTAGTTGTATCTGGTTCTGCATTGGCTACTTTATTTAATAGATAGTTGCCCAACATAACTCCGAGCCAAATTGCCATCACGCCAAGAGCGATAAAACCAACATAAAGCCAACGGTTATTTTTCAAGGAATAATCTGGCTTCTTTGCCATAGCCTCAACTCCTTCCAAGTAGGGCAAAGGGGTACACTTAAATTTATTAATACCACAGGTCGTTTATGTCTAATATATGCTCTAAAATTTGAAAGCATTCTCCCACCATATATAAAGAACCGACTACGGCTATGAGATCTTTATTTAGTGAGAGATCTAAAGCTTCTTTTAGATTAGCACAGACAACCGTAGGTGTTTTTTGAAATAGAAGAGCTAATTTCTCTGGTTCTACTGCTCTTTTATTTGCCAGTTGAGGTAGATATACCTTCTTAAAAAGACCATCGAGTTTTGTTACCATAGTTGGATAATCCTTATCTTGCATTGAGGCAAAGATTAATTGAGCTTCAAGTCCTAACTGGTTAAAAAAATTCACAAAGGTAGTCATGGCCTGCTCGTTATGTGCGCCGTCAACCAAGAGATTAAGAGTGGGGAAATACTGCAGTCTTCCTGGCCAATTGACATCGGCAAAAAGATTGGCATCATGACAATCGACTACTTTTAACGTTTTTAAGGCGAGGTAAGCGGTTAAAGCGTTTTCACCTTGGTGGTACCCCAAAAGAGGCATTGCTCCTTTATAATTAAGCTTAGGAAAACTCACTTCGCCCGGTTTTAGACCGTTGCCTTTAATCTCAATTGGAAGAAAATCTTTAGCCCGAGTTATTCTGGTATTTACCTTTTTTGCCTGTTCTAGAAAGATGCTTTCAAGCTCATCTTGCTGTGGGGCAACAATCACCTTGGCACCGTTTTTAATAATGGCTGCTTTTTCTCTCGCGATAGAATAAATATCATCCCCGAGAAATTTGGTATGATCAAGACCTATGGCCGTAATCACCGTTAAAACCGGCGTTACTATGTTAGTGGCATCTAAGCGTCCCCCAAGACCAGTTTCCCAGATAATATAATCAGGTCTCATCTTGTGAAAATAGATTAGAGCTATTAAGGTCAACTGTTCAAAATAGCTTAAATCCAAATAAGCGGTCTTTTCTTGCATTTTTTGGTAGGCAGCCACAAAATTCTCAGGAGAAATATGATCGCTTCCGATACTGATTCTTTCTCTTATCTCTAAAAGATGGGGGGAGATAAAACGCCCCACCCGAAAACCGGCTCTTTTTAAACCAGCACTGATTAAGGCTCCGGTTGAACCTTTCCCATTTGTACCTGCCAGATGAATAAAATTAAGTTCTCTCTCAGGATTATCAAGCTTTTTAACGGCCATCTTCATTCTTTCAAGAGTTGCGACTCTAGGAAAATGTTGACTTTTTTCTAACTGTGCCACTGCTTCAAGAAAGTCCATCTTTATCCCTAACCCTTCTTCTGGCATTAGGCCCGGGACCAATGTCCCGGGCCTAGATAGTTACAATAACTCTTGTAGTCTGTCTGTTAACTTTTGCTGTTTTAATTGATAATCAGCCAGTTTTTCTTTTTCTTTTTCAACTACTTCGACGGGTGCTTTATTAACAAATCCAGGGTTTTGTAATTTATTTTGTGCCATAGCCATCTCTTTTTCCATCTTTTTAATCTCAGCTTGGATACGTTTTATTTCCTGATCGAGATCAATCATATCCTGCAAGGGCAGATAGGCTGTTATTTGTGACACTACCGCAGTTACTGCCTTTTCAGGTTTATCACCGCTAAGAAGAGATACCTCTGAAGCTTTAGCCAATGTTTTTAGATAGGTCTTTTGTTCCTCTAAAAGACGACCTTCATAGAGAATGCGAATCTCTTTGCCTGGTTGTACTCCCAATTCAGCGCGGATATTGCGTATCTGGGTGATTAGTTCTACAAGTTCATTCATATCACGCTCTGAGACTTCGTCTATAAAGGTTAACCTGGAAAGAGGCCAGTTTCCCAGCATGATACTTTCGCCTTCATGAGGCATGGTCTGCCAAATTTCTTCGGTGATAAAAGGAATATAGGGATGGAGCATCTTAAGAATAGTATCCAGACTAAGCCATAGTACATACTGGGTCTCGGCTTTTGCCTCAGAGCCCATATTGCCGTATAGAGCCGGTTTTGAAAGCTCTATAAACCAGTCGCAAAACTCTCCCCAGACAAAATCGTAAAGTAGCCTTGCACCTTCTCCAAGATCATAGTTGACTAAGTTCTTGGTTAATTGCTCTAAAGTGTGTTTGAGTCTGGTTAAAAACCAGCGGTTGGCTAACAGTGTCGGCTCTTTGGGTATAGGAATTTCGCCTTTTATATGCATTAAAGCAAAGCGCGATGCGTTCCAGATTTTATTCATAAAGTTGCGGCTAGCTTCTACTTTGTCCTGATTAAAACGCATATCGTTGCCGGGAGCAACTCCGTTAACCAGTGTAAAGCGCAGGGCATCAGCTCCATAGGTCGCAATTACTTCTAAGGGATCAATACCGTTGCCGAGAGATTTACTCATTTTGCGGCCGAGATGATCGCGAACTAGTCCATGGATACAGACATCCTTAAACGGTATTTCGCCCCGGAATTCAAGACCCATAAAGACCATACGGGCAACCCAAAAATAGATGATATCAAAGCCGGTTACTAAAACCGATGTAGGGTAGAAATAAGCTAGATCCAAAGACTCCTCTGGCCAGCCTAAAGTTGAAAAAGGCCAAAGCGCTGAGCTAAACCAGGTATCGAGTACATCGGGATCTTGCTTAATATTCTTTGAACCACATTTGGTACAGGCTAAGGGATCTTCTCTGGAAACTATAACTTCACCGCAGTCCATGCAATACCAGACCGGGATTCTGTGCCCCCACCAGAGCTGTCTGCTAATACACCAATCTCTGACATTTTCTACCCAGTTAAGATATAGTTTACTGAAGCGTTCGGGGTAAAATTTAATTTTTCCTTCTTTGACGGCGGCAATAGCCGGTTCGGCCAGTGGTTTCATCTTAACAAACCACTGTTTGCTAACCAAGGGCTCCACTACCGTATCACAGCGGTAGCAAGTGCTTACCGCATGCTGGCATTCCTCAACCTTAACCAGATAACCTTCTTTTTGTAGATCAAAAACTATGGCCTCTCTGGCCTCATAACGGCTAAGACCTGCATATTTGCCGGCATTTGGTGTCATTTTGGCATCGAAGCCGATTACGGTTTCGATTTTAAGATCATGTCTTAGACCGACTTCAAAATCATTAGGATCATGGCCGGGAGTGATCTTTACCATTCCGGTACCAAAATCAGGATCGACATATTCATCCGCTACAATAGGAATCTTTCTTCCCACAAGGGGCAAAATGACTTCTTTTCCAATTAGGGCTTTATACCTTTTGTCATCCGGATGAACAGCAATAGCGGTATCACCTAACATGGTTTCTGGTCTAGTGGTTGCGATTTCAATTGAGCCTGTTTGGTCTGCAAGCGGGTAACGAATATGCCAGAAATGTCCCGCCATCTCGGTATGCTCAACTTCAACATCGCTTAATGCGGTATTACAACTAGGACACCAGTTGATGATGTAATCTCCCTGGTAGACAAGGCCCTTTTCGTAAAGACTGACAAAAACCTCACGTACAGCCTTAGAACAACCTTCATCCATGGTAAAGCGTTCCCGATCCCAGTCGCAGGAAGCACCAAGTTTTTTAAGTTGATTAATTATATTGCTGCCATACTTTTCTTTCCAAGCCCAGACACGCTTTAAGAACTCTTCGCGTCCCAAATCATGTCGGGTAAGTCCTTCTGTTTCGCGAAGCATCTGTTCGACTTTAATCTGGGTAGCAATACCCGCATGATCGGTGCCGGGAATCCAGGTGGTGTTTTTCCCGCTCATCCGGTTAAAACGTACCAAGATATCCTGGATGGTATTATCTAAGGCATGGCCGATATGAAGGTTTGCGGTAACGTTTGGTGGCGGAATAACTATGGCAAATGGTTCTTTAGTCTGATCTACCTCAGCATGAAAATATTTTTTTTCTAACCAAAAATCATACAAACGATCTTCTACCTGAGATGGATCATAGACCGTAGACAAATTTTTTTCACACATATTAAAACCCTCCAGAGCTTTTCATTCAAAATAAAAAAATGTCCTCCAGTCGTAAAGGACGGAGGACCGTGGTACCACCTTAATTCTCCCTTGTCATAAGGAAGCACTCTTATGCTGTAACGGGCATTAGTCGTTGCCGGTTAAGTTTTTTCACCGGCAAAGCTCAGAGGCGACCTTCGTTACTATACCTCGACAGTTTTCACCGGACACTGCCTCTCTACGGAGGTTAAAGCAACTACTCTTCCTCGTCCTAGCTTATCTTATGATAACTCATCTTAGCGCATAATTCATAAAATGTCAATTGAGCCCGGATGCAGGATAGTGTCAAGCTACTGTAGGATAGAAAAAAATTTAGAGACCTCAAGCCAATACACATTCTAGATGAGTTTATAGTATCCGTTAGATAATCCTCGAATTGCTTGCCTTGTTAATGAAAACTTGGTATCAAGGACAGGTAAGTTACCAAAGACCTCTCCTGAAACCTTCTTAAGCAGCCTTTGTTGAACATTCTCGATGTTCTCTTCAGAGATAATAAACATCTTAGAGTTCATTTCTGCTTCA
>JAHDNZ010000059.1 GCA_018435125.1 Bacillota bacterium | reverse complement strand
GCGATTTCTCGGTTCGAATAATTTTCCTTTTTCAAAACCATGATTTGGCTACGCTCCGAATAGGAAAGGTGTTTTCCGTTGCGTGAATTTGTGTTATCCTTAATTTGCGTCATGTGAATTCATCCTTGTCTATTGATAGTTTAGGTAACTTCAATATAACATGAAATTCACATGGCGTTTTTTTATCTTAAGTGGCTAACTTAATTATAAAATCCACCGTTTAGTTTTTTTGCTTTACTGATATAAAAACAGCAAAAAAGATAATACTTATTAACACTAAATATCCACTTAGACCTATTTGGGTTAGAAATGCTGTCGAACCACCTGTAACTTCAGCCTCAGGCATTAATATACCAACACTCCAGTTAATAACATCAATTGGCTGATAATAGATATAGTAATTATTTTCACGATACTTAATAATTTGCCAACCTTTTTCTCCTCTTACCATTGCTTTGCCAATCTGTCCCATTTGTCCCGACAAAGCTCTGATGTTATGAGACATCATCCCTTTGTCAGGATGAGCTAGAATTGTACCGACAGAATCGGCTATTATGATTGAACCAATTTGTTTTGTTTCTAAATAAGAGAGGTTATCTTTGATCTTTTCCAGCGGTAGATCTAGGCCAACTACACCCATTAGTTGACCATCGATATTATGTATAGCCTTAGCAATGGTTACTATATATTTTTTGGTAGCAACATCAACATAAGCTGGGGTATAGATGGGGTCAGATGATTTTATGGCCTCAATATACCACAATCTATCACGCGGATCATAATATTCTGGCTGTACCCATTGAACAAACCCGTCATTTTCTACTTTGCAACCAATAAGTTTTCCTGTTTGTTCAAAACCGACATAGATTCCTTCAAGCAAGGGATCTTTTTGCAAGGTATTGATTAGAATGTTTACAAGCTCTTGCTCATTACCAAATATATCTAAACTAAGAGAAAGATTTTCTACATGAACACTGCGGCTGACAATCGAATTTCTGATAGTTTTAACTGTTGCTAAAACAGCCTGATGTGCTCTTTCTTCAATACCAATCTGTATAGATGTCTGAGTTTGTGATATCATCATAATTCCTATCACTACAAGGAAGATCATTGCTAATATAAAAGTCATTAATGTTTTTATTTGCGATTTTCTCTTAATCATTTTTAAAAAGATTCACCCCTAAGCCCAATTGGCAATTAGCTTCAGAATTCCATTTGTTTAGGTATTTTATTGAAAGTACTTATTTACTTTTCATTCAATATGTTATTCTGGCAATAACTGTTAATATCCTATCAAGGACGATAAAAAAAGTGCAGTTTTTCAAACTGCACGATAAAAAACCCGCTAACAATCTGATGCGGGCTGTGAAAACAAAATATGGTACCCTCAACGGGATTTAGACTCGTGCCTTTGCCGTGAAAAGGCAATGTCCTTGGCCTCTAGACGATGAGGGCCTTTGGTGGGCCCGGTAGGATTCGAACCTACAACCAACCGGTTATGAGCCGGGGGCTCTGACCGTTGAGCTACGGGCCCTTATTGGCTCCCCAGGCAGGGCTCGAACCTGCAACAACCCGGTTAACAGCCGGGTGCTCTACCATTGAGCTACTGAGGAGTATCATCTGCAAAGCCACCAAGTGTTATTATACTTCAGGACTCGTTAGAAATCAAGCGTTAATCCAGATAATCTTTAAGTTTTTTACTACGAGTAGGATGTCTTAGTTTTCGTAAAGCTTTCGCTTCAATTTGTCTAATTCTTTCACGAGTTACACCAAACTCTTTGCCAACTTCCTCAAGAGTCCTAGCTCTGCCATCTTCTAGACCAAAGCGCAGTTTAAGCACCTTTTGCTCTCTTGGAGTAAGAGAAGTTAAAACTTCTTCTAGTTGCTCTCGTAATAATTGAAAAGAAGCTACTTCAGCAGGTGCAGGGGCATCTTCATCGGGAATAAAATCACCTAAATGACTGTCTTCTTCCTCACCAATTGGGGTAGCTAAGGAAACAGGTTCCTGAGCTATGCGTAGAATTTCACGAACCTTTTCCGAAGGTATACCCATTTCCTCACCAATCTCTTCAGGCAGTGGGTCTCGCCCTAACTCTTGTAATAGTTGTCTTTGTACCCTTACCAGTTTATTTATGGTTTCTACCATATGCACCGGTATGCGGATTGTGCGAGCTTGATCAGCTATAGCTCTGGTAATAGCTTGCCTAATCCACCAGGTTGCATAGGTGCTGAACTTAAACCCCTTAGCATAGTCGAACTTCTCAACCGCTTTAATTAGACCTAGATTGCCTTCTTGTATTAAATCCAAAAAGAGCATTCCACGTCCCACATATCTTTTAGCTATTGAAACAACCAGCCTTAAATTAGCTTCTGTTAAGCGCCTTTTGGCTTCTTCATCACCTTGTTCAATTCGCTTAGCTAGATCGACTTCTTCTTCCGGGGTAAGGAGAGGAACACGTCCTATCTCTTTGAGATACATGCGCACTGGATCATCAAGTGCAATACCTTCCAGAATATTGACTTCAAAATCGTTATCTTCAAAATCTGGGTTATCAGTTGAATCCCTGTCTATAGAAGAATCCGCATCTATGATATCAATACCCATTTGGGCAAAACTCTCATAAACATCATCGATTTGCTCTTCAGACATCTCCACATCCTCAAGAGCATCCATGATCTCTTTATATGACAGAGAACCTTGCTTCTTACCTCGTTCCATTAAATTCTTTACTTTTTGAAAAGCATGTGCTTCGACTCGTTCAAGAGCTTTCCCGTTTGATTCCCTATCCTTTTTTTTCACTTTCTCTCCCCCCCTCTCCAGGCCCCCTTATAGCGCAGACAAGTTTCTAGCCTTAATCGTCAATGCTCTAAACTCTTTTAGAGCATTAAAATATAAGTCAGGCTCTTTTGAATTCGTCACTGCCATAGAGAGTTCCTCTATCTGTCTAGATATATGCCTTTTAGCTAATTTCCTCAAGCAATCCCGAAAACGAAGATCATCTATTTTATCTAGTCTTTCTGCTAAGTCCCTAATCAGATCAAGATAATCGTTATTGATGGCCAACAAAGAACCATCCGAAGGAATCAATACTCCTTTTAAAATATTTCTAAGGCTTTCATTATCAATCCAATCTAAAGTAAAATTTATTTCTGTGGCCTCATTTATATACGAAGGATCCGAAAATATTGTGGCCACAAAATCCATTTCTGCCTCGTTGTAAGCTTCTTCATATACATCAGAGACTTCCCGCAAAGCTACCTTATTATTATATCTACTACTAGTTCTTTCATACTTCTTAGATGTTTTCTGCAGTACTTCAGTCTCTACAGCTGCATAACTCAAATCGGTGATGGCCACAAGTTGCTGAAGATATTCTTCCTGCAAAGCTTTAGAAGGTATGGCGTTAATTAAAGGAGCTACACCCTTTAAAAGCTTTGTTTTTTCACCTACTTCATTTAGATTAACTGCCGACGCAGCTTGTCTAATAGTTCTATTAACATAATTTTCGGCTGAAGCTAAGGTGTTTTTAAGGCTTTCCGGTCCTAGCTTGCGTAAAACATCATCCGGATCAAAACCCAGGGGGAAATCAGCCGCTACTACCTCAAATCCATGCCGAAGAAGCATCATTACTCCGCGACGATTAGCCATCTGTCCGGCAGCATCGGCATCATAGGCTAAAACTATCCTGTCTATCTGTTTTTCAAAAAGCATAATCTGTTCTTCACTTAAGGCAGTTCCCATTGAAGCAGCAACATTAGTAATACCCGCCTCATGGCAGGCAATCACGTCTAAATAACCCTCAACCAAGATCAGGCTTTTTAGTTGTCTGGCAGATTCTTTAGCTAAATGCCACCCATATAAGACCTCTTTTTTATGAAATAATAAACTCTCGGGAGAATTAAGATACTTGGGTTTTTCATCACCGAGTGAACGAGCACCAAAAGCTATTACTCTGCCGGTAGAATCAAAGATAGGAAAGATAGCTCGGTTACGAAAACGATCATAATAGCCTGTATTGTTACGTCTTTTTTGAATCAAGCCGCAATCTATAAGCTCCTGTTGGGTGGCATTTAGAGCAGGTTGTAATGTTTCCCAACTATCAGGTGCATAGCCAAGACGAAAGTTAGTCACACTTTCCTCTTTCAGGCTCCGTTTTCTAAAATATGCTTCTGCTTTTGATTTGGCTAATTTTGATTGATAAAACTGACAGACTTGCTCCATAACCCCCAACAGTTTTTTATGCGGAGTTTCGTCTCGGTTACCATCTAAAACAATACCTGCTTCTGTAGCTAGCTTATTTAGAGCTTGGTTAAAATCCAGGTTTTCCATATGCATTACAAAGCTAAAGATATCTCCTTTAGCATGGCAACCAAAACAATAATAAAACTGTTTCTCTGGTTCTACACTAAATGATGGTGTTTTCTCGTGATGAAAAGGGCAAAGTCCCTTATATCTGCGACCGGTACGCTCTAAAGAGATATATCTGCCAATTACATCAACAATGTTTAACCTGGCTTTGATCTCCTGCGTAGCAGTTTCCCTATCCATCGAGATCACCTCATATTCTTTTGTATTTCTCTGGCTTTAAGAAAATTCCTTCTAAAGCTATTATTTGTGTTCTTTTGGCCTATGCTCCTGTAATCTGGTAATTTAGAGGGCAAGCCAGGGTTTGGGAACAAAAAGCCCAGTAAACTCATTAACAGCAAATCTATCAGTCATACCTGCAATATAATCACAGGCTGCTCTTTCCAAAGTAATTTCAGTTTGAGTAACATCCAAGTGCTTAAAAAGTTCATTTGGATTTTCTAGATAGTATTTGTAAAGAGTCTGCAACATATTTTGCGCTTTATGTTCCTCGGTTTTAGCAAGTGAACCAATATAGACCGTATCAAAAAGATATTGTCTAAGTTGATTTAATTGATCATTTAGCTTAGACGGTAACTTTACTTCTGGTTTGCCAAAATTATATTCGATTAGACCACAAAGGAGGGTGTTTATTCTTTGTGAAGAATTTTGCCCTAGTTCCTTGGCTACCTTTGGCAGATCGTGCTCTGTAAGCACACCTGCTCTTATAGCATCCTCGAGATCATGATTGACATAAGCTATTTTATCAGCCAAACGTACGAGTAAGCCTTCTAAAGTAATCGGAAATTTTGGCCCGGTATGGCAAAGAATCCCATCTCGTACCTCTTTAGTCAAATTAAGGCCTTTGTAGCTATTATTTCTTTTTTCAAGGACTTCTACAACTCTAAGGCTTTGTTCATTGTGGTTAAATCCACCTTTTACCACGGCATTAAGTGCTGTTTCACCGGAATGTCCAAAAGGGGTATGCCCCAAATCATGACCCAGAGCAATTGCTTCTGTCAAATCTTCATTCAGGCCCAAAGCTCTGGCTGCACTTCTAGCTATTTGAGTTACTTCTAAGGTGTGAGTTAGTCTGGTACGATAATGATCGCCTTCCGGCGATAAAAAGACCTGGGTTTTATGTTTTAATCGTCTAAACGCTTTGGAGTGAATGATCCTATCCCTATCTCTTTGAAAGTCGGTACGGTAGGGACAAGGTTCTTCCTGATAATCCCTACCAGCACTTTTCTTACTGTAAGTGGCATAGGGCATTAAAAGAAACTCTTCCCTTTCTTCTAGACTTTTGCGAATATCCACCACTCTCACCTCTAATTAGAATTTTCCCTGTAAGAGTGGTAACTCCTGCCAAAAATAATAAAAGGGCAAAGACTAAATGTCTCTGCCCCTTTTATCTTATTTACCGTGGATTTTTAACCGCAGCCTGGGCAGCAGCCAGTCTAGCGATTGGTACACGGAAAGGTGAGCAGCTTACATAAGTTAAACCAACGTTATGGCAGAACGCAACCGTAGCTGGGTCACCGCCATGTTCACCACAAATACCAAGTTTTATTCCCGGATTAGTGCTCTTACCTTTCTCTACCGCATATTTGACTAAAGAGCCGACACCTGTCTGATCCAAAGTAGCAAAGACATCACTGTCAAGCAGTTTCTTTTCCATATAGTCCTTGATAAATGAACCCGCGTCATCACGGCTAAAGCCATATGTCATTTGGGTTAAATCATTGGTACCAAAGGAAAAGAAATCAGCTTCCTTAGCAATGGCATCAGCAGTTAATGCTGCACGGGGAACTTCGATCATTGTTCCTATCTTATAAGAGAATGAAGCTTTATTGGCAGCTAAAGTTTCCTTGGCCACTTGCTCTATTTTCTCTTTGAGATAATGGAGTTCTTTGACATCTCCCACGAGCGGGATCATGATCTCTGGAACAATATCATAGCCCTCTTTATTTAAAGCACAAGCAGCTTCCATGATGGCTTTGGCTTGCATTTCGTAGATTTCAGGATAGGTTATAGCTAGGCGGCAACCCCGATGACCAAGCATGGGGTTAAACTCTTCCAGACTATGAACCTTAGCTTTTACCTCATCAACGCTGCAACCCATCTCCTTAGCCATTTGGGCTTGCTCCTCATCGGTATGAGGTACAAACTCATGTAATGGTGGATCAAGAAGACGGATTGTTACCGGTAAACCTTTCATAGCTTTAAAGAGTTCTATAAAGTCGCTCTTTTGATAGGGTAAGAGTTCTTCTAAAGCATTGCGACGCTTCTCTTCGGTATCTGCAAGAATCATCTTGCGTACAGAGATAATGCGGTTGTCCTTAAAAAACATATGCTCAGTACGGCAAAGACCAATGCCTTCTGCGCCAAATTCTCTGGCACGTGATGCGTCTTCTGGAGTATCAGCATTTGTTCTAATACCCATTTGACGATATTTATCGGCCCAGTTCATCAACTTGGCAAAATTCCCGGTAACCTGAGGTTCAATTAAAGTTGCCTGTCCTACGAAAACTTCACCAGTTGAACCGTTTAATGAAATCCAATCGCCTTCTTTAAGTTCGGTATTCCCAACCTTAAATGTTTTCTTGGAAAAATCTACTTTAAGATCACCTGCTCCGGAAACACAGCACTTGCCCATTCCTCTGGCAACCACAGCGGCGTGAGAGGTCATACCGCCTCTGGCGGTTAAGATGCCTTGGGCAGAAGCCATACCACCAATATCCTCAGGTGAAGTCTCCACTCTTACCAGAATCACCTTTTCACCTTTTTCCTGCCAGGCTTCGGCTTCTTGAGCGGTAAAGACTACTTTCCCTACTGCTGCTCCTGGAGATGCAGGTAGACCTTTGGTTAGCGGTGTACCCTTAAAGTTAGGATCGATCATGGGGTGAAGCAGTTGATCTAACTGCTCGGGTGCAACCCTTAAAATCGCAGTCTTCTCATCAATTAAGCCTTCTTCAACCATTTCAACCGCAATTCTTACTGCCGCAGCAGCTGTTCTTTTGCCGGAACGAGTCTGAAGCATAAAAAGCTTGCCGTTTTCAATGGTAAACTCAATATCTTGCATATCTTTATAGTGTTGTTCGAGTTTAAGGTAGATAGCTTCAAGTTCAGCATAAATTGCTGGCATTTCCTTTTTAAGATCCTCGATCTTATGCGGAGTGCGAATACCGGCAACAACGTCCTCACCTTGAGCTTTCATAAGGTATTCACCATAAAAATAATTCTCACCGGTAGCTGGGTTGCGAGTAAAAGCTACACCTGTGCCGGAGATATCATTAAGGTTACCATAGACCATAGTTTGTACATTAACGGCAGTACCCCAATCACCCGGAATACCATTTAGTTTGCGATATTTAATCGCGCGATCGTTATTCCAGGAACTAAAGACTGCATTTATAGCTCCTTTTAACTGTTCCCAAGGATCTTGCGGGAAATCTTTACCGGTAGCGTTTTTATAGATCTCTTTGTAAGTTTTTACAAGATCTTGCAATTGTTTGGGGGTTAGTTCGCTGTCATAATGAACATTGGCTTCATGTTTGGCTTTTTCGATAGCTGCTTCAAAAAGATCATGTTCTACACCCATAACTACATCGCCATACATTTGAATAAAACGTCTATAGCTGTCATAGGCAAAACGTTCGTCTTGTTTTACAAGACCTTTAATGGTTTCATCGGTAAGACCAAGGTTTAAGACAGTATCCATCATACCAGGCATGGACACTCTAGCACCTGAACGTACCGAAAATAGTAAGGGATTATTAGGATCACCAAACTTTTTATCCATAGCCTTTTCTACCTTACTAATAGCTTCAGTTACCTCTTTCTCTAAGCCCTCTGGCCATTTATGATCGTTTGCATAATAAAGTGTACAAACCTCAGTGGTAATAGTAAATCCGGGTGGTACAGGAATTCCCAAGTTAACCATTTCCGCCAGGTTTGCACCTTTACCACCAAGCAAGTTTTTCATATTTGCTTGACCATCAGCATGTCCACTACCAAAGAAATAGACGTATTTCGCCATCTTTTTACCTCCTTAAAAAGAGCTTATAAGCTCCGACTAGTCAAAATATATTTTTTCTTGCTCTCCAAAAAAGCGCCTTACCCCAAAGTGAAAAGGCGCCAAGGTAGAGCGAAAAAGCGACCTATAACATGGTAAAAATACCTGATAATATACTTTCAGTCCATTGATCAAAGAGCCATTAGTAGCTATTCGTTAAATTTAATGTAAATCCTTCCCAAATTTTTAAATTTCTTGTGAACTAACTTCCTTCCAAAATTGCCAGGCTTTGGGACTTTTTTCAATCCGGGCATCCCATGCCTGTCGAAGTATTTTTTCTAGTTCTTTTTTATCTGCCTCATCAAGTTTTAACCTCAAGAGTGTGCGAGGATGCAATCTATCAAACCCGATTAGAATCGCTCTAGCTTTTTTGCTTAGGCTAACTTCATCACCTTTGCGGCAATTCTCACAGGTAAGGCCACCTTCTGTGGGAGAAAAGAAAAGATCTTCTTTTAGCTCCAGGCCACAACCCACACATGATTGCAGCTGTAAACCCCAACCCAAGGTATATAAAAGACGATACTCAAGATATCTAAGGGTAAGATTTAAATCTGTTTTAAGTCCAATTAATTTAAACCCTAAGTTTATTAGTCGATAGAGATCTAAATCCGGGTCTTCAGTTTCAACACTCATATCGATCAGTTCTAAAAAATAGTTGCTCGCTGCCATTTTTAAAAGATCGTCACGTAGATTTTGATTACTTTCAATAATACTACCCTGACTTAGATCGTGTAAACCGCTTGTTCTTTCACTTAAGTAAAAATCCCCTTTTGTAAAGGGTTGTACTAAAGCTGCTAATCTATTTTTAGGACGCCTGCAACCTTTAGCTGCTGTTCCAATTTTACCTTTTTCTTTAGAATAAAGAACTACTACTCTGTCAGCTTCCCCCATTGGACGTGTTTTTAAAACAAAACCCTCACACCAGAACAACTAATCCACCTCTTCCTGAAAAAGGTTACCTCGTTCTGGAACATTTAGCCCTAGATATTTAAAAACACTCTGGGTGGCCATACGACCTCTAGGAGTCCGCTTGATAAATCCTAGTTGTAAAAGATAAGGTTCGTAAACATCTTCGATTGTATCAGGCTCCTCACCTAAAGATGCCGCTAAAGTATCAATTCCTACCGGCCCTCCATCGTATTTTTCCACAATTGTCTTTAGAATAACCCTGTCTAATTGGTCTAACCCTAAATCGTCAACTTCTAAGAGTGCCAACGCTTTTTGCGAAGTAACAAGATCTATTTTGCCATCAGACATTACCTGGGCATAATCACGGACTCTCCTTAAAAGACGGTTCCCTATCCTAGGTGTTCCCCGAGAACGCCTAGCGATCTCAAAGGCACCTTCCTCACTGATTTCAATTTCCATAACCTTAGCTGAACGCAGGATAATATCGAGTAACTCCTGGTAGGAATAAAACTCCAAACGATGAATTAGGCCAAAACGATCCCGCAAAGGCGAAGATAACAAACCTGCTCTTGTAGTCGCCCCGATCAAAGTAAAATTAGGCAAAGACAATCTAACGGATCTTGCTCCAGGACCTTTGCCGATAATGATATCTAAAGCAAAATCTTCCATAGCGGGATAGAGTATCTCTTCAACCGCTCTATTTAATCTATGGATCTCATCGATAAATAAAACTTGACCTTCTTCAAGGTTAGTTAAAATAGCAGCTAAATCTCCCGGACGCTCTATAGCTGGACCAGTTATAATTTTCATATTAGCTTGCATTTCGTTGGCAATAATTGTTGCCAGTGTAGTTTTGCCAAGACCCGGAGGACCATACAAAAGAACATGATCAAGTGCATCACCTCTGACTTTAGCTGCGGCAATGGCAATGGCTAGACTCTCTTTGATTTTTTCTTGACCCGTATACTGACTCAGATATTGTGGTCTTAGACTCTCGAAACTATCTTCCCTAGCCTTTTTTGGTGATACCAGCCTGTCTTCCATGGCCTAACCCCCAAACTTAAAAATCATCGTCTTTCACCTAAGCGTTTTAGGGTAAGACGAATTAGTTCGTTATTGCTGTAACCAAGTTCACGTAGTTCATTTAATGTTGCCAGATACTCCTGTGGTTCAAAACCTAGTGACTGTAGCGCTGCACTTACTTCATCTAAGTTATTGCCCATAATTTCTGTTGGTTTTGTCGTCACATAAGAAGTCGCTATTTTATCTTTAAGTTCTAGGATTAGCCTTTGAGCGGTCTTTTTACCTATGCCACTTACTTGAGTAAGGACTTTATCTTCAGACAACAAAATTGCCTGGTAAAAACTTGAAACAGTAAGCATAGATAAAACAGACATGGCTATTTTAGGTCCCATACCGCTTACCGAGGTGATTAGCTTAAAACATTGTTTCTCTTCTTTCCCTGAAAATCCATATAAAGTGACCCCGTCTTCTCTGATAACAGTTTCAATATAAAGACTTACCTCTTTGCCCAAGCTAGCTTGCAATTTACCGGCTAGACGCTCGGAAACAACAACTTCATAACCAACTCCCGCAATATCAACTAATAATCTATTTTCATCGGCTTCTAATAAAACACCATGCAGTCTTCCAATCACAACTCTACCCCCTCAGGGCATCGTAGTATTTATTATTACGGAAAAAATAACATAGAGCTAAAGCTAAAGCATCAGCAGTATCATCAGGATGTGGTATCTCCTCTAAATTAAGTAACGACTTGATCATAAAACCCACTTGCTGTTTTAGCGCTTTCCCATGACCTGTCAGGGATAATTTAACCTCTCCCGGTGTATACTCAAAGATCTCTAAATCATGTTGAGCTGCTACCAATAGGCATACTCCTCTAGCCTGTCCAACGCTGATTGCCGTGGTTACATTTTTATTGAAAAATAACTTTTCAATAGATAGAATATCTGGATTGTATTTTATTACCAGTTCTGAAAGCTGGTAAAAGATCGCCTCTAGACGCTTTGGCATCGGTGTTTCCTTAAAAGTCTCAATAGAACCAAAAGATAGTGCTTCAAATCCAGTCTCATTTTCTTTTACAATTCCATACCCGCAAAGAGCTGTCCCTGGATCTATCCCCAGAACAATCTGTTGTATATTTTTCAATGTTAAAACCCCTCGTATGCCTCCTATGGGCATTGTTCATCTCTTACGAACATATATTCGTTTCCTGTTAAGTAACTCCTGCTTTTATTGAGATAAGCCCTCTAAAATCTGTTCGAGTTCATATAGGTTGTTGATTTTTACTCCGGCGCAAAGATCCTGTTGTTCCTTTTTAGGTAGTGACGAAATATTAATATTGGTTAGTTCGTAAAGAGAACCGGAAGGATCATAAATAGCTACATAACCATTGAAATTGGCTATTTGCCAATCACTTTCTTCGTCTGTAGAGATACTAAAAACAATAATTAATAAAACCCCGAGAAAACAAATTAATATTTTGGTACTCAAAGTAAAACCACCTCTATTGATAGGGTGGTTAATACTTAGTGCAGTTATTCTTGCAAATTAGCATTGTGCCAGACATTCTGCAAATCGTCATTGTCTTCTAAAGCACTTAGCATGTTTTCCAGCTTTTCTACATCTTCAGCCACTAAATCAATAGTGTTTTGGGGCACTAAGGCTACTTCTGCATGTACAATCTTGAGGCCTGCTTCTAATAGCTTTTTTTCAACAGGTTCTAAATTGTCCGGCTCTGCTAGTATTTCAATACCATCTTCTGCAAATGTAACATCGAGCGCTCCGGATTCAATCGCTGCTAGTAAAAGATCGTCTTCAGGTATAGATTTAGGATTCTCGGCAAATATTAAACCTTTTCGATCAAACATCCAAGCTACACAACCATCTGTACCCAGGTTGCCACCATGTCTGGAAAAAATATAGCGTACCTCACCGGCAGTACGATTGCGATTATCTGTCAATGCATTGACCATAACTGCTACCCTACCGGGACCATACCCTTCATAGGTTACCTCTTCAAGGTTGGCTCCGCCTAGTGCACCGATACCTCTTTTGATAGCTTTATCAACAGTGTCATTAGGCATATTATTCTCTCTGGCTTCATCGACGGCTAATCTTAATCTAAAGTTAAGATCAGGATCTCCCCCACCATGCCTTGCGGCCATAGTTATTTCTTTAGAGAGCCGGGTAAATATTCTCCCTCTTTCCTGATCTTGTTTGGCTTTTCTATGTTTAATATTAGACCATTTTGAATGTCCGGACATTTATCTTCACCTCTGTCATTAACTGGCTACAGCTAATTGTATCATATGTTGTTATAGACTAAAAGGGTAAAACACTTGTATAAAAGCCGAGATACCGTTAGTAGGCTAGATTCTCTGCCTTTTAAATACACGGCGAATTATTTCAAAGGTGATCCCTAAAAGAACAATTGACCAAAAGGGATTAATCAAGCCGGAAATGAGAATAAAATCATAAAGACCATGGAGAAAGATAGCCCAAAAAAGCCCTTTCCACATCTCCGATGAACGATTCCACATAATACTATGAGCATAATAATAACCCATCAGTCCAGTAAAAAGTGCGTGAGCTAAATTAGAAAAGATAGCTCTGGGAGGCGCAACATTCAGGCCAAAGCTATTGATATACAAAATATTTTCTAGCATTGAAAAGCCCAACCCTGCCGATACTCCATAGACTATACCATCGACACCGGAATCTATAGCTCCTGTTTTTCCAACTCCTAGGCTGATCGCAGCCAGTTTAGAAAACTCCTCAGCGGTAGCAATTACTCCAAAACTTAAAAGAATTATAGTACTAAGTGGTGACTGAGGTCCTAAACCACCCACAAAGCTTTTTTCTATTAAGGCTGCTGGGATAACTGAGATAGCTCCAAACAGAAATGTTTTTAATACCAGTTTAGGTGGTTCGGGTAACCGATCTTGGCTATAAAAATATAACAGCCATAAAAGAGCCGGCAAGATACCCCAGAGTAATTCGGTTAAGTGCACATTATCTACCTCCCGCTTTAGTAGTATTGCATTTTCTCGACGTTTACTGCCTTAATTAAAGATATATAAAATGGTGATTTAGCCTGTAATAGCTAGATAAAGATAATGTAACCCAGCTGTGACTGAGAGTCCCACGCCAGCGTAGATAAACCAGTAGAGGTTTTTTAGTCCAAAAAGCAAACTAAGCACACCGATATAAAGACATACCGTAGCAGCTTTTCCTAATATACTTGCGGGAATAGCTCGATTAACCTTCCGCCAAAGAACCAATCCGCCAAACATTAAGGTGAGTTCTTTGACAATTAATATCGTGACAACACCTGATTTCACTTCACCATTTATAGCTAAAACTATTAATATTCCAGTCATTAAAACTTTATCAGCAACAGGATCAAGCATTGTACCAAGTGTAGAAACTTGGTTTTTGGACCTAGCTAAATAACCATCCAGAACATCGCTAAGCCCTGCCACAACAAGAATTATTCCAGCAATCCAGTAAGAATCAGGCCAGTAAAGCATAACTACAATTGCAACAGGAGCCAAGATTAAGCGAAATATAGTAATAAGGTTAGGTAGATTCATTTTCCATCCTTCGCTCCTTTCTCTTTTTAGCGTTTTATTGACAGTAAATTCATCTCTAAACATCCCGCATTTATATTGAGTATTATTTTAAGAGGTACTCTAAAGATGTCTTTGCTTAGCCAGATCTTTCCTGCATCAGAATTTATTAAAGCTAACTCCGCTTGAAAAGAACCGGCAGGAACTGTAATTTTCTCCTCACAGCCAGAAAAAAGCTGAAAGTAGTTTTTCCCCGTACTGCTGATTATTTCTATTAATGGTGTCTTTTTAAGATCGACAAACCTGGAAAAGAGTATAAATGTTGTTTCTCCTTGAAAAGGTTCGGTAACCGAGGTGGAAAACCTTCGCTCTGAAGCTTTTTCTGTAATAAAAACATCAACCTCACTGGTTTTTTCCCTGAAAAAAAATTCCATTGAGCCTTTATTAAATCCGCCGCTATATTCTCGAAAGATATACAAAGGTAGTAATGTCTCGGTGTCAAGATAGTACTTTTCATTGTTTCTATAATTTAAGGCCTTCATCATTAAATTAGGTCGGCAATTAAACTTAACCACATAAACAGAACGTCCCTCATAACTTATAATCGATTCAAAGGTTAAGATCTGTTGCCCTAAAGAGATATTATTTAAGGAGATAGAATATGCCAATGTTTCACCGACTAAATTTGGTAAGGGCTGGTTAATGATATTAACCGCTTTATTTAAAGGGGTTGGCAGTTCAACTGCCGATATTAATGATGTTAAGAGGAAAAATACCAGTATTAACAAAGATATAACCTCCTTAATCAATGCTCTATTACACTTTTGTAACTCTATTCCTTTTATTAGACACTTAAGGCACCAGAAGGTGCCTTAAGTAAATAATATTTTTATTTTTTGGGTCGTTGTAAGCTGCTCTGTAAGAAAAGTAACCTACACTAAATTCTTTTTTAGTGTAAGTGTCAAGTAACCAATTTTAATATAAAAAGGTAATAGTATTAATCTACAGGGGGAACTATTTTAAATATGCATAGTTGCCAAATCATCTTGTCCTCCCTGGCAGTTATGGAAAATTCCCATCTTACTCTTCATTGGTATTTATTTCAAAGGAATTGATAACTGAAATAGCAAAAGGCAAATACCGGCCAAATTCGTTACTTTCTGCCGTGTAGGTAATTATATAAGCCTTTTCATTGTAAAGTGTATATATTTGTAACCATGTAAGTCTATGCTTACCCTGGATACCCGAAAAAATTATTATCTCGGTATTATTATTTGCCAAGATGGCATTCTCTTTTGCAATTAGCTGAAAATCAGTAATTACGTTTTCTAGCTGGGTATATGAAAGGTCGGAAAATTGTTTTAATGTTAAATTTAGTCCGCATAAATCCTGTATACCAATGTTTATATTTTCTTGAAACAAGTCGTCTTTGTTTAAAGGTGATAAGGTAATAAACGCACTCCCCATAAATCCTTCAACAACAGTCCAAGAAGATGGATATTGAAGTGAAAAATTAAACTTGGTGTTCATGTATAATTTATAGTCTGAAGTTGCTTCAACTCCTAAGATAATGTGAACTAAGATTAACAATAAAAACACGTTTTTCAAATAGCGGTTTTTCAAAGTAATCATCCTCTCATATTTATCTTCTCATATCCTTTTTTTCGGTCAATGTCTTAAAATGCCTCCTTGCTGTTTTCTCTCCTACATTTGAACTTAAATGAAAAAGAAACGATAGCCTAGTAAAGGATTTAGGGGGTTTTAGTAAAATAAGACTTATTAAAGGAGATTAGCTAGAATACCTATTGCAGTTCCAAAAATTACGTCTTCTGTGAAAAATTATCAGGTTAATAATTAGGTGGAGGTAGCTCTATGAGGAAAAATTTAATCTTGCTAATCCTAACAATTATCTTAATATTAGGAGGCTGCTCCAATTCTAAAGAAACCACAGAAACTACGGATACGCCTTTTTTTGATATTCAACTAAATTGCAAAACACATACTATTGAATTAATATATCCTGAAGGGAAAACAGACGTACTAGCAGATGAGGATCCTTCTATACCAGTAAAATCCCCTAATGGCAAGAAAGCTGCCTATATTTCACCATGGGGTTGGGAAACATTAAGTGTTCTCTATATCGTTGACCTTAAAGATGGCAGTAAAAATGCATTAGTGTCTCATGATCTACAAAATCAACCGAAAGAGGTCATTTGGGAAGATAACGAACATGTTTTGGTAATCATAGGCTATCCCTATGGTACAATCTGCATCGGTGGAAATATATACAGAATAAATGTTACATCCAAAGAGAAAGAGGCCCTAACTAACTACGATACTTATACTCAGATAACTGATCTTCACCTAAAAGAGGGGGTTTTATATTATAACGGTATCCAATACACAGATGAAGAATATATTCATTATAAAGTTTACTCTAATCAAATTACCCTAAGCGAATAAATTACTGCTAATATTTATTGCCAAAGAATAATGATAGCCACATGACTTGTTAAACCATATGAAATAATTCTTTTAAAAATATCCTCACTACCTCTCCTCCTTTAAAGGCTACATTATGCTAAACGCGTTTAGCCTAAAAAAAGAAGCCCCAAGGCTTCTTTTTTTATTGTCTAGGTAATTTATTGCTTCTTATATGCCTTTGGCAGATGCCAAATCCTTTCGTTATATTCTTCTATCGTACGGTCACTAGAAAACATCCCCGCATTAGCTATATTGATAATAGATCTTTGCCACCAATCTTTAGGGCTTTTGTAGGTCTGAACGGCTTTTTGATGTGCTTTAGCATAGGAACGAAAATCCGCGAGTACATAGTAGGGATCAGCAACTCCCCCATAACCAAAAAGTAAACCCGTGTAGATCTCTCTAAATATTTCCGGATGTTCCGGGTCAAGAAAGCCGCCTATTAGCTGATCTAAAACCTGTTTTAATTCTGGGTCTTGTTCATATATTTTTAACGCCTTATAACTGCTTAACCGGTTGCTTTCATCTATTTCCTCTGCCTTAAGACCGAAAATAAAGATGTTATCTTTACCTATTGCTTCCATGATTTCTACGTTGGCACCATCCAGAGTCCCGATGGTTAAGGCCCCGTTTAACATAAATTTCATATTTCCGGTTCCTGAGGCTTCTTTACCAGCGGTTGAAATTTGCTCTGAAATGTCAGTGGCACAAATAATTTTTTCAGCTAAACTAACCCGATAATTCTCTAAAAACACGACCTTAATAAGTCCATGAATGCGCGGATCATTATTGATTTTCTCCCCTACACTATGAATCAACTTAATAATAAGTTTAGCCATTCTGTAACCTGGTGCTGCTTTAGCTGCAAAGATAAAGGTGTGGGGTAGCATATCGAAATTTGGATCATCAATAATGCAGTTATAGAGATAAAGAATATGCAAAATGTTTAGGAGTTGTCTTTTATATTCATGCAGTCTTTTAATCTGCACATCAAAAATCGCATCCGGATCTACTAAAATACCATTGCTATCTTTAATATATTTAGCTAATTTTATTTTATTGTTACGACGTATATCTTTTAGAGCCAGCTGAAAATTTTGATCATCCTTATACTGTTCTAACTTTTTTAGTTCCTGTGAATTAAGGGCCCAATTAGTACCGATATAATTGCTTATTAAACTTGCCAAAGAGGGATTGGCTTTTAAAAGAAAACGGCGAAAGGTAATCCCATTGGTAATACCGATAAACTTCTCGGGTGTATGTTCATAGAACTTCCGAAAAACCTGTTCCTTTAAGATTTGAGTATGCAGTTCCGCGACTCCGTTGACTGAAAATGAACCCACAATACAAAGATTAGCCATGCGAACCTGGCTGTTACTGATAATAGCTAAAGACGATATACGCTGCCAATTCCCGGGATATATCTCCCATAGGCTGCGGCAAAATCTTTCATTAATTTCATTTACAATATCCCAAATTCGTGGGAGTAACTGACGAAACATGTCGGCGGGCCATTTTTCTAAGGCCTCTTCCATAACCGTATGGTTAGTATAGGCAAAAGTTCTTTTGGTAATATCCCAAGCTTCATCCCAACCTAGGAATTCTTCATCGATTAAGATACGCATTAGTTCCGGGATAGCTAAAGCTGGGTGGGTATCGTTGATATGAATAACTCTCTTTTTGGCAAAATCTCTAATGTTATTACCCTGTCTTTTATAATCGTGAACAATACACTGAATACTGGCTGAAACAAAAAAATATTGCTGTTTTAGTCTTAGCGCTTTTCCTTCACGATGGTTATCTTCAGGGTAGAGTACCTTAGATAAAACTTCAGCCAGCTCTTTTTCTTCCAAGGCATCAAGATAGCGTCCCTGACCAAAGAGATTTAAATCAAAGTGTTTAGTTGATCTGGCTGTCCAGAGTCTTAAAGAATTTACTAGAGGCGATTTATATCCCAACACAGGCATTTCATAGGGAACCGCCTTAACTGATTGATAGCCTTTATGCTCGAAAACCATTTTCCCATCTACGAGGTGACTTTCTACCCAGCCTCCAAATTTAACTATCTCTGCTTCTTCAGGAATAGGTATCTCCCACATATTGCCTTCTTCAAGCCAGGGATCAGGCAATTCAACCTGGTAACCATCGATGATTTTTTGCTTAAAAAGACCATACTCGTATCTGACTCCCATACCATGAGCCGGCAGAGCCAAAGTAGAAAGAGAATCAAGAAAACAAGCAGCCAGCCTTCCAAGACCACCATTGCCAAGTCCGGCATCTGATTCATTTTCTCTGATCTCTTCCAAATCGTAACCTAAATCCAGTAAGGTCTCTTTAACAACATCCTCAATTTCAAGGTTGAGAAGGTTATTGCCTAAAGCCCGGCCCATCAAAAATTCCATTGACAGGTAATAAAGCTCACGTTCAGGGTTATTATGATAGGTCTCTCTTGAATAGACCCATTTTTCCATAATCAGATCTCTTATAACCATCGAGATAGCTTTGTAGAGATTGCTTTTAGAAGCGTTTTTTAAAGTACGACCAAACATTCTCTCCATCTTATCCTCTAAGGCTATACGAAAATCTTCCTTACTAATTTTTTGCATGCCACACCTCCTAGAGGAAACTCAAAAACTACTTGGGCAAAGGTCAGTTAAAACCCTTCTTAAGCTTCAAGTAAGTTGTTGCCAAAGGTGGCACTTTCAGCTTGATACTATAAGGCTGATTATGCCAGGACACAGAAGTAGCTACCAAATTAGCGTTAAGCTGCCCTGAGCCCCCATAATCGGAGCCATCACTGTTTAAGACTTCAATATATTCACCTTGTTTTGGAACACCAAGGCAATAATCATAACGCACTACCGGAGTAAAATTACTCAAGACAATAATAAAATCCTGCTGGTCTTTGCTGTAACGGATAAAACTGACAATCGATTGGGTATTATCATGACAGTCTATCCAGGTAAATCCATCGCTGTGATGATCGGCTTCCCATAGCGAAGCCTCGCTAAGATAAAAATGATTGAGTGCTTTAACATAATTTTGCAAGGCTTGGTGCATGGGATAATCCAAAAGATGCCAGTCTAGTTCTTCGGCAAAACGCCACTCAATAAATTGCCCGAATTCACCGCCCATAAAAAGGTGTTTCTTTCCGGGGTGGGCTATCATGTAGCCATAAAAGGCTCTGAGGCTGGCAAATTTCTGCCAATAATCGCCAGGCATCTTATCAAGTAGGGATTTTTTACCATGTACAACTTCATCATGAGACAGAGGAAGAATAAAGTTCTCGGAAAAAGCATACATCAAAGAGAAGGTTAAGTAGTCATGATGGTATTTTTTAAAAACAGGATCAAGCGCCATATAATTTAAGGTATCATTCATCCAACCCATATTCCATTTATAGTTAAAACCCAAACCTCCAAGATAGGTGGGCTTGGTAACCAAAGGCCAGGCACTGGACTCTTCAGCAATCATTAAAACTCCGGGGAATCTTTCAAAGACAGTTTCATTTAATCTTTTTAAAAAAGCAATGGCTTCAAGGTTCTCTCTCCCCCCATATACATTAGGTATCCAGGCTCCGGGTTTTTTGCCATAGTCAAGATAGAGCATATTGGCCACTGCGTCAACTCTAAGACCGTCGATATGATACAGATCAAACCAAAAGACAGCATTGGAGATTAAAAAGCTTCTCACTTCTGTCCTTCCCAAATCAAAATTGGCTGTTCCCCAGTCTAGATTTTCACTGCGCCAAGGTTCGTTATATTCAAAAGTCGGCGTACCGTCAAAGAGCCTTAAGCCATGGTCATCTTTGCAAAAATGTCCTGGCACCCAATCAAGAATTATCCCTAAACCGACCCGATGAGCCTGATCGACAAAATACATAAAATCTTCAGGTTTTCCATATCGACTGGTTAGAGAATAGTAGCCTGTGGCTTGATAACCCCATGAACCATCATAGGGGTGCTCAGCCAGAGGCATTAACTCCAAATGGGTATACCCCATCTCTTTCGCATAATTTATCAGTTGTTCGCCAATCTCTCGATAACTATACAGCTCTCCCCCGGCTTTTTGTTTCCAGGAGCCAAGATGAACTTCATAGATTAAAATCGGCTCCTGGTAAATTATTTTTTTTCGTTTTTTCGTCTGCCAAGTGTCATCATGCCATTGGTATTTATTTAAGTTCCAGACGATGGAAGCTGTTTTGGGTCTTAACTCGGCATAAAAACCGTACGGATCTGCTTTGACAAGCTCCTTCCCATCGGGTGAAACAAGCAGATATTTATATAAAGCTCCCTCCTGTAAACCGGGAATAAAAGTCCACCAAATACCAGATTCTTCTAAATACTTAAGTGGAGCAGCATTTTCATCCCAATTATTAAAGTCACCGATAACACTGACCTTTTTGGCCTTTGGAGCCCAAACTGCAAATCTAACCCCTGAAAGCTTATCCGTTTTTATTACCTGAGCTCCTAAAAAGCTGTAGCTCTTAAAGTGATTGCCTTCACAAAACAAATAGCGGTCATAGTCACTTGGAAGGAGAGATTTTATCATAAAATCACCTCTTCTTTGAACTTATCTTACTAAAGCTTGATCAAAGCTTTCTCTGTCTACCAGTACCATCGTTGTAATTCTGGGTACAAGAAGATAATCGGTTTTTACTGTGCCTATTCTTTTTGTACCCGCTAGGCTTGCATCTACAACAACAACCCAATTTTTGCTTGGCAAAGAAACTTCTTTGGCGGTCAATAGTCCACTGAAAATAACGACTATCTTCTGCCAGGGATCTCTGGCAGAATCTTGTAGTACAAAACCTACCATTAACGGGCTAGGCATGTTTAAGAAGTGTAATTTAGCCTGGATTTCAGCAGTAGTTTTCATTCTAAAAGCAGGATGAGCTTTGCGAAGCTCAATTAGACCCTGGTAGTATCTAAAAACATCAACATAACGCTGCTTTCTTTCCCAAACAATCTGATTAATTAAATCACCTGATCTATAACTGTTGGCATCTCCGAATTTGGTGCGGCAAAACTCCTGCCCTGCATGGATAAAGGGCACTCCCTGAGACAGAAGTACCATAGCTCCGGCTAATTTCTGTCTGGCTATCTGCAAAGCTTCATCATCTTTAGGATTGGATTTTTGGAGTTTGTCCCATAGAGTAAGATTATCGTGAGCAGCAACATAGTTAATGCACTGGGCAGGTTCAATGGTATAGGGACTTTTGGCATACAAAACCCTTTTATAATCAACTTCAGGGTGATCAGTCGCAGCTGTAATGCTACATTTAATACTCTCCTCCATGCCATAACAGCCTGAAATCAGACCTCTATTTTCATTGCGGAAGACATTGCCTTTAACCGCATCACGAAAATCATCGTTAAAAACTCCTACCCGGGGAATGTACCTAGCTTGGCCCTTTAAGGCCTTTAGGTTATCTGGTAAAAGCGAAGGTCCGCCAGTCCAACCTTCACCATAAAGAATAATACTCGGATCAATCAGATCCAACTCGGCTCTAATAGTATTAATTGTTTCTAAATCGATACAGCCCATTAAATCGAGTCGAAAGCCTTTGATCTGATATTCCTTAGCCCAAAAACAGATGGAATCGACAATAAACTTTCTAACCATGAGCCGCTCCGTGGCCAGTTCATTCCCACATCCAGAACCATTGCCAAAAAACCCGTGCTCATCTTGACGATAATAATATCCGGGTACGATCCGATTAAAGTTAGACTCTTCTGTTTCCCAGGTATGGTTGTAGACAACATCCATAACTACGCGGATATTGTTTTTTCTCAAAGCCAGAACTAGCTGTTTTAACTCCGTAATTCGGGTAAATGGTTCAGCTGGTTTAGTGGCATACGAACCCTCGGGAGCATTATAATTTAACGGATCATATCCCCAGTTATAGGAATCGAAGGGTTTTGTTTCGTCTACTGTAGCAAAATCAAAGATAGGCAAAAGCTGAACATGAGTTATACCTAATTCTATTAAATGGCTTATCCCTGTCCAAACAGTACCCGGTCCTTTAGTGTTTTGCTCGGTAAAAGCTAAGTAAAGACCTTTCATGGCCATACCCGAATCTTTAGAAATAGAAAAATCTCTTACATGTAACTCGTAAATTACTGCGTCACAAAAAGATTCCAGGCTTGAGTTTGCAACTTCATCCCAAAAAGGCGGGTTAGTTCTTTTTAGATCGGCTACTACACCTTGACAACCGTTTACTGTCAAGGCTTTAGCATAAGGATCTACAACCTCAAATTCCTGGTTTTGATGTCGGATTATATAATTGTATTTTAATCCATGTAAATCTCCCTCTACATTAACCTGCCAAACTCCTTTTTCTGCTCTTTTTAAGGGTATAAGCCCGTTTTTTTTCGGAGATATCAATTTTAAACCTACAGCCGAAGCCGTAGGTGCCCAGATGCAAAAGGTAGTTTTTTCTAAAGACCATAAAGCTCCAAGTTCACCTTCATAAAAAAACTGCTGTTTAAACTCTTCACTGTCAAAACAACTTTTTACTTTTTCCATCTTAGGCGCCTTTCTTATTTATTTAAACCAGTAGTGAAGTGTAGACCTTTTGGTATTCTTTAGCTGAGTTGACCCAGCTATTGTCGGAGTTTATAGCTGTCTTTCTTAAATTGCTCCAATATGGTTCCAAGTTATAATACCCTAAAGCTCGATCAATAGTAAAAAGCATATCATGAGCATTATAATTGGCAAAAGAAAAACCATTACCCTCTTGACTACTCTCATTAAAAGATAAAACCGTGTCTTTTAATCCACCTGTTTCTCTGACAATCGGTATTGTACCATAGCGTAGAGCAATTAACTGCGACAAGCCACAAGGTTCGAACAATGAAGGCATTAACAGAAAATCTGCACCGGCATAGATTCTGTGAGCCAATTCATTATCAAAGCGAATATTGGTTGAAACCTTATAAGGATTAGTCTTAGCGGCCTCCTTAAACAATCTTTCGTATGTTCCCTCTCCTTGGCCTAGGACAACTAACTGCAGATCACGCTTTAACAAATCATTTAATACACATTCTACTAAATCAAGACCCTTTTGACTTACCAGTCTTGAGATAATGGCCAAAACCGGCAACGCAGGATCTTTTTTTAAACCCAGTTGTTTTTGTAAAGCTATCTTGTTGGCTAGTTTTTTCTCAATTGTCTCACCGGTGTATTTTGCGTAGATCAGGGAATCTTTTTCAGGATCCCATTCACTATAGTCTATACCGTTTATTATACCCTTTAATTTATTTGGCTTACTTCTTAAAAGGCCATCCAATCTTTTACCATAAAAAGGATCCTGGATCTCCAGAGCATAGGTAGGACTTACTGTGGTAACGGCATCACAAAAAACAATTCCTCCCTTAAGAAGATTTAGATCTTTATTAAATTCCAATTTATCCACAGTTAAATAATCATAACTTAAGTCCAAAAGATCCGGAAGTATCTCTTTGGGAAATACACCTTGGTATTCTAAGTTGTGTATGGTCAAAATCGTTTTAATATCCTGGTAGAAAAAGTCGTTGCTGTAATGAGCTTTAAGAAGTAATGGGAGAATACTCACTTGCCAGTCATGAACATGGATAATATCGGGTCTAAAATCCAGATAAGGCAAAGCTTTTAGCACAGCTTTGGAAAAATAAATAAAGCGTTCCGCTTCGTCAAAATAACCATAAAGCGAATCCCTTTTAAAATAGAATTCGTTATCAAGAAAATAGTACTTAAGACCTTGGTACTCAAACTCTTCAACCCCGCAATACTGGTTTCTCCAACCTAGTTGTACATTTAGCTTGGCTTTTGGGGTAAGCATGGCTTTGAACTCTTCAGCCAGAGTCTGATATTTAGGTAAAACGACTCTCACTTCTATACCTAAACTTTTTAGAGCTTTAGGAAGTGATCCTATGACATCAGCTAAGCCACCTGACTTAAAAAAAGGCACGCATTCGCTAGCTGCAAATAACACCTTCACGCTCTCACTCTCCCAACACTATTTCTAAAATAAAAAGCTTATCCATGGAACGCTAGCTATAGCTGGGTTTTCTTGCTAATAACTAAAGGGTAGCTAGCAGCACCCATTAGTTTTTTTTCGGCACTAATAAAACAATCTTTATCGATAATAACATTCTCAAGGCTTACTCCATAATCAAGCTCTGTTTTTTGCATAACTATACTGTTTTTTACTACAGCGTTTTGGCCGACCTTAACTCCTCGAAAAAGGATACTGTTTTCAATTCTACCTTTGATTATACAACCATTAGCTATAAGCGAATTTTTAACTTCAGCAGTCTTGGTATATATTGCCGGTGGCTCATTCTTAACCTTAGTATAAATAGGGCCATTGGCATAGAATAGTTCTTTAGAAATTTTAGGATTAAGTAGTTCCATACTGGTTTTATAATAGCATTCCAGCGAATTAATTTTACGAGCATATCCCTCAAACTGATAGCCATAGATCAAGAGTTTGTCTAAATTAGGTATAATAATATCTCTAACAAAGTCACTTCCACCTGTGGAGATACTGCTATCCATAATTTCCATTAATTTCTTTCTGCCAATAATAAATGTGTCTAAAGATAGTTTGCTACTTTGGTTAATCAATGGATTTACTTTAACTGCTGTTATCTTTTCCTGCCGGTCAGTATTAATCTCGGTAAATGTACCTAGACAGTTTTGGTGATCGGTTAAATGATAAACTATAGTGATATCGGCCTGTTTATCTAAATGGTCTTTTAAGACAGTTGTGAAATTAACGTTCCAAATTATAGGGTTAGTCATTAAAATTACATATTCTTGTTTGCTGCGCAGCAAATAATCCAGATGACGTCTAAGAAGTAAGATATCCCCATTTAACAGCCAAGATGTTGATCCATCTGCGTATTTTTCCGGAGGTAGAATAAATAGGCCATCTCTTTGTCTGTTTAAATCCCATTCTTTACCGATGCCTAAATGATCCATCAGTGAGCGATATTTTTCCTGAACAAATACACCTACATTTCTAACCCCGGCATTAACTAGATTGGAAAGAGCAAAATCTATTATCCGATAACGTGCTCCAAAAGGAACAGCAGCTAGGGCTCGGTTTAATGTCAATTCTTTTAATTTGTCTTTTCTTTCTGTAAGAATGATTACACCCATGACATTATTCATATTTAAAGACATTTTTAAGCCCTCCCCTCTCATGGATTCCAAAAACACTTAAACCAGGGGCCACAACTTCATCGTCGCCAACAACGGTTAGAGGAGTTTCTTGCAACAGGATATCTTTCTGCCCTATCAAGCAGTTCTCACTTATAACAGCATTAGTACCAATAATAGCCTTTCTAACAAAAGCACCTTCTAAAATCTTTGCTCCCAGCATGATCACCGCATCATAGACCTTTGCACCTTTGCCAATATAAACACCCGGAAAAAGGACCGAATTAAAACATTCACCGTAGATTAGACAGCCTTCATTAACTAAACTATTTTCAACTTTACTGGATGATGCGATATAATGGGGCGGTTGATTGGGGTTAACTGAGTACACCCGCCAATTGCGATCATAAAGATCAAACTTGTGCTTTGGTCCCAAAAGATCCATATTAGCTTCCCAAAGACTTTCTAGAGTACCTACATCCTTCCAATAACCATCAAAAGGATAGGCAAACATCCTTTCACCGCTTATAAGCATCTTAGGTATAATATTTTTACCAAAATCGTTAGAAGAACCAGGATCATTGGCATCTTCTTCTAAGTACTTTTTTAAAACATCATAGTTAAAGATATAAACACCCATGGAAGCAAGATTGTTTTTTGGCTGTTTAGGTTTTTCTTCAAAATCGATTATCTTTTTGTCACTATCGGTATTCATAATACCAAAACGACTTGCTTCTTCTATAGGTACTTCGATTACAGCAATTGTTGCACTAGCATTATTGTTCTTATGAAATTCAAGCATTTTGCCATAATCCATTTTGTAGACATGGTCACCTGAAAGTACCAGAACATATTCCGGTTGATAGGTCTCCAGATAACCTAAATTCTGATAAACAGCATTAGCTGTTCCCTTATACCACTGTCCTCCATCTGAACGAACAAAAGGCGGCAGAACCATCACTCCACCTCTTTCGCGGTCTAGATCCCAAGGTCCACCAATACCAATATAAGAATGAAGTTGGAGTGGCTGAAACTGAGTCAAAACACCAACAGTATCAATCCCAGAGTTAACACAGTTACTTAGGGTAAAATCAATGATTCTATATTTACCACCAAAAGGAACTGCTGGTTTAGCCAATTTTTTTGTTAAAACACCTAAGCGTGTTCCTTGGCCACCAGCAAGCAACATAGCTATACATTCTTTTTTATTCATTTTTGACACCCCCCAATAATCTAATTGTTGCAATCAAAATACATTAGACAGATATATGCTTTTACTTACCCCTTTATGCATTTTCTATGTTTGGATGTCAATATAATAGTAATATTTTATAAACTATTATTAAAACTGCTAAGTGCATCTAAAGTGTGATTTATACCTTTATGGTCGATTAACTTGCCAATTTTTTTGGTAAATAACTTTTTCTTAATTTCTACCACCGCAAAAACTGAAACCTGTTGTGAAGTTTTAGCCGGTAAGAATTTTTATTTAATGGTTAAACCTCTTTTAGATCCAATCACGGTTTAATAAACTAAGAGTTAAGAACTAAAAAAGCCCCAAAGGTTTATCCCTTTGAGGCTAAAAAAAATATCCGGCAATGACCTACTCTCCCTAAGCGTCACCACTTAAGTACCATCGGCGCTAAAGAGTTTCACTTCTGTGTTCGGAATGGGAACAGGTGGGTCCTCTTTGCTAAAATCACCGGAAAATTAAGCTAAATTTTTGGTTGCGGGGGCCGGACTTGAACCGACAGCCTCCGGGT
>JAHDNZ010000005.1 GCA_018435125.1 Bacillota bacterium | reverse complement strand
GCTAATGAAGTGTATCAATGATATCCTCCAGCTTTTCACGCGCTTCGTTTAACAGAGAAACATCCGTCGGATACCTAATATCAGCCGGTGCACAGGTAGCATCTAATATCAACTTGCCATGTTTCTTTTCTTCTTTAAAGTGTAAGAATTTTAGGGCTATTTATGTGTTTCCCTAGCATTATTCTAACATAAAATAGCCTTAAAGCCCAGTGTTATCAACTGTTAGAAGGGGTTTTCAGTAGCCCCTAAATAGGGGTTAACACGATCACTTTGTATGTAAAAAAGGCCTTTGGATGAAAGGCCTTTAATTTAATTCAACACCAAGTTTATTGGTAACGGTTTTAATGGCTTTTTTCTGCCAGGGTTCTTTCCAAAGTCCATCTTTAAATTTGTTATATAAAATGGCAACTAGGAAACAAACATAGATTATGGGTCCGCTCCAAGCACCCCATAAACCGAAATTAAAGATATCCTGGGTTAGGTAACTAACTGGAATAAAGACTCCAACTACACATAATACGGTAGTAAAACCAGTAAAACGAGTTAACCCAGCTCCATTTAACGCTCCTCTAAGAGCATTATAGGTAACGTCTAAGAGCTGGTAAAATGCAATTAATTTTAAAAGCGTCTTACTCAATGCATAAACTTCTTTATTGGGACTAAAAGGTAGAATAAAAACACTTGGAAAAAGCCAATAAAAAATCCCAATTATACTCATAATACCAATACCCACATAGAGACCTATATAACCGTATCGCTCAGCTTTATTTGGATCATGTTCTCCTAAAGAGCGACCAACAAGTGAACCTGTTGCGGTACCAATTGCAAATGAGGGCATAAAAGCAAGGTCATTTAACTGATTGGCGATTTGGCTAGCTGCTAGTTCAACAGTACCTAATCTTGAGATAATAGTCATTAAAATGCCAAAAGTAAAAATATCAATAGAATCAGCCAGTCCCATGGGTAAGCCAAGCTTAAGCATCTTCAAGAGTTGACAAGGCCTTGGTAACTTCCAGTGTTTAGTTAGCTGATATTCTTTATTATATTTTTTTATTACTATGATTGCATAGATTACAAATTCTATCATTTGGGCAAGAATAGTACCCCAAGCTGCACCTGCAATGCCCAGCTTAGGAAAACCTAACTTACCAAAAACTAACACATAATTAAAGAAAACATTAACAATTACAGTAATCCAACTGATAACCATAGGTGTTTTACTATTACCTATTCCAAGCATGAAGCTAGAAATGGTTTTAGATAACAAGCTAAAAGGTAGTTCTAGTATTCTAATGGTCATATAGGTTAAAGCAAGCATTTTTACTGTTTCATTAGGTTTAGTGAGCTTAAAATAAGAATTAAAAAGCCAAGGTAAGAAAAATGCTATAGGTGCAAGGCATAAAGCAAAACAGATAAACTGTTGAAAACTAGAACGTATTTTGTGTTTATCATCTGCACCATAAGCTTGGGAGACACTTATCATAGTTGCTCCAGCAGTACTTCGAAATATAACGCTAGTTGCTAGAAAAAGAGTACTCCCTACACCAACTGCACCTAATTCAAGTGCTCCAACCCGGCCCATAAAAATAGTATCGAAAGAACCTAAAAGCGTGTATGCTAAGTTAGATATGATTAATGGCCCAGCAAGTTTTAATAAATCAGTTACTTCGGGTAAAGTTATTTTTTTTGTAAATCGCCATCGCATTAAACCCCTCCTTAGGTCTCCTGTCCTGGCAAGCGAGGACATCTGCTCAATTTACAGAAAAAACTTTGCGTTATTAAAGCAAAGTTCCAAAAAACAAACACGTATATGAGCAGGTTCTATTTACGTATAATTTTTTGAATATTTCCATTAACCTTATTCTAGCACAATAACCAGCATAGGATCAAAGAGCACTATTGATAGGATTATTAGCCAAACCGAAGCTATCTAAAGCCTCCTTTAAGATACACTTATTTCATTAGGTTTCCTCTGTTCTCCTCGTGAGTTCAAACCTCTAGAAAATATGGTTTTAGTTTTCCGATAACTAATATGACATTTTAGCTAAACAAGTGTTGTATTTTAAGCATATAACTTAGCATATAGGCCGTTTTTATGTATTAGAGATTGATGAGTACCTTCCTCGATAATTCTACCTTTATCGAGAACAATGATACGATTTGCATTTTTTATGGTTGAAAGTCTGTGGGCAATAATCAAAGTAGTTTGTTGAGTGCAAAGATTGTCGATAGCATTTTTTACAAGTTGCTCACTTTCAATATCTAAAGCTGAGGTAGCTTCATCTAGAATAAGTAAGGGAGCTTTTTTAATAAAAGCTCTGGCTAAGGCTATTCTTTGCTTTTGGCCTTCAGAGAGTTCTCTCCCCTGTTCACCAATATGAGTATCGAGCTTTTGGGGTAATTTTACGATATAATCCCAAGCATTGGCTAAAACTGCTGCTTGGATAATATCATCCTCTGTTGCATTAGGGTTTCCAAGAGCAATATTTTCTCTGATTGAACCTGTAAAAAGGTAGGTATTTTGAGGTACATAAGCTATATAATTTCTCAAAGCCACTGCGTTTTTTACAAGATTATCGCCTAAGAAAGTAATTGAACCTTTTTCTGGTTCATATAATCCTAAACATAAACGAGCTAAGGTTGTTTTGCCAGCTCCACTTTGACCGACAATGGCCAGAGTTTCTCCTTGATAGATTTGCATATTGAAATCTTGAAATACCAATTGATTTTCCTGTCTAAAAGTAAGGTTGTTTATTTCCATAATAGCCTGTCTTAAAAGGTTAGGTTTTAAAATAATTGTTTCTTTAGAGGAAAATATATCGATAGGAATATCGAGGATACTAAAGATTTTTTCAGTAACTGCCAGACCTTCTTGAAAAAGGCTCCAAGATTTTGAGATACCAAGAAAAGGCTGTTTAATCCTGGTAATTAGTAAAATATAAACTATCATTAGACTAATAGAGAGGTAGCCTTTTACTGTTAAAAAACATATCGATGTTCCTGCAAAAACTAAAACTAAGTTACTGACAACATCAGTTGATAAATTAAATAAACCATGGTAGATTGATTCGATAATCTCTTTGCGTAGGGTGATTTTTCTTATTAGGTCATATTTTATCAAAGTAGCATCTTGTAAATTATTAGTTTTAATTAAGGCGGAATTTTGCAGGGTTTCTTGAATATAGGCATAAATCATACCTGACTTTTTGTTTATCTCAAGGGTTAAGTGGTGAATTTTCTTGTCAAAAAAACGAACTAAGAAATAAATTGTAGGACCAGATAATAAAGCAATAATACTGATTTGCCAATTGATAATAAAAAGATATGACAAAGCGGTTAGAGCAATTAAAAGGTTAGTAACTAGTAAGTAACTATTATTAGAAATAATAAAATGAACTTTCCAAAGGCCTTCGGTAAAAAGGTTTAATAGATCACCAGAGTGTAATTTCTCACTATCTTTTAGAGGTAGATAACTTAATTTTTTAAGGTAAGTTAAGCTCAGGTCTCTATCAATAAAATAAGAAGCTAGATTACGACAGAAATAACCACAAAAAAGAACTGTTAAAAGTGGTATTAAGGAAAGACTAGTGTTTTTTATCAACCTAAATAAATACTCAACCTGTTTTGCTTCAATAGCGGTAAAATATTTTTTGGCTATTAATACAGTAGCTATGCTAAAGATAACATCAAAAACTATAAAAATAAATCCGTTCAATACCAGCCAGAGATAAGGTTTTGCCAATGAAAATAGCTTTTTTAACTGATAAAGTCTCTTTTTAGTCATCACAATTATACCTCCATCTTAAATGACTCAATATGTTAAACAGTTATCGGGTCTAGGAGATCAATCTTAAATAGAGACATCAGTGGTTACACGCAATGTGTTAGAGCCAAATTCTTTGATAAACATATTATAAAACCTACCACCTAAGGCCATTAGCTCATGGTAGGAACCTTCTTCCACTATCCTGCCATGTTCAAGATAAACAATCTTATTAGCTTTTTTTATGGTGGAAAGCTTACGAGACAGAATGATGGTAGTTCTTCCATCCATAAGTTTTTCCATAGAATCTCTAACGAAGTTAGTATTTTCATTATCTAGTGACGAAGTAACCTCATCTAAAAGCAGAATTTCTGGATTTTTAATAATTGCTCTAGCGATGGAAAGTCTTTGTTTTTCTCCAAATGACAAACCCACCCCCTTTTCTCCTAATATTGTTTCTAGTCCATAGGGAAGTTTTTTAATAACCTGAACTAGTTTAGTTTCTTCTAAAGCTGTCCATATTTCATCTTCGGTAGCAGCTACTTTGCTTTGACGTAGATTTTCAGCAATTGAGATTGAAAAGAAAGATGGGGTTTGCGCAACATAAGCTATTTTCTCTCGCCATTGATCTAAGGTTATACTGCGAATATCATTGCCATTAAAGCGTATTTGTCCTGAGTCTACTGGATATAGTCTGATAAGTAATTTTAAAATCGTACTTTTCCCTGAATCACTTGGGCCCAAAAAGATTGTCTTTGCTCCTACATTGGCGGTAAAGCTAGCTCCAGATAGTACTTCTTTATTATCTTTATAAGCAAAAGAAACTTTATCGAAAACTATACCTGATTCTTCTTTATAAGGAGTAATCACAATCTCCTCTCTGTTTTCTTTTGGAAGTAGCATTATTTCACGGATTTTATGGGTATTATATAAGGCTTCTTGAAGTTCAGGCCAAATATTAACCATGTGAAAAATAGGTGAAATAAGTTTTTCTAAAGAAAACAAGAAAGCGACAATAGTAGCAATAGTCAAAGATCCTTTAATGACTTGAAAACCCCCATAACCTAAGATGACTATATAACCGCTATAAATAATTGCTTTTTCTATTTGCCAAAATGCAAAACTTAAGTGCCAGTTTTTTACCTTTAAGCGATATGCTTTGTTATAAAAAAGATCTATTTTTTGCAAAAGCTGCTTTTGAAGATTAAAAGCTCTTACGATTTCCGATCCTTGTAATAGATCAGTCGCAAGTGCATTAATTTCAACCTTTTTTTGATTAAGGTCATCAAAGTTTTTACGTAATTTAAAATTGAGTTGGGTAAAAAGCAATGGAGTTAAAAAAGCTATTACAATTAAAAGCAGCGTTAGATCGGCATGTAAATTAAACAAGTAACAAAATAATATAGGAATTGTAAAACCGCTTTCAAAAAGGTCGAGTATTTGATGATTAATTCCATTTTGGGAGAAATAGGTTAATTTTTCTAGTCTAGTTATAAGGTTTGATGTGTGGTAGTACTGAAGGTCTTTATGGTTTAAATTGATGATATGTTTATAAAAGGAGGCTTGCAATTGGTAGGTAGCATTATTATTTAAAATTGCTTGAAGGTAAATTCGAAAAAGCCCGACAGCAAACCAAATAACATTAACAGAAATCATAAAATAAAAGGTTCGCCAAACAAATAGTTCATTTTGAATTTCAGCAGCTTTGACTAGTCTACGTAATCCTTCGGTTAATCCTATAAAACAAAGGGGTTTACATAAGAAAAGCAGTGTTACAAAAATAATAGTTAGCCAATAAGGTTTGACTTGCCCTAAGAGCCATTTAATTACTACAAAAGAAGAATAGCTTCTTTTGAACATATGACCTTTCCATCTCCCACCCTTTAATATTCGCTTATCACCAATTAACTTCGTTCATAATATACTATATATGTCAATTTGCTTTTCTTAAACTTTATTGATGATCTGGAAAATGCATTTAAATTCTTAAGTCTGGAATTTTGGAGCAAAGTAATCTTGTTTATAGCAAAATATTCATCTCCAAGAACCGAAAGTAAATATATTTCCAGCTTACAAGGAGGTTTAATAAAGATTTTTCATTGTTTTTTTAATACATAACTTTTTCTCATATAAACGATAAATATTTTAGGGTTATTTATTATCTCCTTGTCATCTTCCAGAGAAGAGGTTATTTTAACTTAACATTAGCATCTAATTAATTACAAGTTATATGTATTACGGCAAAATTTTAACATAAATTATGTAATATTTACGACACCCAATATTAAAATCCTTTTTTTAATTAGCAAATCTTAATAATAACAATATGTTGTTTCCTAATAAAATTTGCCATCGATCGTTGACATAATTGATAGCGCGGCAACTTCTATTCACTACTCATATTTCAATATTTACAATATACCTTTATTTAGAGAAAATGATTATTAGGTAGGAATTAAGCTTACAGCTTTGGAATTAACATATTGTATTTTCAAATAGAAAGGGGTTATAGTATGAGTTCATATTCACCGCTAATAATGGTTATTGTCCTTTTGCTTTGCTTTCCTGTGGTTGCCATTGCCAATGAAAAGAGTTGGAAAATAAATGCTAAAAAAAATAGTTTAGAATTTGAATACGAGGGAATTATCTTACTTTCTGATCTAGAGTTTTATAAAAACAAACAGTTGCTAATACCAAAAATAGAAGAAGAATCAGCTGAACCTATGTTTGATAAAGTTATTATTGGTCTTTATGATAAAGATGCTTTGCGTCAAAGTGAAGTAACGATCCTTTTGGCAGAAACAGAACTTGATTCGCTTGCTAGAATAGATTTAGAAGCTGATATAGTTATCAAAGGTTTTGCGAATTTTGGTAAAGAGCCAATAGCTTGTCGTCTGAATTCACCCAGAGATGAAAAAGTATATCAAGTTGCTACTGGGCTGGGAATATCTCCTAAAGCAGATTCTTTATATGATGCTTCTTTAGATTTAGCCTTAGAAATGAATGGCTGTAACTTATCATATGCTGAAAAAGGTTATAGAATAGAAGTTGAAAATCAGGAAATGGTTCGCTTTTGGCTACGTAAAAATGTCATAAAGAGATTAGGTATTAAATATTTTTCTCCGTTAAATCGAGAGTTTTTCAAGGCAGCGCCTACTGGTTGGTGTAGCTGGTATTCTTATTATCAAAGTATAACAGCTAACGAATGGGAAAAAAATGTTCTCTGGCTTAAAGACAATTTACGGGATTATGGTTGTGAGTGGGTTCAACTTGATGATGGTTGGCAAGCTTTTGATGGTAATCCAAATACCGAGGGTGGACGTGATTGGTTCAATACTAATAAAAAGTTTAAAAATGGAATGAAAGAAATTGCCTCAATAGTTAAAGAAAACGGTATGAAACCTGGAATTTGGCTCATTCCCCAAAAAATAGACCGCGATGATATTTATGAAAAAAATCCCGCTTATTTTTTACATTATAATGACGGCAGACCTGTCAAACATACTGATTGGGCTCCGGAAAACAGGGCTATGTATGTTGTGGATGTAACGAATCAAGAAGCTTTAGATAATTATTATAAACCATTAATTGAGATGATTGTCAATGATTGGGGTTTTGAATATTTAAAAATTGATGATCAACCCCGTGTAGCAAATTTATATAACGAATATAATATTGTCTTTCATGATCCTGATAAAAAAGGAACCCAAGCCTATAGAATAAGTCTGGAAGAAATTAAGAAGATTTTGGGTCCTTCTGGTTACCTTCTCGGTTGTTATGGTATTCCTTTAGATGGTGTAGGAATAATGGATGGGAGTCGTACTGGTGGCGATATGGGGGCTAGTTGGGACGGCAGCCAAATCATTATTGACGCTGTGTTTAAATGGGGATTTCTAAATGGTTTAGGTTGGTGGTGTGATCCTGATACGGTTTGTGTACGCTCTCCTCTTACTTTAGATGAAGCACGCATGCTTGCTTCTATGGTTACCCTAACCGGTCAAGCTTTTATGGCCTCTGACTTTATGTATCGATTACCAGCTGACAGAATTGATGTTCTAAGACGTTCTATGCCTACTCTACCTACTACTCCAGTAGAGCTTTATCCTTGGGATAACTCTCAAAGAACTAGACCTAAGATTATATTAAATTCGATTAATAAAGATTGGGGCAGTTATTATATCGCTGCCATTTACCAGTGGTCCGAAGAATCGGAAGAGTTTCGTAGTGCTTCTCCTCAGAATAAACATAGTATAAAGATAATCGGTATTCTTGAAGGTGAGTTTTTAAGTGATGCGGAAGCAGAAATGATTCTTGCAGATAAAGACAAACGTGAAGTTTATAATGAGAAAATCAAAGCAGCTTATAGAGAAGGTCCCAAAGAAGCAGCTAGTTTTAATTTGGACTTAACCGGAGTTAAAAAAATAGAATTGGTTGCAACAGATGGTATGGATAATAACCTAGCTGATTGGTCTCAATGGGCAGATCTTAAAGTAACTAAACCAGATGGTACCACATATTATCTCTCAGATAAGCCAGACGGTGTTAAAATTAAAAGTTTTGAAGTATCCTGGGGTGTTAAAGGTTATAATACTAATCCTGAAGGTAGACCAATCAATATCGCTGGGCAAAGTTATAGGTACGGCTTTGGAGCGCATGCTCCAAGTAGAATTGAAATTGAGCTAACGGAAGAATTTATTAAGTTAGAAGGTATTGCCGGTTTAGAAAAAGGATACGATGGTTCTGTTAGTATGCATGTGCTATTAGATGGTGTACCAAAATTTAACACTTACATCTCTAAATCAGAAAAAATAAAACCACTTAAAACTGGTCTAAAAGAACCAGAACTCTTAACAGAAGTTAAGTTGGCTGATCTTGGGCTTTCCCAAGGTTCATATCATGTCTTTGATTATTGGGAAAACAAGTATTTAGGAATAGTTAAAGAAAAGATAACTCTTTCACCCAGACCATTTAGTGTAAATATCTTATCTATAGTACCAGCTTTAGATAGACCCCAACTGATTTCAACTAATCGTCATATCTCACAAGGTGCGGTGGAAATAAGCGAGCTCAAATGGAATAAAACTAACCTGACTCTTTCCGGTACAAGTCAACTTGTGGCTTCTGATCCTTATGAAATACGTATAACCTTACCAGATAATTATCAGTTAATTGATGCCAGTGCCAAGGATTTAGACTTGAATATTATTAAGGAAAATAACCTTATTAGGGTTCAATTTATTTCACCCACAACATCTCCTGTAACTTGGCAAATGCAATTTAGAGAAGATTAGAGAAAGCCCTGGATTTTTATCCAGGGCTTTGTTTTTAATAGGTTTTCGGTGTTTTGTTGTTGATATGAAAAATATCTTTGAAGTAATAAGATTATCTAGCCAACCTCTCTTATTAGTGAGCTGGATAGGCTGCCTCTAGTTAGGTAAGAACATTTTTATGTAAAAAATAAATTATGAGGTAGCGAAAGCTACCTCATATGACTATTTAAGCACAGCTATTTCGCCTAGCCAGAACCATGTGTGATGAGGTTTTATAGTTACCTTTACGTAACGTCCTGCCTTACCTACGGTAAAATCATAAAATTCTTCAACAGTTTGTAGTTCTGTGTTAGGAGTTTTATTAACAACAATCGGTTCATCCCAAGTTGATTTATCTTCGGATACCGCTACAGTTATTTGGGGTGGTATCACAATCCCCCAGTCACTTTGTTGAAAAGCTTGCACTTTTACAGAACCAATTTGCTCAACTTTTTCCAAGTCTATTATATAAAAACAAAGATCATTTTTTTCTCTATCTTCTGGCATTGCACCAGACCAAGTAACATCGCTTGCATTGGTTTTATCCCCCCAGATACCGTCTGTTAGCTTTGTATCATTCGGATCTCCATACGTGTTGTGTTTTACAATATTACTAGATAACTCATATTTTTTCCCAACACTTAACATGATTAGTTTGTTTTCTTTTTTGCCAAATAGGTTACAACCAGAAATTAAGACCGCAATCAGGAGTATCAAACCTAAATACTTTACATTGCCTTTCATCATTAAAAACCTCCTAGCTATTTGTTTAGAGGCCTGTAGATTAAAAGGTACTTTTAATTTAAGTTATGTATACCGCCGAATTTTTTAGGTCAGTAAAATATGCCCCATGCTTAATTTATTAAACAAATTTGCTTATTTTCCTTTTTTATCAAGTAAAATTTGCTCAATTGAGGTTAGAATTTATTTCTAGAATTCGTTCTAGTAAAATATGACTCCGGTAAAATGCTTTATGAAAGGAAATATAATATTCTTTAACTATCAGAGATAGTTAAATAGTTATTTCTTATGAGATTAACTCTAGATAAAACCAGTTGTATCAGTTTTTAGGACAAACATTACATAACATACTATTCAGTTGTCACAGTGATGTTTAGTAGAAATATATTTATATGTGGATAATTGGCCATAGTTTGCACTACAAAATAAATTGATATTTACTGATGCAAAATCTTAGCCACTTTCTCTTTAATTTCTAAGGGAAAAGGTTGATTATATTCTAAATTTAAAGGATCATTATCCGTTAAGGTCAGGATCTTTCGGAGCACTTTTTTAGTTTCCTCTTTTTGATTAACTTCAATATAAGCTAAATATAATCCCCACCAAAGGTTAGCACTTTGAGGCTCTAACTCAACTGCTTTTTTAGCTAATTCTAAAGCTTTATATTTGTCACCAAAGAAAAGATGTTTAGGTACTTTTAAATATAAGGTTGCTAGAATATGGTATGTATAGGGGTTATTAGGGTTAATTTCCAGACATTTTTCTAAAGTAGCTTTCATCTCATAAGCTGTGTTTATGCTTTGAATAATTCCTTTGTGTTGCCCAATTTGACCCAAAAGAACGGCTTTCCAGAAATACCCTTCTTCTTGATCAGGTTTTTTTTCAATAGCTTTATTCGCATAAAGCAGACCTTTTTCAAAATAGTCTAAAGGATCTTTAGTAAGAGTTGCATATTCATTTAATGTTCTTGCCATTCGCCAGTTATAATCAAAAGACTCTTCATATTCTGGTTCACAATTAACCAAAAGGTAATAAGCATCCTGTATAACCTTTTTATCTCGAAACAACATATAACGCTGATAATATTGATCGGCCACTAATAAGTTCGAGTCAGCTGTTGCAATAATATTTAGTGTAAGTAACAGGACAAATGCAATGCTTCTATTTAGTATCTTATACAGAATGTATTGCATTTTAATTCACCTCTTTAGGTAAAAATTCCACGCTAGATAAGATTATCCTGGCTAAAACAATTTATTTTAAAGTTTAGAAAGACAAAAATGGATAGGCTTTAAAGTTAATGGATTTAAATAAACGTACTGTTTGTATAGCAAACAAGTCTTTGTTAAATATTTATATCATTGATAACTGTATACTATATTGGCCTTAAAAACTTATTCTTCAAGAAGGACTAACTAGAAAGAAATCTAACTAAATAGGTAGTATGGGTTTATAAAGGAGGGAATGGCCCAAGGCCAATTTTAGTGAATCAAATAAAAAAATATGCTTTTGTTATTTTAATGCTAACTATTCTTACTAGCATTGTTTTTGCTAGCAAGTTAAATGTTGGTGTTGCCTTGGTAAAAGATCGTAAAACTGAAATTATGATTGGCGAAGAAAACTATAAGACAATTTTAGAAAACGCCTCTTTGGCTTTGCAAAGAGTATTTATTCCCAATATCATGATTGAAGCTGATTCTGTCGTTGATGGAGTCTTACAGTTTTTTGACGCAGTAGTCTTTGTTTCCTGTTCTGCTCTCGACAATTCTCTAAAGGATCCTCTGGAAATATTCGTTCAAAACGGCGGCGTTTTAGCTGTTACTTATGATACCGGTTTATATAATGTGGAAGGTGAAAAATTAGCTGATTATTGGTTAGATGATCTATTAAAAATATCTCAACCTGTTATTGCTAAAAATCCTTTCACAGTAAATATTCCGTTTGATAACAATGTTTCTATCTTATCTGCAACGGTTTTAGTAAAACCCGTTAACAATGCTTTAGGTCTGGGTTCTTTTAGCGAATCACCTGATTATGTGCCTTTTGTAAAAACCGATCACACCCTTTACTCTTCTCTTAATTTATTTACAGCTAAAGCTGATAAAAATACGCAGGTTTTAGAAGACTTTTTTATAGAAGAGCTTGTCAGCCTAATTAATAAAGACTATGCCGGATTAGTCTATATGGCTTATGAAGACCTTAAGCCTTTAGCTAGTGAAACAAGAAATCTTTTGCGGGTCAGCCAAAGAGAATATCGCAAAACAGAAAAAGTTAAAACTCCTAGTTCAGAAATAACTGAGCTTTATGAACTCTCACTTCTCTATTCAAAAGCAATGCAATTTGCTGTAGAATACCGATCTAGCTTTCATTTACCTCGTTATACAATGCCAGCAAATAAAGTTGCTAATGAGCTATATGAAAAAGCCTCACTAGTTAAAATACCCTATAAAACTATAACTACAAGAGGAACTTATTGGGCAAATAAGGTGGAAGTATTTGCCAGTGAACAAATACCAGATAATCCAATTGTCTTTATTGGCGATTCTTTAACAGATAGATATCAGTTAAAGAAGTATTATCCTAATAAACCAGTTGTTAATCGTGGTATTGGTGGGGATGTTGCTTCAGGACTCTGGGATAGAAAACACCTTCTTGGTCTAGAGAAAAAACCAACTTCGGTCTTTGTAATGGTTGGTACAAATAACCTTCTTTATAACATTCAATTATTTACCTATATTTCTGATGTAGAAAAGTTTCTTCTTTATATTAAAGAAGAAGTACCAGAGACTAAAATATTTGTTCAGTCAATCTGTCCTATGGCAGCTAAACATAATGTTTTACCAAAAACAATTCAAAACTATAATCAAGATTTAAAAGCCATGGCTCTAAAAAATGGCTTCACCTATGTAGATATTTATTCACTCTTTGCTGGTAAAGATGGCTATATTAAGCCTGAACTGACTATCGATGGAGTCCACTTTACTCCACTTGGTTATGAAATTTGGACTCAAAAGATAAATGAGCTTATATAAAGGCTAATAGAATCGGGTAGGAGGCTACCCATTATTTGAGTAGCCGACCTTCCACAGCACTGTACATACCGTTCGGTATACAGCGCTTCCAAAGTTTACACATTGCTTGCAGAATAACATTCACTGAAGCTGAGGTGTCCGATTCGCTTAAAACGCTCGTTGGATAAAGCTTTGTACAAGATAGGGCTATGGGCTATTCGCCAGTAGCTCTTTCTTGTAT
>JAHDNZ010000057.1 GCA_018435125.1 Bacillota bacterium | reverse complement strand
GCGTTACACCAATCTTCGATCCACTTAATTTGCTCATCACTAAATTCATCAAACGAACGACCTTTGGGGATAAAACGCCGCACCAACCCATTATGTCTCTCGTTTGTTCCTCTTTCAAATGATGAAAATGGATGCGTGAAGCAAAGCATCTAAAATAGCTTCTTCTTTCTCAATTGGACACTGTGGTACTTTCTGATTTTCTTTTTTCGATACATTATAGTGTTCACCCACTGCGATACCATGTTTTCTCTTGGTCTGTGCAATATAAAGCGTAGCTACATTAAATCTATACTTTTCAAGAACATACTTTTGAATTCGTTCATAAGTAGCTTTACTCACCGCACTTGTTAAATCCATATTATCCATAGGAAGTTCTACACTGATATGCTTTTTTGAATCTAGTTTTGACAGCAACATGATTGTCCCGACATTTAAGTTGTACCCCATTTGAAGGACAGAAATCACTCGTATATAATCAGAATATAAGAACATAGGAGTGAATCAGCTAATGGGGAAAAAATACTACTCGCAAGAATTTAAAACAGAAGCAGTAAAAATGGTTCTCGCAGGCAAGCAGAGCCAAGCAAAGATAGCTAACGAACTAGGTGTGCCAAACACAACTTTGTCAACATGGGTTAAGAGGTACAAGGACAACCCAGAAAAAGGAATTGCGGGCTCTCAGGTTTTAAGTGAGACTGATTTTGAACTAAGAAAACAAGCTAAACGTATTAAAGAACTCGAAGAAGAGAACGCAATATTAAAAAAAGCGGCAGCCTACTTCGCGAAGAATCTAAAATAAAGCGATTCTTATTTATCCAGGCTAACAGCATAGCGTTCAGTATTGCGAGGATGTGTAAAGTACTAGAAGTGTCTACTAGTGGCTATTACGCATGGATAAAAAGGCCTAAGGCCAAACGGAACATAGAAAATGAGAGATTATTAGAGGACATCAAGACTGCTTTTTATAAATCAAACAAAGTCTTTGGTAGTAGAAAAGTAAAAAGACAAATAGAAAAAACACCTTTGAAAGACAGACGCTCTAAACTTCTTAATATCAACCATAAGAGAATAGAGCGACTAATGAAAGAAAATGGCATACAGTCTAAAACAAAGAAAAAATATAAAGCTACAACTAACTCAAATCACGATCTTCCTGTAGCAGAGAACATTCTAAACAGGGATTTTGTTGCAGAAGCTCCAAATCAAAAACTAGTATCAGATATCACATACGTCGCAACAGATGAAGGTTGGCTCTATGTAGCAGGGGTTATGGACCTCTGTGGTGGGGTAATAACCGGTTTATCAATGTCAGACAGAATGACAAAAGAGTTAGTAATAGCTGCTTTAGAAGATGCTTATAGAACTGGCGGAAAGGTTTCCGGAGCAATAATTCATTCAGATAGAGGCTCCCAATATTGCTCAAACGCTTATCAAGAAAAGCTAAAAGAGTATGGGTATATTTGCAGTATGTCTAGGAAGAGAAACTGCTGGGATAATGCTCCAATGGAGTCCTTTTGGGGTAAATTGAAGCAAGAATGGCTCAACGAACATAAATTTAATACTAGAAAAGAAGCTAAAGCAAAAGTCTTTGAATATATTATGGCTTTTTATAACAGAAAAAGACCTCATGCTAACTTCGATTATATGACTCCGGAAGAGTATTATAATAAAAAATTATTAGCCAATGCGGCATGAAGAGAATTATTTAGTAATCCTGCGAACGAATGAGTTTATACAAGAGAAGACTGTCCATTTTACCGGGGACATGTCAAAGAGATAGAAGAAGGTTGGGCAGGCCTTTTTTATAAAAATGTATTTTGTGCCAATGATGAAATACAGTTTGAACCTTTATACAGCAAGGATAGAGGGCGCCCAAATACACCTGTTAATATTCTTGCGAGTTTAGAAATCATTAAGCATCTCTGGAATTATACCGATGAACAGCTTTTCGGATCTATTTGTTCTGATTACAAAGTAAACTTTGCTCTCGGGATTCGAGAACTAGGTTCTTTCTATATAGGCGACAGAACTGTTTATGACTTTAGAGAGAGGTTACTCGCTTTTACATTAAGCAATCCAGAAAAAGGGAATCTTATCTTTCAACTTTTTAAGGATCTAACTTATAACTTCATAGAAATACTGGGCATCAATACAGGAGAACTACGCATGGATTCTACCATGATTGAATCCAATATTAAAAAAGCTGGACGTCTTGCTCTAGCTTTTGATGTTCTTCATCAAGCTGTAAAAGTTATACCTGATTTTAAACATACCGAAGCCTTAAAAGAAGTATCAAAGCCCAATTTCAAAACCAGTATGCTCTATCGAGTTGGATCAGAGAAGCTTAATCCGAATTTAGATTACTTGCTAAATTTAGGAGCAGAAGCTCTAGAAATAGCTAAAAAGATGCCTGAAATTTATGCCAGGAAAGAAATCAAAATCCTAGAGCGGTTCTTAGATGAACAAGCTGTTACCAATAAGAAAACCAAGATGTATCTCGACGGTGGATATTCTTCTGTCGAGCTTTGGCAAAAGGCTAACTCTAAGAACATTGATTTAATGTTTACTGATATGACAGGGACTAAGTATATGTTATAACGCTCTAAAAACTATCTTTTCGCACAAATCACAATAGTTGATACCATTTGCTAATGCCTCTTGTGGCAAAAGACTCGTTGGTGTCATTCCTGGTAAAGTGTTCGCTTCTAAACAATAAGGTTATTGAACTTATCTATAATAAAATCTTCTCTAAAACCCTCCCTATAATTTAAAGTAGTAGAATTTTATTTTGTACCTTTTATGCCAACCCGTGTTTTCCATATTGCCATTGGGTGATTCCGGATACGTTCTAAAATCTGTTCATCCTCAAAAAGCAGTTTGGGATGATATTCACCGTTTTTGAATGTCCTCAAAAACTCTGCTTCGTTATCAGCGAGTTCAAAAAACATAGATAGGTAGGCAGTAACCCGTTGCTTTGCTGCTACTAAATCGAATCCCTCCTTTTTCCTGATTACTGGGTATAAATCTGTCCGGATTTTATACTCCGTCAGCTCATCAAGCTTTCCCCAATTAAAAGTTTCAGAAGCAGCATCACCGCCAATAGCAAAGTAGAATATGGCACATTTTTTTAGCAAGTGAAGTTCTGTTTCGTCAAACAATCCAAAATAGATCATGTTATTAATGTCATATAAATCACGGGGAGCTGCTCTTGTGAGCAGAGCAACCACCTTGCTTCCAAAAATCTCAATGGAAGCTAAGGAATTTATCTTAAAGGAATCTAGTATGCCTAGTGTTTCTATAGCTCTTTGCTCAAGGGGTAGGACATGGGAACGCAGTGAGTAATTAATTTCCACCTTTATATTGTCTTTTACCCCGGCAGTATTTATATAGGAAAATACATAGGAATCCAGGCTATGATAAGATTTTGATTTAGGGCTTAGTTCATATCCGCTCATAGCCATATATTTGTTGATGCTATCCGAAATTCTTTGACGTTCCCTAAACATCTCTTCCCGTGAATTATTGTGCGTATAATCAAGGTCAATGTCTACAGATAATCTCGGCAGATTGAAAATAGTCATATTAATTGCCGTTCCGCCTTTTAAAGCAAGACATTCACGCAGCAGTGAATCGTTGTTTAAATATTGAAGTATTTTAGACAACCTGAATACTTTTTCTAATGTATCTCTGATAAAACCTAATTCCTGCGCCTGTTTCCCAAGCTTACGTTTATCATAATCAAACAAATTCATTACCTCCTTCCGTTGTTATAGCTAAAAGCTTTTCCGGCACAAACAACCTCCACCTTTTGTTATATACAGATTTTTCTTTTCCCAAATCACGATACAGATATCGCACACTTTTTGAGATTTCGGCTTCGCAATTTTGAAAAAAGGTATCTGTTATTTTTAGAGAATCTTTAAAGTGCTCTAGGATATATCCTGTTTTCTGGAATAAGATTTGTTTACCATAGCTTCTCAGATAGCAAAGTAGCTTTGTTTCATCTGCGTAAGGTATCATTTCAAGGCTTCGAAGCAGTTCTTCCAAACCTCCTATTTTCTCAAAATCGTTGATGCTGTCTATGATTGTTCTTTCCAAGTCGGTCACACGGGTACCGTCCAGTTTTTTTATAATACCGTCGTTGATACGAGACATTTGGTAACGATATGTCAAGCCGTTAAATTCAAAGGTATTAAACTTTGTCTTTGATGACACATATACATCATAAAACACTTGGTTGGTACATCCATAATATTCTAAAGCGGTGTGATGAGATATATATGCACTTGCTGTTAAATTACTGGCTATCACATACCGATTGACAACCGACTCGCCATCTGCAAGATTTATAGCAACATACAGATTTCTTTTCACGCTTTGTATATAACCTTTTTTCAGATAGTTTTGTATCAGGTTGCTTGCACTATTTCTGTTGCCAACTATCTCAACAACATCATCCCATGTAAAACAACCCTTTTCCAGTAGCTGTTCATAGTATTTCATAATTTTGCCGCCTCCGTTGTTTCAATTTTAGCATGTTATCGCTTAATTATCAACCATACAGAGCAATTATCGAAATGGTTTTATCTTTTGCTCATCATCACCTTTATTTTAGTAATAACATGCTGTAAATAAAACTTTCAATTTATTCGCGTGCAGGCGGTTGTCGCATTGTAAGCGTGAACGGTATCTGGCCAAAAATAATAGTTATAGAGAGTATTAAACGACCCTTGATACAGGAGAAGTATCAAGGGTCGTTTAATACTAGTTCGTAAGTGGGAATGAAAAGGGACCGTAACTCTCCAACAAGCTCCAAATCAGTTGCAAGAAAACGAGCAAGAAGGAGTTGAACGCGGCCCCTCCAAAGCCATCCCACCGAAGGTTGGATGATATGTTAATAGTAAACCAACCTGGGTTAAAGGTCAACCAATTAGCAGGAAAATGGTTTCATAAGTTTGCTGCAGGCAAGTACAAATGTGTTTGCGGAGGAACTTTTATAAAGCATGGTAGTTATAAGCGTTCTGTTATTAGCCAGGATAAGGAGTTTGAAGTGCGAGTGCCAAGCATAATGTTTCTGGTGACATCGTACATGGCATCGCTGTCATAGCCCTCGTGTCTGTGCATAGCGTCCATATCGCCGGAGAAGGTGGCATACGCAAACTAGGAATTGTACGGTAGACCCACCTTGCCATCGTTATGCGGCACGAAGTCGAAATAAAGAAATCCTTGATAGTTTGATCAATGACTCTCAGTTTTGTTACTTCCTGCTTAGTTATGTTAAATGTTTCCTCTCTCGTAGGTGACATTTTATCAGAATAAGTTCAACATGACATTATCGCAGAATGGTAACATTAGTTACCTGAGCCTAAATTGCTATAATTACTTGTGTATAATGTTTTGGTGCTCATAACTATATTGTACCAGAAACGAGCTCTTTTGGGCTCGTTTTTCTGTTGAATACAAAAATAAAAGGCTGCTACACAGCCCCGAACTTACAAGCCCGCGTTACAACCTAATTTCAGGGAGTAACTCTGCACCTCTGTCGGTACATTTATACCGTTCTCCCTTTGTATGGCGGAGATTCCGTTGAAGCCTACTAAATACATTTTTCGGTTCGCAGCTCGGAGACTGCTTCCATATTATCATCACGAAGGTTTACACCAACCACCTTCTCTCTGCGCATAAGAAAACGTGTATTTTCTCTCGTCATTGCCTTTGGAATATTTAATTTTTATGAACATATCACATAACAAAAAGGCTGTCGATGTTTATTGATATGTCTTGGACACTTACTTAGTCAATCGTAACATAAAATCGAGTACCGGGGAGATCGCCAATGAAAACAATTTTCCCTTCTGCAGGTAATATGACCGACTGATTACCTACTACTGTAGAGAAGTAGATACAGTCTGAGCTGTCGTATACTGCAAATGCGCCGTTTGGGGGTAGATTTACAGTCATCGTTTTGCCTGCATCCCCTTTCCCTACGGAATACCAAAGGGCATATCCATTTTGCTGTATAGTACAGATGATATCTACACCTGCATCGATATCCGGAATGCTGTTTTCGCTTATCAAAGTCGAGCTGCTATTGGATAGATATTCCTTACCATCTTCGGTTGTAAAACTCAAAAAATCATTATCGCGGCCGTCCATGACTGGTATTTGGGCATCTTGAGTTGCGCAACTAATATCAGCAATTTTATATGTCCCGAAATAACCAGGCAGGCTCTCATTGGTATATATTTCCATAGTAGATGCAGCTAGATTGTAGTAGCACTGGCTGGTTCTCATTTCGCTGACTATATAGTATATACCGCTGCGTTTATCCCAGGCTTGCTGGAGTTTTAAGTCTACCGGATTAGGTAACGTTTTTACTGAATCATAGACAGTGATTATTGCTTGTTGCTCTAGCCCCAGCAGGGAAAGTATCCCTACTATACATAGATAGGTTTCCCCATTTTCTTCCTCAACAAAGGACAGCCTTTTACTTTTATCTCCATTAACAAATTCTCCTGATGACTGATAGATGAAAGTTTCTTCAGCCAAATCTTGCTGTGTTAATGCAGTTATGGTCAGCGTGCCGTTGGGTTTAATTCTTATCTCTTTTATAAGGCTATTGTTTTTATAAAGACCAGCGTAAGAAGTCAACTCAGCCGGCATCGAGTCAGCTTCAGACGTTTTTTCATCATCGAGCAGAAGAATACTATCTATTTTCCCCGTGGCAAGAAGGGCTTGCTGTAGCAAGGATAGTCCCATCAATTCGCCGTACATGGAGGAACCTCCTGACATTACAACAGCAAAGGCCATGTTCTGCTCGGGTAGCACAATTAGAGAGCTGTGATAAAAGGAGGTATCTCCTCCTTTAGCGAGGGCTTGGATTTCATAGTGGTTAAACGGGTAAAGGTCAACTGAGTCCCAGCCCAACCCAAAACCGAATAGACTGTCTTTTTGATCGGGCCACACCCCTTGCAGATATTCCTTTTCCATAAGAGCCTCTTTAGCGGCAGGAGATAAAAGTTCTTTTGCCGTGCTATTGCCTGGGTTATCCATAAAAATCTGACTAAATAAACAAAGCTCGGATGCTGTTGAATAGATGCCCCCTGAACCGATCAGATTGAGTGTTTCCGGTGGCGTCTCATCTCCTCGGGCGAATGTTCTGGCCATCAAACCTCGGTCAAAATCGTCCTGGGGAGTCAAGGTATTACTCAGCCCTAAAGGTTTTGTAATGTTTTCGCGGATAAATTCCGAAAAAGTCAAGCCGCTTACCCTTTCAACAATCAGCTCCGCCAAACTGAATCCGTCATTACAATAGACGGAGTAAGCGCCTGGATCTGCTTTAAGTCTTTGCCCCTCTAGCGCCGTTAGCAGAGTATCGTGGTTAAAAGTGTTGGGGTCATTAAAAAGACCTCCATTAGTGTATCTACTGCCCATCAGTCCTGAGGAATGGTTGAGCAACATGCGAACAGTAATCTCTTTATAGCGCTCATCTGCCATTACAAAGTCAGGCATATAGAAAGTGACGGGTTTATCCAAATCCAACTTACCCTGATCTAAAAGCAACATTACTGCAACGGTTGTAAACATTTTGCTGGTGGAACCGATCCCGTATATGGAAGAATCAGTGACGGGTAAGGAGTTTCTTTTATTAAATCTACCAGCGGTTCCTTGGAGGATAATTTTGTTATCATAAAGCAGAGCATATTGCAGGCTGTTCACACCATAATCATTGACCAATGTCTCGGATATTCTTGCAGCTGATTCACTTATTTCTGCATAAGGTCCGGCCAAAGTCATTGCCGAGCTGGAAAATAGCAAAACAAAAATGAATGTAAAAATCGCGAATCGTTTGCTAATCCTCTTTAGGGCTACAGTTGACATAAGTTCACCCCCTAATTGCATTTAGTTTTCCCGTTCGTTTAGGGTGTCGTTCCTTACTAATGGAATTGGTGCTAGCGCCACTATCGTTTCAATAGACTTTTCCGCCATGGGTATGCTCCCTTGGACTCTCTTGATCAGCTTATCTTGTCAAAAACCAGGTGAAACCTTACTTAGATTAGGGTCATGGTCTGTGTGCCGGTATAAATGAGTTGCCCGGTTCTCCGATAAAACCCACATAGCTTCCTTCCTCCACGAAGACTACCTTCTCCCCGTTAGTTAGGCTATCGTAGGCAAGCTCACCCATTTGCGAAAATACTAGCAGCCGTCCTCCGATAGGGATCTTGGTATTCAACACATCATCTGTTTTTACCAAGCGCCATTCATTATAACCATTGGTTCCAATGAAAATCTCTTCACTAGGATCAAATGGCACGATCTCTGAAGCATCAGAGAATAAATAGCCGCCAGCTTCGAGCCACTGCTTTTGATCGCGCTTAATTATCACCGGTTCAACTAAATCCCTTGCGTGTGAGAGGGCCATGGCCCCAGTGTATTCGCCAACTAGAGCGTAGGGTACATTGTCTAAGTGGATATAGCCGGGTAGCTCCTGCAATATTCCTGAGATCGTCATAAAGGGAACAAATTCGTAGGATGTAAGATTGCGGGGAAGCCATACCCTATTTTCAAATAGACTCCTACTTAGGGTAGAATTTCCCGGTGGGATCTCTTGAGCGAATACTGCTTTCCCTGTGGAATTGTGCACGTGAGCTATGATAAATTTAGTTCCGTTGGCTGCCTCCTCAAAGTTTAGCTTTTGTGACCCATCCACATGGAAGAATCCATCTTCCATATAGGGGAATTGGGCAGCAGGTCCAAATGCGCCGTAGTTGTACTTAGAGTACTTCATCATGTTGGCGGTGGTGTCAAATTCTACTTTGATAATGCCTTGATAGTTACCATAATAGCCTTCGTACCTCAGTAGTTCTTGGGGAATTACCGCAACCTGAGGAGTTGGTTTTATCTGTGGTTCATCTTTCTTAAGTACACCTTTGCTTTCCATTAATACCTGCATGATCTTAGTGCAGATAGCAGCAGGATCTGCGGGACCGGCAAAAAGAAGGGCTACCGCTAATTTCTCGCCGGGTGCTACATAGAGCTGCGAATTGAATTGTATGGTTCCTCCACTTTTTGCCATAACCTTTATACCTTGTCCTATGAATTCCTCCAGTTCTACACTGTCCCATCCCAGCCCAAAGCGGTAAAATGGTATGCCACCGGGGACTGTCATAGGGCCATACTGCGGTATCATGAATTCCTCTAGGGTTGACGATTTGAGAAGGGGGTTTGCCCACATTGTCTGTGAGAAACGACACAGATCCTCAGCAGTGGAAGCTATTCCCCCGGATCCTAATATGTTGACGTATTCTGCTGGCAATACTCTACCAGTCGCCGAGTCATACTGGTGTGCAATGTTCCTGTTTCCGCCAGAAAAATAGCAACTAGAATTGGCCATACCGGTTTTTGCGAACACTCTAATTTCTAAGAAATCAGCGAAACTCATCCCTGATACCCTCTCAATAATAGCTTCAGCGAGGGTGAATCCGTCATTACAGTAGACGCTTACATCACCCGGATTGTGCTTCAGGTTACCTTTTGCGAGTTCAGCTAGGGTTTCAGAAACATAGCTTCTGTTTTTCTCTGTACCAAAACCAGTCTTCATGTAAGTACCTGCGATCCCTGAGGAATGGTTGAGTAGCATCCGCACAGTTATTTCATTGTACCGCGGATCCTTCATCATAAATTCGGGCAAGTAGGTAGTGACAGGCTTATCAAGCTCCACCAGACCGTCATCGCATAGAAGTAACACACCCAATGCAGTGAACACCTTGCTGATGGATCCGATATTGAATTGGGTATTAGTGTCAACGCCGATGGACTCTTCTCTGCTTCGCATTCCAAAACCCTCGGAGTATACAATAGCATTGTCGTCCATAATAGCGACAGTAGCTGCAGATGCCCCATTTGATAAAGCTTTCCAAATCTCTTGGCGCGCTGTGGTAATGGCTTCTCCGTACGAAGTTTGGCCACCCGCAAAGGTCCTTGGAATTACTGTGAGCAGTTGAGCTAGGATCAATAAAACAGTAAAAACACAGAAGTGTCTTTTCATGGTAATCCTCTCCCTCTCCCTCTGTATGCTACTGATGTGGTAACACTTAACTAATCAATGACAATGATTATAAACAATTGGAATAATAAATAAATTTCTACGTTTTGCATTATTATCCTTCTATAGTTATGAGTTTTTTCGGCACAACTCGTGGTTTATGGAGGAAGACTTAAAACTTCTGATTACCAATTTCTTAACCATTCTTGAGCATCCAGTGACCCCATTGTGCACAGAAAAGATGTATAACCAGATCTTAAAATGTCTGAAGTAATTTTTATACCCCTGTTACCCGCAGATAACGGTCTTTTCAATATCTACCCTATCAACTCGCCACCGCTTAAAAAGGCCGTTATCTAATCTTTCCACTAAACCTTACCAACTCTCGCGCTACTGCCGAGCCGTTCGCAGACAAAAAAGAGGATTCCCGGTCTTTGGCGAGCTTAACATAATGGCTGCCAATGTCCAGAAACCCTTTCTATCAGCCTTTTCTGTCCACCCTTTTCCTGCACTCTAGACATCAATACCACACACTCCACATG
>JAHDNZ010000052.1 GCA_018435125.1 Bacillota bacterium | reverse complement strand
GAGCAATTGAACGAGTTAGCTGATATACCAGAAAAGAAAGCTAAGCCAGTTTGCGATCTGAAAAGCTTAAACCTTACTCGACCGACACTTGACCTGTTAGCTGAACCCAAAAGGGAACTCAACGAAAGAAAAGAAAATCGCTCGGATCTTTTAGCTGATACACTAGCAAGTTTTGGTGTAGAAGCTACCATTACCGGTTATATTTGCGGACCAACTCTGACAAGGTATGAAGTAATGCCTGGTCTGGGAGTAAAGGTAAAACAAATAGAAAATTTAGCCGACGATATTGCTTTAGCTTTAGCAGCTAGAAGCGTGCGTATTGAAGCACCAATTCCTGGCAAAAGAGCAGTTGGTATTGAAGTACCAAACGAAATGCCCGGTACAGTTTATTTAAAAGAAGTTTTGGAAACACCTTCCTTTTTAAAAAGCAGTTCACCTCTTTTAATCGGTATTGGTAAAGATATCGGTGGTCAAAGTGTAGTAACCGATTTAAAAGACTTAATTCATCTTCTGGTTGCCGGAGCGACAGGTTCTGGGAAAAGTGTTTGTATCAACAGTATGTTGATTAGCCTATTGATTAAAGCTACCCCAGAGGAATTAAGATTGCTCTTAATTGACCCCAAAAGAGTAGAACTATCATTATATGAAGGGATTCCACATCTGTTAACACCAGTAGTAACCGATCCCAAAGAAGCAGCTAAGGCTTTAAGATGGGCAGTTATGGAGATGGAAGAACGCTATGTTGCTTTTGAAGAAGTTAAAGTCAGAGATTTAGCTGGTTATAATAAAAAAGCCAAACAAGAAGGCAAAGAGGTTTTACCTCATATAGTCATTGTTATAGACGAACTTGCTGACCTTATGATGGTAGCTTCAGCTGAAGTAGAAGAGGCTATCTGCAGGCTGGCCCAAAAAGCCAGAGCTGCAGGGATGCATTTGATTGTAGCGACTCAAAGACCATCAACCGATGTTGTTACTGGGTTAATTAAAGCCAATATTCCTTCTAGAATTGCTTTTGCAGTCTCATCAGGTACCGATTCAAGTATTATTTTAGATACTAGAGGGGCTGAGAAACTTCTGGGTAAGGGAGACATGCTTTTTTATCCGATAGGACTGGCCAAACCATTTAGACTTCAGGGAGCTTATGTTTCTGATCGTGAAGTAGAACAGGTAGTTATGTGCTGGAAAGAACAGGGAAATCCAGACTATGTTGATTTGAAGGTCGAAGATGATACTATAAGGAAAGCTTCTGAAGCCAAAGACGATCTTTTACCCCAAGCTGCTAAAATTGTTATTGAAAATGAACGAGCTTCGGCCTCCTATTTACAGCGTCATCTACGCATTGGTTATACTAGAGCAGCAAGGTTAATTGATATTATGGAATCTTTAGGTATAGTTGGTCCATACCAAGGGAGTAAACCTAGAGATATTTTAGTTAACGAATCGGAGTTAGAAGAGATCCTCAAAGAATATTAGGGGGGTATTAAAATGCGACAGCTGGGTGAGTTTTTACAAAAAGAAAGAGAGTCGCGCGGGGTAACTCTTCAAGATATTTCTCTAGAAACCAAAATCAGGCTGGATTATTTAGAAGCTATCGAAAAAGGTGAATTTGACAAACTACCAGGTGAGTTTTATGCCCGTACTTATTTGAGAACCTATGCCAAAACAATTGGCCTTTCCGAAGCTTTAGTTGTAGAAAAATATGAAGAAATCGTCAGTAAAAGTGAAGCTCAGGGAGAAAAAGAGAGTTTACCAACAGCTAAAAAATGGGACGGAACTTTGCAAAAAACTGTTGTTTCAATGGGACAAGCTCTAAAAATTAATAGAATTCATATTGTACTTACAGTGGTCTTGGTTCTTTTAATAGCCTCTCTTGCTATCTACTTTATCTGGAAGGCTAATTTTAGCGATAAAGGTGTTTTAGATATGACTCCTGATAACGAAACTGAAACTGAAGAAAAACTACCTGAAGTTGAGGAACTTGTTGATCAAAATGAGTCGCCGGATTATTTAGAACCTTTAATAGAAGAGGAATCAATAGCTATGGAAGTAGCTAAAGATTATTCTCTAACTCTGAGATCACATGGCGAATGTTGGTATGAGATTTTGGAAACAGGACAACTACTTCAAAGCGGTGTTTTAAAAAACCGGGAGGAGATTGTGGTAAAATCACAAGGTTTACTCCAAATTACACTTGGCAGACCTCGAGTAGTCTCGTTATTATTTAATGATAAAGAGATTAATTTGGAAAACGATGTGAGAGAATTAACTATAGATAGCTCTGGTGAGATAACAATTTTGAAACGCTGGTGAGCAAATGGATTATTTGGTTACAGGCATGGCTGAAAACAAGTTTAGGCTGGTGGCCATCTCTGGTAAAGATACAGTAGAAGAAGCTAGAATAAGACATAACCTCTCCCATACAGCTACAGCCGCTCTTGGCCGCACCTTGCTAGGAGCGGGTCTTTTGGCCAGTTCATTTAAGTCGAAATATGAAAGGATTCTCTTGCAATTTCGGGGTGATGGTCCCATTTCACCCCTTATAGCTATTGCGGATCGCTTTATTAATGTAAAGGGTTACTGTGAGAATCCAAAGACCGAACTGGATTTAAATGCAAGTGGCAAACTAGATGTAGGTAAGGCAGTAGGTCTTGGTATGCTTTATGTAATAAGAGAGCGTGAAGAATATGAACCATATCGGGGAACCGTACCTATTCAAACCGGTGAGATCGGTGATGATTTAGCTTATTACCTAAAGACTTCAGAACAGATCCCTTCTGCGGTAGGTGTCGGTGTTTTAGTCGATGGGTCAGGTTTTGTTCGTTCAGCTGCAGGCATTTTAGTGCAAGTAATGCCTGGGGCAACCGAGAATGATATTACTGAAATGGAAGAAAGACTTTTAGAGCTTGGCTCTCTTAGCCATCGCTTTGACAGAGGAGAGACGCCTGTTTCACTTTTAGATCAACTCTTTACTAACTGGACAAAATTGGAAGAAAGACCTGTTCGCTTTAGTTGTGATTGTTCAAAAGAAAGGTTTCAAAAAGGACTGATAAGTCTTGGCTCCGAGGAGCTTTCCGATCTTATTAAAAAAGGTGAAGCTATAGAGACAATTTGTAGATTTTGCAACAAACAGTATCTTTTTACTGTCGATGAAATGAAAGGATTTTTGAAAAAAGCCTAAGGGGGGTAGTTTAATGCGTAAATTATGGGGCTGGCTAATATTAATTATCGTCATTTTAGGGTTTTCGTTGTTTTGGAGTGCGGATTTTATAACAGAGCTCATTTGGTATGAGAATTTAGGTTATCTGGCTACATTTTATACCCTGCTTAAACTGCGCCTTATTCCTGGACTTATTTCCTTTCTGGTAATCTTTGCCTTTTTAAGCCTTAACTGGCTTTTTGTGCAAAAGAGCTGGGAGAAAGATCGGATAAAAAAAGGAACTGACCCAGTTAAGATATCCCGTTATTTCATCATTATTGTCTCCTTAATTATAGCTATTGCCTTTAATAGCAACCTTTTTATCAAATGGCAGGATGTAGCTGGCTTTTTAGGTCGTACTCCATTTGATCTAAAAGATCCTATTTTTAACCACGATATCTCTTTTTATGTCTTTACTTTGCCTTTGATTGAAAGTGTTTTTCAGACTCTGTTTGGTATGATTATTATTACAGTTTTAGCTGCTTTGGTTTTTTACCTTGTTACAGGTAATATTCATATTCTAAACCGACATCTGACGATGAATAATGAAGCAAGATTCCATCTGTTGTTACTGGTTTTGCTTAGCACTTTACTGGGTGTTTTAGGTTGGCAGCTAAAATGTTATAACCTGCTTAATTCACCTGCGGGCATAGTGTATGGTGCTACCTACAGCGATGTTTATGGACGTTTACTTTTTTATAGAACTATGCAAATTCTTTCGGCAGTTGCGGTATTAGTATTTACCATTAATCTCTTTAGAAACACTTACAAATCAACACTGGTAATGTTAGTTATTCTGCTTGGAGTAGGGCTTGTTGGTCAGCTGATTCCCAGTTTTATCCAAAACTATCTAGTTGAACCCAATGAGCTAACTAAGGAAAAGCAGTTTATAGAAAACAATATTCGCTTTACTCGTTATGCTTTTAATCTTAATAATATTAAAGCGACCCAGTTTAATCCGGCGACCAGTTTTTCTACTGATGACTGGGAGGACAATGTGGCTGTTTTAGAAAATGTTCGTCTTTGGGATTGGCGTGCTTTGGAAAAAACTTTTGCTCAGTTGCAAGAGTTGCGTTACTATTACCAGATGGGTGAAATTGATGTTGATCGCTATAATATCGAGGGAACAACCAGACAAATTGCTATCGCTACCAGAGAAATATCATCTGATCGTTTAGCAGATAGTGCCAATACCTGGGTCAACAAGCATCTGGTCTTTACCCATGGCTTTGGTGTGGTAATCAGCAGTATGCACGATGTAACCGAACAAGGTCTACCGGGACTTATAGTTAGGGATATTCCGCCTAAAGGCTTTATTACAGTCGATCGCCCAGAAGTCTATTTCGGTGAAAAGACTGCTGATTATGTTATTGTAAATACCAAGCAAAAAGAGTTGGATTACCCAAGTGGAGAAGATAATGTCTTAACTTCCTATGCGGGTGAGGGAGGCATTACTCTTAATTCTTTTCTAAAAAAACTACTTTATTCTTTGCGTTTTAAAACAAGTAAGATCCTTTTAAGTTCCGATATTGGTAAAAAGGCGAAAATTATGTATTATCGCCAGATTAAAGAGCGAGTTGCTAAATTAGTTCCATTTTTAAAACTTGATCCGGATCCTTATGCTGTAGTTGCCAATGGACGCATATATTGGCTTTTAGATGCTTATACTGTGAGCGAACGCTTTCCTTATTCGCAACCAATTTCCGGGGTGGGCAATTATATGCGGGGCTCTTTTAAGATTGTGGTGGATGCTTATACCGGGCAAACCGATATCTATCTCTATGATAGTAAAGATCCGCTAGGCCAAGCCTATCAGAAGGTTTTTCCATCTCTAATTAAAGATAGAGAGGAATTTCCGCAAGAGCTCATACCTCATCTGCGTTATCCGGAGCAGCTGTTTATTGCTCAGGCACATATTTTAGAACTATACCATATGACAAATCCAGATGTATTTTTTAACAAAGAAGATATTTGGGAGTTTCCCGAAGAGCTCTATCATGGTCAGGCAATCTATATGGAGCCATACTATGCTATGGTGCATTTTCCTGGGGAAAAACAAGCAGAATTTGTTCTTATGTTACCCTTTACCCCCAAGAATAAGCATAATATGGTTTCCTGGCTGGCAGGTCGTTCAGATACAATGCAATATGGAGAACTGGTTTTATATCGTTTCCCCAAAGACAGAATTATATATGGACCCATGCAGATTGAAGCCAGGATCAATCAAGATCCGGAGATCTCAAAGCTGCTTAGCCTATGGAACCAGCAAGGCTCATCGGTACAAAGAGGTAATCACTTAGTTTTACCCATGAATGACAGCCTGTTGTATGTTGAGCCCATCTATCTGTTAGCTGATCAGGGCCAGATTCCGGAGTTGAGATTGGTTGTATTATCAGATGGGACTGAACTGGTATACGGGGCTACCTTTTTAGAGGCTTACAATCAAATAAGAAAAGAGCAAGTTACTCCGGTAGTTAATCCCTCGGCTGAAGTCGACCATACGACAGAAGAAATGGATAAACTGGCTCAGTTAGCTTTTGAGGCTTTTTTAGAGGCCGAAGAGGCCTTGAAAAGTGGACCAGACTGGCAGGCCTATGCAACTGCTCAAAGAAAGTTAAAAGATCTTTTGGAAAAGATGAATAAACAAGATTAATTTTAGCTACAGACTAATTAATAAGCCAAACGTTATTGGGGTTTAGGATGAGGTGAAGATATGTGGTACCATTATATTGGCATTGGCGGAGTGGGCATGAGTGCCCTGGCTGCTATTATGCTTTCTAAAGGATACCAAGTAACAGGCTCTGATCTAAATGAAAGCAGTGAAATCAAAAGGTTAATTGACTTAGGTGCGAAGATAACTATTGGCCATAAGAAAGAAAATATTCAAAACCCTGATCTGGTTGTCTACTCATCGGCTATAAAAAAAGAAAACCCGGAAAGAGTTGCAGCCAGAGAAAAAGGCATCAAAGAGATACATCGCTCCGAAAATCTGGCCGAACTAATAAATAATGGTTACGGAATTGCCATTGCCGGCTCTCACGGCAAAACAACCACCAGTGCTCTTACAGCTTATATGCTAATGAGGTTGAAACAGGATCCGACAGCAATAATTGGTGGTTTTGTGCCTCAACTAAATGGCAATTATCTGACGGGTAAAAGTGAATTGGTGGTAGCAGAAAGTGATGAAAGTGATGGCAGCTTTCTGCATTATTACCCCAGGATAGGTAGTGTTTCCAGTGTGGATGCCGATCACCTGGAGAATTTTCAGCTCAGTTATGACAAGCTTTTCCAGACTTATGCTGAATTTGTAACCCAGATTAAAGATCTGGCTCTAATTTGTGCAGATGATCCTAAGACAGAGAGCTTAATAAAATACGCTTCGGCCAAAGTATTGACCTATGGGTTAAAAAAGGGAGATCTGCAAGCATATGATATTAAAGAAGGTAAAAAAACTTTCTTTAAGGCCAGATTAAGGGATCGCCAGTTAGGTAGTTTTGCGTTACAACTACCAGGTAAATATAATGTAGCTAACGCTCTATGTGCGATAGGAATAGCTCTGGAGTTGAATCTGGATTTAGAGGTTGTAAGAAACGCTTTAGCTGATTTTACCGGCACAGGAAGAAGATTTGAAAAGCGTTACCAACAAAAAGGGCTGCTTATAATAGATGATTACGGACACCATCCAACAGAGATCAAAGCAACTATTGATGCAGCTAGACATCGTTACCCAGGACATGAGCTCTGGCTTGCTTTTCAGCCTCACCGTTACAACCGGACCAAAATACTGTGGCACGAATTCGTTTTGGCATTAGCACAAGCAGACCAGGTAGTGGTCCTGGGTATCTATGCTCCACCTCCGGAAGAACCCCTTGAAGGTATCAGTGGCCAAAAGCTCGCCTTGGAAATCCAAAAGCTTGGCAAACCAGCTTATTATGCAGAATCTTTAGAAGAAGCAGCTACTCTTTTAAAAGATAGGCTGGTCTTAAATAGCTCAAAAGATACCCTCCTGCTAACCATGGGAGCAGGCACTATAACTAAGCTTCCCGATCTTTTACAGGATCTGATTTCGAGCTAAAAAGGTCCAATTCTTTTTCAGCAAAATTAAGAAAGCGGTTTAATGAGGAGATAAGACGACGCCTATAGGAAGAAGTGTTACCAGATTGTGCGACAAATTCCTTAACCGACTCCAAAGGAGCATTGACAAGCAGATATCTAATAAACCTGCTCGCATCTGCCACATAGGTCTCTTCACACTTCAGCCCTTCACATAATAAATACTCCATATAGCTGGTGAGAAAATATGTTCTACTGGCCTTCACAAAGATCACCTCTTAGGGGATGAGTTGATTTGGATTTTTTTAGTTTCTCAAAAACTGAATTGGAAGAAGAATTATTAAAAGCATTTTTACCTAAGTTTAGGGCTAAACAGATGTTGGATTGGGTCTATAAAAAAGGTGTCACTGATTTGAAGAGTATGACTAATTTACCCCTAGATTTAAGACAACGCACAGCTTTAGGTGTTAGTATTTTACCCCTCAGGGAAAAACTCATACAGCAATCGACAGATGGTACAAAAAAAGCCCTGTTGCAACTAAACGATGGTGAATTTATTGAAAGTGTTTATATCCCGGAAGGTGATCGGGCTACGGTCTGTTTTTCTAGCCAGGTAGGTTGTGCTATGGGGTGCAGCTTTTGCGCTACCGGGCAAAGCGGATTTGTTAGAAACCTTGACCCTGGCGAGATTGTAGGACAGCTTTACTATTGGCAGTATAGTAAAGGATTTCCTATTACTAATGCTGTGGCTATGGGTCAAGGAGAACCTTTTTTAAACTGGGATAATTTTCAAAAAGCTATAGGTATATTAACTGATCCTGACTGTTTTGGTATAGGTGCCAGGCATCTAACAGTATCTACTTGCGGTATTGCCCCTAAAATAAGAGAATTGGCTTACTTACCCTGGCAGATTAACCTTTCGGTCTCCCTACATGCTCCTTTAGATAAATTACGTTCCCAGATAATGCCCATAAATAGAAGATATCCCCTAAAGGAGTTAATGGAGGCTATAGTGGAATATATAAGGGTAACTAATAGGAGAGTTACTTTTGAATATACTGTAATTCCCGAATTTAACGATGGTGAAGAAAACGCTAATCTTCTTATTGGTCTTTTAGATAAGATGCTTTGCCATGTAAATATAATTCCTCTAAATCCTTTAGCTGGGAAAAGTGAAAACCTTGAGGCTGCGGAAAAGTTTGTTAAGCTATTGGATAAAAAACTTAATGTAACACTCAGGCGTTCACGAGGTGCTGACATAGATGCAGCTTGTGGTCAGCTCAAGCAAAAACAAGTGTATGAATAGAAGGCTGGTGGCTAAGGTGCAATTTGTCGCAAAGAGCGAAAAAGGCTTAGTGCGTAATCTAAATGAAGACAGATTCATTGCCGCAGAAAATCTTCTCGCTGTTGCCGATGGCATGGGTGGCCATCTAGCAGGTGAAGTTGCAGCCCAAATAGCAATTGATACACTAAAGGGCACAGTTATAGTTGATCCTGTATTAGACTGTTTAAGGAATGTTTTTCAGGCGGCAAACCGTACTATTTTTGAACGAGGTAAGAATAATAAAGAACAAGAAGGTATGGGTACAACTTTAACAGCCGTTTATTTGCAGGATCTAAAAGCTTATCTTGCTCATGTGGGAGATAGCAGAGCCTATCTTATTTGCGGGGATTCCATCAGGCAGTTAACAGAAGATCATTCCTATGTCAATCAGCTGGTGGCTTTAGGTACGCTATCTAAAGAAGAAGCAAAAAAACATCCCCAACGCAACATTCTTTTAAGAGTCTTAGGTATTGATGAGGAAATTGAAGTAGATGTCAATGAGATAAGCCTTAATTTAGGTGATAGAATTCTTCTGGCCAGTGATGGTTTATTTACCGACGTAAGTCAAGAAAAAATCGCTGAGATCTTAACTAAAGGTCTGTCTATAGAGAACACAGCAACTGAACTGATTGATGCTGCTTTAGCTGCTGGAGGCAAAGATAATGTTACAGTAGTCATTGGTGAAGTTTAGAAGGAGTGAGCCTCTTGATGGGAGAAATCCTAGGAAATCGCTATGAAATTAAAAAACTGATTGGCGAAGGTGGTATGGCCCTGGTTTACCTCGCTCAGGATATTCTTCTCGATCGACCGGTAGCTATAAAAGTGCTTCGTCTGGAATATTCTTCGGATCAGGAATTTCTAGAGAGGTTTCAAAGGGAAGCTAAATCAGCTGCCAAGCTTTGCCATCCAAATGTTGTTAATATCTATGATGTGGGACAGACAAACAGCACTTATTATATTGTTATGGAATATGTTGAAGGTACGAGTTTAAAGGATTTAATAAAAAAAGAAGGTATGCTCTCGGTTGAACTTACTCTAAAAATCGCCATGCAGATAAGTTCAGCTTTAAATCATGCCCATAATAATCTAATTGTACATCGGGATATTAAACCCCATAATATTATGATTACAAAAGATTACCGGGTTAAAGTCATGGATTTTGGTATAGCGCGGGCTATTAGTTCCGCTACTATAACCAGAACAGGTGTTGTACTGGGTTCGGTACACTATTTTTCACCGGAACAGGCCACTGGTAAGGAAGTAACCAGCTCTTCGGATCTATATTCTTTGGGTATAGTTATCTACGAGATGCTAACAGGCAAAGTCCCTTTCGAAGGGGATACGCCTGTAGGTATTGCTTATCAGCATGTGCAAGCCGAGATACCCCCACTGGAAGAAAAAAGGCCTGATCTGCCAATTTCGGTTATCAATATTGTTACCAAAGCTTTAGCTAAAAAAGCAGAAGATCGTTTCCAAAATGCTTATGAAATGGAGCAAGCCTTAAATCAAGTGCTCGAGCAACTTCATGACCCTGATTTTGAAAAAGCTGCTCCAACCAAGATCAATATCTACGAGCCAAAAAAAACAATGCAATCTTTGCCTAACAAGGAAAATGATCTTGACTCAACTACGATTTTTAACCATACAATGCCCTATCTACCTGACGAAAGGGATATTGCCAAAATGAGTAAAAATAAGAGTAAGAAAAAAGGCTCCTCAAAACCACTTGCTTTAACCGCTATTCTAATAATTATAGCAATTTTACTGCCAAGTTATTTCTTCCTAAAAATTTCTGCCTTTTTTAATGTTCCTGAAGTTAAAGTGCCAAATATCGTTAACTTAAGTCAGGACAAAGCCAAAGAACAATTAAAAGCCAAGCAATTACTTTTAGAAATTGAAGCCGAAGTCTTTGACAGCGTAGTCCCCAAAGGATATATTATCTCGCAGATCCCTGAGGCAGACCGCCTAGTTAAAATAAATCGGCGAATTAAGGTAATTCTTTCCAAAGGTCCCGAATTGTTAAATGTACCTGATCTAACTGATATGGATATTAGGGGAGCGCAAGTAAAACTACAAGCTATGGCTTTAGATACTGGTGAAAGAGAATACATTGAAACCGATGCTTATGCTCCTGGTAAAATAATCGGACAATTCCCACTGCCTAATGATGAAGTAGAAAGAGGCACTAAAATAAATCTGCAAATCAGCAAAGCACCTTTAACCCAAACTTTTAAAATGCCTAATCTGATTGATACTACTCTTTATGAAGCGAAACTGACTTTGAGCCGTAACAACCTGGAGCTAGGCGAGATTTTTATAGAATACAACAGCTATCTACCCGAAGGTTATGTGCTAGATCACAATCCTGCTCCTGAAGCAGAGGTTGTTGAAGGTGATGTAGTTGATCTTACTATAAGTGCAAAAAGGACATCACCTGGGATAGATGGGGGACAGAATTCAACAGAACCTGAATTAAGAGGTCGTAAAGAGAGAGAAGTTAGCATTCTGGTTACTAGGCCTGGACTTGTAAAAATAGTTGTTATAGATGAAAAGGGCTCTCATGATGTTTATCGTAACGAGCATCGTGAAAATGATTATATCCAAAAAATAGTGGGAGGAACCGGTGTTGATGGTAACCCTGATGTTTTTGTTCAGGTTTGGTTGAATAACGAAATGCTTAGGGAAACTGTCCTTACAGAGGTAACTATGTAAATGAATGGAGTTGTAGTCAAAGTTTTAGCCGGGATATATACTGTTTGCACTGAAACAGGTTACCTTAATACGGTTTTAAAAGGACGTTTAAAGCTAGATGAATATCCTGTTGTAGGAGATTTGGTAAAGCTGGAAAGGACTAACGACCTGACCGTGATTTTAGAGATACTGCCAAGACGCAATCTTTTAGACAGACCACGCATTGCCAATATAGATCAGTTGTTTATATTTAACGCAGCAGCTTTACCATCTCCGCAAAACTATTTAATTGATCGTTTAACTGTCTTAGGTGAGTACTGGAAGCTTAAAACAGTCATCGGTTTTAATAAAGCCGATCTAAATAGGTGCCATTTGGCTGATAGTTATCGTTTACTTGGTTATAGAGTCTATGAGTTTAGTCTTTTAAAAGAGCAGGAATTTAGCGAATTGAAAAGTATTTTAAAAGATCAAATAACTGTTCTTGCCGGCCCTTCAGGGGTTGGGAAAACTACCTTTGTAAACAAAATTTTAGAACAAAATCGTAAAACAGGTATGGTAAGTGAAAAAACTAGACGAGGGCAGCACACTACTAGGGAAGTTGAGTTATTAAAGCTACCTTTCGGGGGTTATATAGCCGATACACCCGGCTTTTCCCGCTTAGATGTTTATATTACCGATCCCTATTCTTTAAGTAACTGCTTTGTAGAGATGCAGGGTATTAAATGTCGTTTTCAAAACTGTCTGCATTTAAAAGAACCTGATTGTCAGGTGAGAGATAAAATAGATCCTTTGCGCTATCAAAGTTATGTAGAGCTTTTAGCAGAAATAAAGGAGAGAAAGCCATGGTAGCAAGACTTGCAAACCAATTAAATAAACTGGGGCAGGCAGGTTTTGAAAGACCCTTAGTTGCGCCATCTTTGCTGGCAGCGGATTTTGCGGATTTAAAAAATGAACTGGCTAGAGTTAGTAACGCTGATCTGTTACACTTAGATATCATGGACGGTGAATTTGTCCCTGATATCTCTTTTGGCACTCCGGTTATAAAAGCTGTGGAAAAAAATACTGAACTACCCCTTGATCTGCATTTGATGATTAACAACCCGCAAACATATCTTCCCATAGCTTATAAGCTTAAGCCACAGGTCATTACAATACCTTTTGAAACCGGAGGACATTTGCACCGGATTTTAATGAATATCAAAGAGGCAGGTGTTTTAGCCGGTCTGGCTCTTAATCCAGGCACTTCCTTTGAAAGTGTAATAGCTTTGCTTTCTTATGTTGATCTCGTTTTGGTAATGAGCGTAGATCCGGGTTATGGCGGACAAAGTTTTATACCAGAGGTGTTACCAAAAATTAGACTATTAGACAGATATAGGATTTCACAGGCTAAGAGGTTTTTTATCTCGGTTGATGGTGGCGTAAATGAAAAAAATGCCGGTGTAATTGTACAGGCTGGAGCGGATATCTTAGTCGCCGGTTCGGCAGTCTTTGGCCAAAGAGATGCACATTCGGCCATCATTAAATTAAAAGAAGCGGGTAAGTCGCGGTTATAAGGAGGCTTGTATATGCGTTACAAACTGCGGGGAGCAGTAGTTCTAACGGAAAAAGGCAGGGAAAGAGTGGATCTTTTGGTAGAAGACGGTCGTATTGCCGCCTTAGGGAGAGTAGCAGCCTTAGCTGCCAAAGAGATCGATTTAAGCGGACTTACACTTTTACCTGGATTTATAGATATTCATCTTCATGGTGCCGGTGGGAAAGACACTATGGAAGGAACTTATCAGGCGCTAAACAAGATAGCGACAACGCATGCTAAACATGGTACAACTGCCATGATACCTGCTAGTGTTGCAGCTACTCATGAAGAACTTCTAGCTGTAGCCGAAGCGATTAAAACAGCTGTAGAAAAAGGCACTGAGGGAGCCAAAATCTTGGGCTGGCATATTGAAGGCCCATATATGAACCTAGAATGCCTAGGTGCCCATAGAGCAGAATGTTTGCGCAGCGCCTCCATCAAAGAGACTGAGGAGCTTTCAGCTGCGTCAGGTAATAATATTAAAGTTATGACCCTAGCTCCTGAAATCGAGGGCGCCTTGGAGCTTATTGGTTATCTTAGAAGTATTGGCGCTGTCCCTAGTATGGGGCATACTATGGCTACCGTAGAACAGTTTGACCGAGCTGTGACCGCCGGAGCAATGCATACTACGCATCTTTTTAATGCTATGAGGAAGTTCCATCATAGAGAGCCTGGTATTATCGGCGCAGCTTTAACTGATAAGCGAGTTACATCTGAAGTTATAGCTGATGGCATTCATGTTCACCCCTTGGCGTTAAAACTGTTTTATCAGTGCAAAGGCCCTGAGAGAGCTCTTTTAGTAACAGATTCTATTGAAGCGGTCGATCTTAATGATGGTGAATACTCTCTCGGCAGCTTAAAAGTTATTGTTAAAGATGGAAGTGCTCGTCTGAGTGATGGTACTTTAGCCGGTTCAACCTTAACGATGGAAAAAGCGGTTTATAATATGATTAAATATGCCGGTGCTAGTTTAGAAAATGCCAGCTGGATGGCTAGTTTAAATCCGGCCAAACTGTTGAATCTTGATTATCGTAAAGGCAGCATTGCTCTTGGCAAAGATGCAGATTTAGTTGCCATTGACGACGATTTTAAGGTGCGCTTAACTATGGTTGAAGGAAATATTATCTATAAGGCTTCACTAGCGTTGCATGAACCAATTACAAATTTGTCAACAAGCGATATCTGTAGAAAATAAAAGCATTAGCGCACAATGTGAGAATATTCCCGGTAAACAGCCTCGCATGGTTGATTGTAAAAGAAAACTCCTTTATAATAGAGATAAGGGTAGTCCTTGCCCAAATCTCTAAAATAAAGGAGAAGAAAATGCAAGGCAAGGATAACACAAAATCCACATTATATCAATT
>JAHDNZ010000045.1 GCA_018435125.1 Bacillota bacterium | reverse complement strand
TTTTCAGTCATCTTAGGTGGCACGCACACTTCTGCATACTCTTTCTGTTCCGCAGATACCCTTTGCAGATAGTCTTCAAATCGAAGTTGTCTGTGTTTTAAATTACCACTGTCAGTAACTTTCATTGACCCACACCGCCTTTGGTTCAGCCCTTCCTTTGGTATCAGAACACTTTAGTGCTATGGCTTCTACTGACTCCTCACGATAAATCTTGTTTCAACCAGGTTTCTTACTCTGTTCTCACTTGTCCGTGAGGCCTCCCACGGTAAGACGATTCACTTTCGTTCCATGTACCCGCACCATTTACGCTAACGTGTCCGTGTAGCTTTAGGGCTTCAACTTGTCTAGCAGTCTTACTCCACGTTTTGCGCCTAATAGTGTTCGTGTCCCTCAGGTCGGAACTTTGCCGCTGGCTTCCTTCAGATTCCACCTCGCGGTGGACACCCTTGCCTTGAGCTAATGGTTGATTGCTACATACCCCCATAACGGACTTTCACCATCTAGTTAATCGCCATGCGTAGCACACGATAAAAACCCGCCATAACCATGTTATTTCAATGGTTATATCGGGTTACTCCTTTGGTTCTAGATATTTCCGAAAAATGTTTATTATTAGTGATAAGGGGTATTAATTAAGTGAACACCATATGTGTTCCCCACCCAAATAGATAGTCACCTAGCTTTTTAGGTGGCTATCTTTTTAAAGATCAAAAACGTCTAAGCAGGAATGGATTTAGTTTTCAGAGAAACAGTTTATTAAGTTTCGAATGAAAGGAACTGATATACAGTGAAAAGGAGTTTACAAGTCTTTCTTTTTTTCTTAATAGTTCTTTTAACATCTATTTGTATTGCTGCCAGTTTTTTACCTGCTCGAATTACTGCCCTCGAATCAGAAATTAACTCTTTAAAAAACTCTTTGGATATGGCTAAATTGGAAATGCGTCGCCTTGATTATACCTTGCTTGATTCCAAAATAAAGGCACTAGAAATAGATCTTTTAACTTCAAAAAACCTGGTGGAAAATGATGAGGAATATGAGGCCGAAATCTCGTTAGTTAGCAACATAACAGCCACCCTAAAAGAATTAGAACCTCTTTTTTACGAATCCCTACCAGTTGAAACAAGAGGTATGTGGGTTGACAATTTTACTATAAACAGTTTTTTCACCAGAGAAGATGTTGCGCGTCATCTTGATGAATTAAAAGCTATCAATGTAAATATTATTTTCCCTGATGTCTACGGTAATGGGGCTGCAATTTACCCCAGCAAAATTGTCCCTCAGCAAAGTCGTTTTGTAGTTTTTTTCAAAGATGATGATGTGCTGAAAATTATTATCGAAGAAGCTCATAAAAGAGGGATAGAAGTCCATCCCCTAGTTCGTGTTTTTGCCCTGCACAATGGAGCCGAGTACTTTATTAATGATAAGGTGGAATGGTTGGATAAAACAAATGCTAATAAATTTACTTTGGCAAATGGCTATTATTGGCTTTCTCCCGCTAATCCGGAAGTTAGGGAGTATAATATTGACATGCTAAAAGAACTAGCCCGAAATTATAATATTGATGGTATCCACCTTGATTATATTCGCTTTGATGCTGATTTTGGCTATAATGCCTTTATGCGTGACCTTTTTACGAACTTATTTGGAATAGATCCTTTTGATATCAAAAGCGATCGTATGCTAGATATATTTAAAGTTTTTAAAAGTCAATTCGTTAATAAATTTGTCGAGCATGCTTTTTATGAACTTAAAGCTATTAAACCAAATCTCCTTATCTCAGCAGCTGTTGCTTCTCCGTATAGTTGGGGGAAAAACGATTTGGGTCAAGATTGGCTTAACTGGGCATTAAATAGACATGTTAACTTTCTGACACCAATGTCTTACCGTTCAACAGTTGAACAATATTCTTCAACTGTTAAAAGCGAAGTCAATACGGTTTCTGGAATAACCTACATTTATACCGGAATTGGTGTATATCTTTTTAACGATTCTATCCTGTTAGGTCAATTAAAAGCCGGACAAGATACTGCCATGACAGGTCAAGCAGTATTTTCTACCGCTAATATGAAATACTATCACTATAATGTTCTAAAAAATGGACCATGGAGCAAACCCGCAGTACCTACATTTCGTGACCCACATAAAGCAGCCAACTTACAACTTTTAGATTTAATACAAAGAATTAACGAATTCAAGTCATTTATCAATACAGATACCAAATTGCTTGATGAGTATCTGCTTAAGCTCGAAAATATAACCCTTAAAGTTGCAACTCTTAATTTAAGACCTTGGGATACTCGTGATCTACGCGCAGATAACCCAGATGAAGTAAGTCAGCTAGAACCTATATTAAATGAGACCAAAGAATTGATAAACCGTATTAATCGTGATTGTAAAAGAGAAAATCTACTTCCCCCTGTGACAGCAGAGCGGATAATAAATGATCTTAATTGCTTTATGAGTCTTTTGCAGCCTCTTCTCTATACAAGTCTGCCCTTTGAGTATATCTCTACCAAATAGCACTTTTTGATATGTTATTGGCAATTCAATTTCTACCGGTATTATTTTAATTATACCAGCAGCCCAATAGTAGAATTGAATTGCCAATTTTTTCGCCCTTAACCAAGCCTCTATTTCGCTTTACCTTGTTGCCAAAGAAAATTTACTCATCTACTTTTTACCAAGGAATGTTTTACGCTTAATATATGTGGTATTATATTATATGTGTATTTCATTTACGGAATTTAAACGTTACTATTTGCCTTGTCTTTTATATGTCTTTGTTCCTAAAACAGATATACTAATTCAATTTACTATATTATACTCTTGATTAAGTGCTAGTAGAGATTATAACCTTACCATGACTTTATTTTTCTTATTTTACAAAGTATATTCCCGAATAAATAAAGGATAACGGTTTCATTAATCGAAATTTTAGAAATAAGCTATTTATTTAAAAACAGACTGATCAAACCGAGGCATTATTGTTTTGCTTTCTTTTTTCTTCATTAAATATCTGCTATATTTTATCTACTTTTTTAATGTTGGTATATTTTATCTTTACCCATCTTAATCATGGAAAATAAATATGCCTGAAAATATTTTTATGTTTTTGTGCATTTGATGTTATAATCCAAACATAATGTGGTATAATAGTAATGAATATTAAAATTACCCAGGTTTTAAGTTTTAGGGGGTTGAAATAATGTTGTTGAAACGTGTTAAAGAAGTTTATGAACTAATTCTTGAAGACGCACCAGAAGAAGAAGTTGTCGCTAAACTAGCGGATGTCCTGAAATTGCCAGTTGAATTGAACACTGGGGAGACTCTTGATAGATCAGGCACCATTTCATTCCCTGTTTATAGTGGTAAAGATGCTGCTCATTACATCGTAGTTAAAACCAATCACTTAGATGATGATGCTGCAGTATTATTAGAATCCGTCGCTGGATTGTTAGGTAGAAGAACCGCATTACACATCGGTCGACATGCTATTGCAAACAAGAGCGATCAAATGAAAGTTGTTGTTGCTGCATCTTCGTTATCTATGGCTGAACTTGTAGCAGTTCAACATTTACTTGAAGAATTAAATGGCAAAGAAGGCGTAATTGTAGCCTCCGAAATAGCTGATAAGTTAAACATATCCCGTTCATCTGTAGCCAGTGCTTTAGAGAAACTTTGCGCCGCTCAAGTTATTCAGAAGTTTTCCTTGGGAAGAAAAGGTACATTTATCAGGGTAACAAACCCTCAATTAGTAGATGAAGTTGCCAAAATAGCTCCTAAAAACCTAACTTAATATTTTTATCTTCACAACTTAGGTCAATAAAAGGCAGCTTAGGCTGCCTTTTCCCTTTTTAATTTATTTATTTAAGGCAATGTTAGAGTTAAACCTGAAGAAGATATTATTAATTGTCTTCCCAAAAATCAATAAGCCCAATTAACTCTTATATTAAAAGTTTAATTGGGCTACTTTTATTTTAGAGCCTGTCTAAATTAGAGTCCGGCTTTTTGCTTAACCACAAAAGGAAAATAAGCTGCGGGTAATTTATTAATATAAATAACTATTTTGTGAACCCCGGGTTGTTTAAACTCTACTTCCCAAGTAGCTATCAGTGAGTACAGCCAATTGTCTTTCTCAGCATTAATATCTCCAAATTGAACCTGAGATAGAGTTTTACCAGCAGGATCTTCTATCACAACATGGCCTTGATAAAATCCCTGAGCTAACATAACCTGTGTTATTGTGTAAAACTGTGCTCGCCCTAATGTAAAACCTAAAATAACCTTACCGATATATAGACCATCTTCAGCTTTAATGATTCTATCAGTAATTACATGGTTAATTACAAGACCATCAGAAGCTTGTGCTGTAGCTATTAGTAATATAGCTAGAAGCAACAGCCAAACCGTTTTTCTGGCTCTGCCCATTACTATACTCCTCCCCTTCATGCAACACAGATGAACCAATAGCTTGAGATGTAGCTTTACGGCTGGTATGTTGGCCAGAAATAATAACACCCTGTGTTTTTATACCGACCCTTGGCTCTTCAATGTTTGACGAATAAGAAATTACCGAAGACATTATACTTGCTTCTGGTTTTGTAATACCTAAAATATCTAAATTAGCATAAAAGTAAACTCCAAAAGCAATTAAAGCAGAAGCTGCTGCTATTGTAGGAATTCTGACCTTTCTTCTTTGTCTATCTTTATTTAACTCTAAGGTAACCTCATTAATTAATAATCTAAGTCTTTGATCCCTTGATAATTTAACTGTTTCAACAGCTGCAACAGTTTTGCACAAAGAAGAGACCTCATTATGGCATAATGAGCACTGAGATAAATGCTTGTCATGCATAAGGCAATTGGATTGGCTTTGTTTTCGAGTAACTATCTCACAAACATCACTCTCTGATAGATGCTCTTTCCTCTTCATAGACAACTCCCTCATCTCATAAGAGACCTTCTTCGGCTAGTTTTTGCCTTAATTTTTTAAGGCCATCATGAATGCGTTTTTTTACTGTACCGACTTTAGCTCCGGTTATCTCAGAAATTGTTTTTTGATCTAACTCTTGGACAAAAAAGTATAAAATGGCATCACGTTGATCAGAGTTAAAATCGTCTGCATATAAAATCCTTAATACTTTACTCATTGTCTCTTTATCTTCATAGTCTTCAACAAAACTATCAGCAGTTGCCCCAGCAGCCTCTATAATACCGGCAGTAATATCGTCAGTTTCAGACTGTTGCAAGAAAAGTTTACTTTTCTTTCTTCCTCGTTTAACCATTAATGTTTTTATATGGTTTTCGGCAATTACCCACAACCAAGTTGAAAACTTGGAGCGGCCCTCAAAACTACCGATTGATTTCATAGCTTTAACTAGAACATCATGGGTTATTGCCCATGAATCTTCTTCAATATCAGCTATAACATCGCCGTTACTTCGGTAGGTGTCTGTAATATATTTCCCTTGTCTGTGCATTTTGTGCAAGATTTTGAGGACTGACTTTTGAGTATAATCAGCATAGTTTTCAACAAGTGAGTTAACAGCGTCTTTATTACCCCTTTTGGCTTTTTCAATCAAGAGCTTGTCTTCTACTAATGTCCTTGTCATGTTACTTCAATCCTCACACGGCTCAAGGATACCCACTCCTTCGCTTAAAGGTTATTTAAACTAATAAAGCGGATATCCTGCCTTGCAGCATAAATCTATGACTATTGAGTTTCAAGCTGGTTACCCGAACAACCTAAAGTTAACAACTATTATTTCGGAGACTTCCCCTAATATTTTTGCAGCTGTTTGCTTAGGCAATTATTGTTTAATCTCAATGTAATAGTATCTTTATAAACCGCTATGCTAGCCTTTAAAAAGTTATGAAAAGTTCTGATATCTTAATAACTTACTTTTTTATATTTACTAAAGCTCACAAAACCATTATAATAAACATATAAAGGGGAGTAGCATCTTAGGCAGAGTCAACATCCTGGACCTAGTCCTGGCTCTGACACCACTATTTGGTTTGCGAGACCTTTAACAGGTAAACCTGTTAAAGGTCTTTTTTATTACTTTGATTTGGGAGGATTATTATGCAGGCATTTTTACAAGCACTTGGATTAATTTTTGCTGCCGAAGCAGGGGACAAGTCTCAATTACTCGTTTTAGCTATGGCCACAAAATATCCATTAATGCCAATGCTTTTGGGCATTATTTCTGCTATTATATTAACTCAACTGTTAGCTGCCACTTTAGGTTTTTGTATTGGTGAGGCAATACCTCTTGAGTTAATTAATCTCTTTGCTGGTGTTCTTTTTATAGGTATGGGTCTTAAAACTCTGTTTGAAAAGCCCGATGCTACTGAAGAAGCTGCTGTAAGGAGCTACCCTGTAAATCCCTTTTGGAAAGTATTCACCTTATATACTTTAGGTGAGTTAGGCGATAAAACCCAAATTACCTGTATTGTACTAGCTAGTCAAAATAAAAACTTCTTGGCAACCTTCTTAGGTGCTGTGTTGGCTATGCTCCTTGCTAACTTGTTATCTTTAGTTATTGGCCGTATAGCTAGCTCGAAACTGTCTTTAAAAACAATAAAGATAGTCTCCTCCATACTTTATATTGGCTTTGGCATTTTTAGTTTGCAGGAATTTTTCTTAAAATGATTATTAAAAAAGGCCCACAGGGCCTTTTTTAATACCTGCAAGTTGCTGCAAACTCATCTTTATTATTATGATCCACCTTATAGTTTGGCACTATCTCTTTTAGCTTTTCAAGCATAAATAGCTTATCATCAGTATTTCCCAACTCCTTTAATTCGTCTAACTGCTTAAAGAGCTTAGATGGATCTACTTTTTCTAAATGAGCACGAAATACCTTCTCATGATTTGTAGGTGATACCTGTTCACTATCGGTAAAAAGTTCTTCATATAATTTTTCTCCTGGCCTTAATCCGACATATTCAATTTCTATATCTTCATTTAATATAAATCCAGATAGATCAATCATTGTTTTAGCTAACTCGGTAATTTTAACCGGTTCACCCATGTCCAACACATAAACATCCCCCTGAGAAGCGTTGGCACCTGCTTGTAAGACTAATTGACATGCCTCGGGAATAGTCATAAAATACCTAGTTATATCTGGGTGAGTTACAGTAACAGGACCACCTTCGGCAATCTGTTTCTTAAAAATAGGTACCACACTGCCATTGCTACCTAAAACATTGCCAAACCGCACTGCAGTAAAAATTGTTGTACTGGTTTGCCCTAGAGCTTGAATTATTTTCTCTGCGACTCTTTTTGTAGCTCCCATCACGTTAGTAGGGTTAACAGCTTTATCGGTAGAGATCAAAACAAACCTTTCCACTCCTGATTCAGCCGACTGAAGTGCAACATTTAGGGTCCCATAAATATTGTTTTTAATAGCTTCACCGGGATTATGTTCCATCATAGGGACATGTTTATGGGCCGCAGCATGAAAAACAACCTCCGGTTTAGTTGCCCTAAAAACCTCAGCTAATCTGTTACGTTCCCTGATATTGGCAATAACACAAGTATAGTATTGCTTAGGGAAGTTTTGGCTAAGCTCAAAGTGTAGATCATGTAGCCCATTTTCATTAAAGTCAACTAGTACTATCTCTCGGGGATGAAAGCGACATATTTGGCGTACAAGTTCAGAACCAATTGACCCTGCTGCACCGGTAACCAGAACAACTTTATCGGAAAGGTATGAAGCTATACTATCTAAGTCAATATTAATAGGCTCCCTACGTAACAAATCATCAATGTTTACATCTCTTAAGGCGCTTACTTGAACTTTGCCTTCTAAGATCTCATACACACCGGGTAATACCTTAAGTTTAGCATTATACTTTTTAGCAACATCATTGACTTTTTTAACTACTGATCCCGATGCACTTGGAATAGCAAAAATAAGCTGCTTAATCTCATATATTTTCATAACTTCATCTAGATCTTCTATAGTCCCTAAAACCGGCGTGTTATGAATTGTCCTCTGTTGTTTAGTATCATCATCATCAACAAAACCAACTACATCGGCTTTAAGAACTTTATGCTTTTCAATCTCTGATCTAACCATTATTCCGGCTGAACCTGCTCCAACAATAATAGTCTTTAGTTTATCGATACTTTCTTTTTGATCAGCTAAACGCTTCTTATCGGTCCAGATCTTAAAAACTATTCTCGAACCACAAATAGCAGTTAAAAAAATAGCCAAACTAGATATGAAAAACCTCAGTCCGACATAGTTGATGAAAATCCCATATGTAATAAGTTGCCCAACGATAATGGCCGAGGCCATATGCCAAATATCAAGGAAATCGATATGTCTATAAATAACCTGATGGAGTTTAAATACAACCTCAGAAATAATTACAATAAAAGGTGCCAAGATAATAATTTGCCAGTAAAAAGGGGTTTTAGTTATTACCAAAGCTAAGTATGTACTGATTAAACCTAAAATGTAATCGATTGTAAGTAGCAGATAGATCTTCCTTTTAGCTCCCATGACACTTACCTCCTAAGAATAAACCGGTTAGTGTTAACTTAATATATAGAATCACAAAAAAATATGCCTGGGAATATCATTCTCCCAAATGGGTTATTTAACCTCCTATCTTTAAACAATTTCCCGTTTCACTAATTAATCATACCATTATTTCTTAATGTTTTTGGGCTTTTCAGGAATTAAAGTCTCCTTTTTATCTTAAAAATAGCTAATGCCTAACAAAATGGCAAATTAACCCTGGGTTACCTTAACTTTCTACTTGGTCTTGGGATTTCCCGCTGTAATATTTTTCCAGAAGAAATTTAAAGAAGAAAATTCCTTTATTAGGATCAAATCAAAGGAGCCTCTTAAAAACTCCTTCTAGGCAGTTTAATTTGGCTCCCCTTTTTTTATTTTTCTAATTTGACCCGATAACTTCTCACTTGATAGGGACTAAAAAACATGGCAACCCTTTCCTTGGCTTCCTCCAGCAGATTAACTTCCTCTATTATCTTAGCTCCAGAGTTAATCTGTGCCTTCTCTGTGGTACCTAGGGTTTCAAAAAAGCGTAAAATATAATCTTTGCCATCTTCAGCAAGTTTTAATGTATCCAGCAAAACTCCCTCAGAATTTAATTCTATAAATGATTTAGTAGTAGAAAAAGGTCCAAAAGCTCCAGGTAGCTTATAAACTAAGGGTTGCAAATTTAAATCATAGGCTTGTTTTATAGTCTCTAGACACGAACTATCTCTGTGCAAATAGATAGCATAGGTAAACTCATGCTGTCCCTGATCAGCTTCTTTGTCCGGATAAACACTTCCTCTTAAAAGACTTAATGCTAGCTTTGACTCAAAAACATCATATCCATATTTACAGTCGTTAAGCAAGGAAACGCCCCGGGTTGCTTCTGAAAGATCAGCCCATTTATGCCCACTAACTTCAAATTGAGATCTCTGCCAGGATGTATTACGAAAAGTTGGTCTTTGATATTTCCCAAAAGCAATATCATAAGTTGCATAACGCGATCTAATATTGGTATCAAAACAAGTCTTTAGAAGAACATGCCTTTCATGCCAGTCAACCTTTGTTTTAAAATCAACACGTGTTGAATTACGGTAGAGAATTATCTCTTGAATGATCGTAGATTGATGCATTTCCCACTTCAGTTCTATGGAAGCACATAAATCTCCGTTCTCCTTAATGGTCATAGAAGTAAGTTTATCCGGCTCCCAACTAATATCCTTGTAATCTGGATCAATCTCCCAGGCATCATAGTCAAGTGGTTTATCAGCATAAAACTGTAGATGGTGTTGTCTATTTTGAATTAATACTTCATCACGTAGAAGGTCTTTGATCTCTATAATCTGGCCATTCTCACCCCATAAAACCTGGATTAATCCATTGTCTATTTTGTTTGCTGTTATAGTAAAAGGGCTTTCTTGCTCATTGAGGCCATCATGAGCATAAATAGTTGTGTATCCTAGCATAGGCAAGTTAACTTCCACTAAAAAACTACCATCTTTTAATCTTTGCGCTAAAAGAGGCTCTCCCTTATCATCTACAAAGTGAACATCCTTGGTAGCAGGTATAATTTTAACCAAGGTTTTGCGGGCAAAAGACATAGTATTAAAGATCAGATATCCTTTCCCATCAGCATTAGTTCCGATCTGGCTAGCTAAAAATCCCAGTGTTTCATCCTCAATCTTAGTTAAGGTATCCTCGACTTTAAGGTAGTCCCTTTGACTATCCTGATAGACTTCTCTAATTCCACTACCTGGTAAAATATCATGCATCTGATTTTTTAAGATCAGCTTCCAAGCCTCCTCAAGTAGTTTTTTAGGATAAGCTTTACCTATAGAACTAGCTATTGAAGAGAGTATCTCTGTGTCGCGGATCATTAACTCCAACTTGCGATTCCACCTTTTGTTCTGTGCTTGTGTGGTATATGTTCCACGATGAAATTCCAGATATAATTCTCCATCCCAGGTGTTTTTCAACTCTCTTTTCAAAATGTTATTTTTAACATATTTTTTAATGCTACCCAATTCAACTGCTGGCATTTGAGGTAGATTGGCAAGAAGCTTGGCTTTTTTTAACTGTTCAAAAGTAACTCCCCCACCACCATCGCCAAATCCTATCAGATGGGCAACTACTGGCACAGCTGTGCTTCTTTGAGCATTTTGTAATGCAGCAACAACTCCTTTGGCCTTAACATCCTCGTTAAGAGCCCGTGGAATAAATACCGGGATTGTGGAGCCATCTATGCCCCGCCAGTTAAAAGCACTATCCGGCAATGCGTTAGTATCGTTCCAATTAAGTTTAATCGTCATAAAAGCCTTGGTTCCACAATCCTTAAGCAGCTGTGGTAAACTAGGACTAAACCCAAAGACATCAGGCAGCCATTCGATTTTTGGTCTAACACCAAATTCTTCTAAAAAGAATTTCTTACCATAGAGAAGCTGCCTAACCAAAGACTCTCCAGAGGGCATATTGCAATCTGGTTCAACCCACATACCACCTACCAATTCAAACTTACCCTCTTTTACCGCTTCTTTAATCTGTTTATATAACTCGGGATAATACATTTTTACATAATAAAAAAGTTGTGGTTGGCTTTGGTGAAAAATAAAATCAGAGTCCATTTCAGCCAGCCTCAAAGCGGTAGAAAATGTTCTGGAAAGCTTCCTTACTGTTTCTTTTTCCGGCCAAAGCCAGGCCAAATCGATATGGCTTTGCGGTATAAAAATAAGTTTCCCGGGTCTTTTATAAGGATATTTTTTAAGGTTTTTAAGCACAAAGTTTAAAGCTTTAGCCGCAGTTTCTTCTAAGCAAGCTTCTTCAAGACAAGGAGGAAACATGCTTAGAGCTTCGCTTAAAATCGCTTCCAGAGCTTTTATAATTAGAGGATCTAAAAGCTCACTGCTGTAAACGGCTTCTAGAGCTAATAGTGTCAGCTCTAGAAGCTGAGTTCTAAAAGAGATAAGATGCGCTCTTTTGAGCGTAAGTGGCTTATCATAATGATTATATGCTTCGATCTCAAACTGGTGAAAACCATGTGGTATAGGAATAAAGCGGTGGTTCTTATCTAAACCAGCATAGGGTTTACCATCGACAAACAAACAGGCTTCGCTATCTAAAACAATATCAAACCAATAGCCTGGCTGCTCAAAATCCCCTTCAAACCTTAAAAAGGCTGTCTCTTTTGGTTCACCCCAGATCTCTCCAAGGTCAATTTCTCCTCTTTCTGTTAGCTTTGTATATTGCAAAGGCCCCTGATAATAACAGACTGATCTCTCTAACTTTGGTAGCTTGGAAATATCCTGGTAGATCTTTTGATATAGTTCTTCAAACCTTCTTTCGATCATTGCCAAGCGCATCTTAATCTCTCCTTCTAGAGGTCAAAACTCATAATAACATCATTATCTTTAGTCTAGAGTTAAGTTTCGCCATTGTCAATAACAGGTGTCATATTAAATAAGTGGTGTGACTAAAAGTGTTATCTCAGTAGTGTAATAAGAACCTTCATTTAAAGCTTTGTCAGCTGGAAAAGTCATCACCTGCTGATACTTAATCTTGTAGATATCCTCAACCGGAGAGCCTTCAGGTTTGCTAATCAAAATCATCGACTTTTCTACCGTTAACCAGTTAAGACCATCGTCGGTACTGATCTGTAAAACTTCTTTTAGTTTGTTTACACCATACGCTCCTGTTTCCACAATGTACTCTTTCAGATTAGGATTATTTGTTTCCAAAATAACATTGTAACCTACATTAGCCAATACCTTAAGTTGAATGGTAGCAGATTCGTTTAGGCCAATTGTGAGCTGACCAAAACTTAGCTCTGCTTCAGGCCAGATCACCTGTAAGGCTGGTTGAATATTAGCTAATACCCTTTGACTAAAACTCTCAGCTGAAATGCATAAAGTTGCCATACCAAATACCAGAACAATCAGCATCAGTCTCTTTTTCACTTTAATCATCCTCTCTAGAGATAAATGCCGGTTTTGAGGTTAATTGGCCTGTGCTTGCCCCAAAGGTATAAGATAGGTAAAATACAGGCCGGTCTCTCTTTCGTCAAGCCGCATTTCTAGCTGAAAGCTGTCCTTTTGATATCTATAAAAACCTTGTAACCGGAAATTGTTTTTTAATGGTCTTAGATATTTACCCTTCACACCGACTTGGCTGTTTGGCGACAGTCTGAGATCAATCTCGACCTCTGAGACTATTAGTTTAGATTTTAGATCCCCTGTAAAAGACATTCTAAACTGGGTCCTTGGAAAAGGAAGCTGGATTTGAGTCTTAATAGCTTCATCTTTAGCAGCCAGAAAGATCACACTATCTTTAGGTAACACCGTAAGGCCTAAAGTCCTTTTAAGACTATTTCTTTCTCTGCAAAGAGAAATATTAGCCCAGATTAATTTAGTATCATAGCAAGCTTCTAACAAAAAAAACTGTGGTTCAATGTGCTCCCATTCAGCTTTTAAGGAGAATGGGATTTTTTCATGTTTAAGAGAAACTGCTAGTTTAGGCTTTTCTTGTTCGCCTTTGCGCCAGTTACCCTCTAGATAACCGGTAAAGCCAGCAAGTTTGTAGAGCATCCGATTTGAAAAAGTAGTTACAGTTTTATTAGCAAAACCTTCTTTGCTTAATCCCCAGACGAGATTTTCAGGCCAATTAAGCGCTGTCGAATAAAGATAGTACTGGCTGTTTATCTCTTCTAAGCCTTTTTGCAGATTAAGTCTTTGAGTAAGCCAAACCTTTACAAGATCATTTTTAAAATTCAAGTTAAGTTCTGCTTTATTTGATAAACTATTGACCTGATTAAAAAGGAGATTAAAACTGCCATACCAGTTGCCGGTATAGTCTAATCTATAACTATAACTTGTTTCTTGGCTGGTTTTTATCTTAATATCTTGTCGGGTAGCTGGAGTTTTTCTGCTTATAATCACTTCACGCAAATCTTTGCCTAAAACTCCCTCTAGACTCCACTTTTTATAGTTAAGCCTTCCTGCCATTCCTTCATCTTCAAAATGCCTAAATAGATAGAGGCTATTTTTATTATCCGTGTAACCTAGATGTCCACCTATAAATATATCATTACTGATGGTTGATTCTGAAATGTAAGAAACTACCAGGTAATTTGTCAATCCCAGCTGATCTTCGGCACTTAAGGGTCTTTTTAATTTTAACGCCTCTCGATTCAGAAAATAATCCCAGGAAAAGCTTTTTATTACATGACCATTTTTATCTCTAGCTTCAACAATCAATTTAACTGAACCCTCTTTAGGTTTAGCACTTAAAGTAAAAGGGCCAGTGGTACCATCTGCCAGAAACTCTTCTTGCTTTTTCACCTCAAGAAGAAATCCACCTGTTGTCTTAAGCTGCACCCCGTTTTTGGCTTTTAACTCAGCATCTAATCCTAACAGTGCTTGAGGTAAAAAGCCTCTTCCCAATGGTGGACTTAAAAAAACCGTACCAGCATTAAAAGACCCTTCCCCGGTAGAATAATTCAACTGCCAGGGTGTCTTAACAAGAATCTTATTTTCAACTCCCCAATTGGGATAAGGAGTAAGAGCATCCGGTTGTTTTAATTGGTAATCTGGATATGCAAAGGCTAGTTTAAGGTTATCTGAAACATAAAAACCTTTGAGTCCGACTCTAGGCTTAGAATTAATAGCTACCTTTAGCTCCAATAGCCCTGCTTTTTTGCCCGTTGTGTTTGGTAGTTTAACTCTTTCCGAAAGACTAGAGACATTTAATATATATGGCTCTAACCCAAGTAAAAGCCCGTAGCTACCCGGCTCAAGCTGCAAGCAGAAATATTTAGCTTCCGGTTGAATAAAGGTACCGTTGGCAAAATAAAAACCTGTGCTGGATTCACCAACTAATATACCCGGTTCACTAAATAAGCTCGGATTAACCTCAACGGTAAAAACCGCTTTTTTTTCAAGGATCACATTTTGACTTGTCTTAGCTTTAATTTCAACTTCACCGCTTGGAAAAAGAGTTCGGTTATAAGAGGGCAAAGCAATAAACTCTTCAGTAAGCTTAAGCTTAGAACCGCTCTTAAGGCTGTTAAACTGTTTATTTAAATATAGGCTTTCACTTTGAGTGTAAACTAAACCGGCAGGTAGTTTTACTGCTACACTCAATTCACTTAAATCCTCACCACCAGAGTTTCGAATTTCGATTTCAAGCCTACCTTTACTTCCCTGCTTAATTGTTTTTGGTAAGACCCTGACTGCCAGCTCCAGTTCAGTATCTGGTCTAAAAATAATATCTTTTTCCAGTACCTGACCGGCTCTAATACTAAATGGCTCAACCTGAAAGGTATTTTTACTACCTGCTTTCAGATAGTAGCTACCCTCTAAAAGACCAAGCTGATAATTTATTGCCTCGTCTCCTTCTCTTCTTGAGATCAAGTTGTTTTTCGTATCATAGATCTCTAAATACGGTTGTCCCCCGTAAAAGGGCTTGGTATATTTTAGCCTTCCCCTTAGTTCACCAAGGTCAAGAGCTCTTTTTACCTCAAATATACCTTTAGTAATTAATGCTTCTTGAGAGAATACTTCGTAGCTATAGTCTCCTTCTTCCCAAAAATTACTGTTTTGATCTTTGGTTTCAATCCAGCATTTATTAGTATTAAAAACCTCTAGCTCTATCAATTCAGCGTGTTTTTTAAATATCTTAATTTTTGCACAAGGCAGGTTATAATCACTAAAGACTAAACTAGCGGTTTCACCCGGAGTAATAATCCTAGGCTTAAAAGACGAGCTATAGAGCTTGCCATTTGTTAGAGCATAATTAAACTCTCCTGCATATTCTTGCCCCACGCACTTATCTTCCCAGGTAGGAGTAAATTTATATTCCAAGGTTAAATAACAAGGCCCATTACCAGAATAAATTGTTTTACTATTCCTTAGTTGCATCCAGTTACCGTCATCAACCTTGAGACTTATTCTTTCTAAAGGAAGCAGGTAGGTATTGTCATTTTTGATAGTTTGCAAATCTGTCCCTAAAACACTTAGCTCCCAATCCGTTTCACTTTCGATATAAAGATCCATGGTGTTGGTTATTTCGGTATTATTTAAAGGAGTGCCATTTAGATTAAGGAAAAGTATCTTTTGCTCTGTAGCAGCTGGTAGTGTCAGAAGAAACACCATTAATAATATCAGTTCCATTTTACTGATTGTAACCTCTCAAAGGCTTCAAGTGATTGAAGTTCGATATTGCAGCTATGGCTATTTGTAGCAAGATTAAAAAACACTTCTCCTTTAACTAAACTGCTCTTTTTAATTTCTGTAAGCACTTCTCCTCTAAACTCCCTTTTAGCACCTGGTAGGACAATACCTCCATCTAGCAAAACCACTTCTCTTCTTGTACCCTTTTGATCTAATAATTCAAAAACTCCTTCTGTTTTGAAATGGCATAAACCCTCATTCTCCACTGTAAGCCGGAGAAACTTATGCTGGAAATCTTCACTTGTAACAAGACTTAAATCACAAATTTTCCCATTAACAGTTTCTTGGTCCAAAGCAAGCATAAAAAGAATTACCATACCTTGAGAAACTATACCTTTTTGAGCACCTGTTTTTTTAAAAACCACTGCTTGGTAGACAGCCTTATTTGGATCTTCTATCTTAAAATTGAAACCAACTTTAGCTTTTGCCGGGACCTTAAACCTGTCAGTCTCCGGCCTCAAAATAGGTTTTTCAACCGGACTTAACTGTACTAAACCCTTAATATTTTGTGACAGATTAAAAACTTCTACCTCAACAGCTATTGTCTCATTACCTTGGTTATAGACATTTACCGTCAAATTATTAGGGTAATCTCCTCTACAGCCTTCAAAGATCGCCGGAGAGATTATTAAGCTGGCTTGAGACTGTAAAGAGATGACTAAAGCAATTACCAGTATAATTAGCTTCATAAAACACCTTCTCTTTCCCCCGGAAAAAGAAGAGGACTCCCTTTAAAAGAGCCCTCTTCTGATGCACATCTATGCTGTCTCGGCCATAACCGGGACTTTATGTATTTGAAGTATTCTTGAAAAATTATTATTTCCCTCCTTGGCTATACTAATATTTCTACTACTAATATAACTTATATATTAACTTTCAAATTCTTATTACTCTGTCATCTGTAAGAAAGGTTTATTCTTTTTATTAGCGAAGAAGAAATTAACAAATATTCTTGCAGGAGGAGTTTTCATGAAAAGAGTATCGCTTGCTTTACTGCTAATTGTCTTACTGCTTACAACTATTAGTGTCAGCTCTAAAGATCTAGAGATCTGGTTAGTAGCTTCTAGTGAAAAGGCTCGCCTCATTAAGGATCTTACTAATCAATATTTTACTTCGAAAACAGGTGTTAATGTTAATTTTTCTACCATGACCTGGGAAGATGCCAACAGTAGAATCTATTTGGCTCTAGCCTCTGGTGATGTTCCTGACATGGCGCAAATGGGCTCTACTTGGCAAGGGGAGTATGGTCTTAGGGGTGGTATTTTAGATTTAGGCAAAGCTTTCCCTAACGAAACTAAAGCCATTTTAAGTGGCATGTATAAAGGCGCACTTACACCTTTGGATTTTAGAGGAACTACCTGGGGAATTCCGGCTGAACTTGGTAATATGCAGGCTTATGTCAGAACCGATATTTTCAAAGATAACGGGTGGACAGTTCCAAATACCTGGGAAGATCTCTACAAGATAATTCCTAAAATGAAAGCAAAAAGTATGGACTTTGGTATTAATTACGGGCAAAATGGCATTAGCTGGTTTGTCGCCTCAGCCTTCTTACGTCAAGCCGGTGGTGATATTTATAAACCGGGTGGCGAAAAATCGATTTTAGATAGCCCGGAATCAATTGATGGCTTTATTCGCTTTACTGAACTATTTACCAAACATGGTGTTCCCAAACAAATTCATCAATTAGAAGATTTTAAACGTGGTTATGTACCTTTTCTTGTTATTTCAACCAGAGTTGTCTATGGTGCCTATATGTACGCCGCCCCCGAGCTAAAAGGAAAGTGGACTACCGCTTTAATACCCGGAACGATTCGCAAAGACGGTACTATTAGCCATTCCGGTTACTTAGGCACTAACAACTTTGCTATCTTTGAAAAAACCAAGAACAAAAAAGAAGCCTTTGAATGGATCAAGTGGTTTACCAGTGCTGAAATCCAGACCATCTATCAAAAGCAATATGAAGAAAGATTGCCAGGTTCTTTCCACCAGTCACCAAATATCGAAGCTATGGCCAACATGGGCATACCCACGGAACATAGAACTATTCTTATGAAACAACTCAAAGAGGATATCGGCATTCCTTTCGCTCTTGGGGGTGAATATGTCTGGAGATATGTAGACAATGCCACAGCCTCAGTTGTCTTAAATGGTGAAGACCCTGAAAAGGCTATCCGCAAAGCGGCTAAGGAAGTTACCGATGAAATGCAAAGAAAAGCTAAAGAGTTTGCCAGATTTCTAAAGGATTTACCTGCTAATTAATTAAGCTTTCAACCTCCTAAAGTGGAATCTACTTTAGGAGGTTTTTATTTTAGATAACTATTACATTTTCTAGCTTGATTAAGACCTCAATTTAAGTGCTTTTTTGCTTAAAGCAAAAAGGGATCTTCTCTATAACCAAGAACCCAAGGAATTGAGGAGGTAACAATATGAAAAAACTTTATTTGGCCATTATTATTTCTATTTTCCTTTTATTTGGTTGTGTAATGGTAGGTGCCAAAGATCTAGAAATATGGCTGGTAGCATCTACGGAAAAAGCAAAGATCATTAAAACACTAACCGAACAGTATTTCACCCCCAAAACAGGTGTAAATGCCAGCTTTTCTCTTATGAATTGGGAAGATGCTATGTCTAAGATTTATTTAGCACTGGCCTCCGGGGATATACCTGATATTGCCCAAATGGGTTCAACCTGGCAAGGAGAGTTTGGTTTAAGAGGCGGTATCCTAGATCTAGCTAAAGCTTTCCCAACCGAAGCAAAAGCTGTGCTTGCCAGAATGTACCCCGGCTCCATACAACCATTAAATTTCAAGGGTACTACTTGGGGTGTACCTGCTGAATTAGGCAATATGCAAGCTTTCATTCGTACCGATATCTTTCAGGAAAATGGTTGGGAAGAAGCTAAGACCTGGGATGAACTTTATAAGATCTTGCCTAAAATGCAAGCTAAGAATATGAATTTCGGTATCTTTTATGGTGTAGATGGTCTAACTTGGTTTGTTGCTTCTGCCTTTTTAAGACAAGCCGGGGGTGATGTCTATTTACCCGGCGGTACAAAGTCTACTTTAGATACGCCTGAGTCTATAGATGGATTTAGTCGATTTACCGAACTATTTACCAAACATGGTGTTCCAAAGGCAATTCAACCCTATCAGGATTTTCGTCAAGGTGATATTCCCTACCTTTGCGGCTCCACAACCATTGTCTATGGTGGTTTTGCTGTTGGTTCACCTGAACTTAAAGGTAAATGGCAAACCAGCTTATTACCCGGCACAATTCGCAAAGATGGCACTATTAACCACTCAGGCTACCTCGGCACTAATAATTTTGCTATCTTTGAGAAATCTAAGATGCACCAGGAAGCTTTTGAATGGATCAAATGGTTCACCAGCGAAGAGATCCAAACCCTTTACACTACTGAATTTCATTCCAAATTACCGGGCACATATCATATCTCTCCCAATATGAAAGCTATGGCTAAAATGGATATCAAACCCGAAGACAGAGCAGTTCTTATGAATCAATTAGAAGAAGATATTGGTATTCCTTTTGCTCTTGGCGGCGAAACTGTCTGGAGATATGTAGACAATGCCACTGTTTCAGTTGTCTTAAATGGCGAAAACCCTGAAAAGGCTATCCGCAAAGCAGCCAAAGAAGTAACCGATGAAATGCAAAGAAAAGCAAGAGAGTTTAAAAGATATTTAGATAAATTACCAGCCAACTAAGAGTTTAGGGGCGACTAAAATCGCCCCTATCTTTTTAATAATGTCTACCTAGTTTTTAGCTTTTCTGCCAGCGGAAAACACCCAAATAGTGACCTTCTATAGGTAGTTTTTGGTTTTTAACAGCAATCGATTGCGGTTTTTCTCCTAAATAAATTACCTCCACAGTAGGTGGTAAGGACAAGGTTGTCTCGATCTCTTTTTCATCATCCGGGTTATAAAAGAGTATCATCTCTTCATCTAAGGAGGTATAGCGCTTGGCCCAGTTAACCTTAAGGCCTTCGTTATCCACAAAGCGCATTCTCCTTAAGTTGCCTTTAATCTGATCTCGCACTTCCAATATCTGCTGAATAAAGCTCCATAACTCAGGATCCTCTATCACATGGCAGTAAACCCAAAAATGGGTCCCCAAAAGAAACATACGTGCTGAAACCTCTTTAGGACTTAAGCCTAAAGCATCTACATCAACCGCGACAGGTTTGGGATGAACCATATCTACATGGATTATTTCCGGGAAGGTATATTTATAAATCTCTGGGTGGCCATAGGGTGTATACAATCCCCAACTGGCGTGGACAAGTTGTGCTCCTACATACTGACTGTAGATATCGCCACAGCCTTCCATAATCCAAAACGGATCTTTTTCAGATTCAACATTGATATCATTTAATAACTTTAAATAACCTAAACTCCATTGATCTGGTCTTTGATGGGCATGGTTTTCATTATAACAAAGACGTGGAAATGATCCTACCTGATCGATATACATTCCTGTTGCTCCCATATCATCAACAAGCCAAAGAATGAAATCTTTTAAGGTCTTTGTCCATTCAGGCTCAGCCAGGCACATACAGCTAAAGGCTTCTTTACCATACCTTTCAATATACTCGTTACCATCTTCAGTTAGGGCTGCCCACTTTTTGCCCAGGGTCTGATAAAATTCTCCGCGGTGATTGAATATGCGTGTATTAATATAAAAACTAATCTTACCGCCATCTTCTTTAACAGTAGCGATAGCTTTTTTTAGATCCCTTATCGTACCAAGTTCAAGGTCAGGGAAAAACTGGGGATAAAGAGTATCAAAGCCACCTTCGTTCCAGGCTGAGACATATAAATGTTTGAATTTGGCTTCTTTGGCTATCTTGTATAACTCGGGAATTTCACTAAAGTAGTGACGTATTTCACCCGATTGAAATTTAAAATCATAGTGAACTAAAACCCCGTTTTCTTCCCAAACCCACTCAGGCACAGGTCCTATCTTATACCAGGATAAAGCCCAGGCTCTATATCTTTTGGCAGCTTCATGCCAATCGGCTTTAAGATAAGAAAACTCAGATAGATTGGAATCAAATTGACCAGCGCCAATTTTTTCCAGACCTATAAGCATGCTATCAGTCGCTTCGATATGCAAATAGGTGGTAAAAAACCTCTCGTCGTAGGAGGCAGTATAGAAGCCTTCAGATTTGTTGCCATAAAAAAGCCACGGCATTGAAGCTAAACCGCAATAACCAAGTCTGTAAGTAGCTTTGTCTTTTTCACGAAAAGATCCCGGAACTCCCTCAACTGGTCTTGCTACTTTGTAGTTGTGCCAGGTACAGGTTGCAACTTTAACCGGTAATTTTAAAGTTTCAATTGGATTAGGAATTAGCTCCCCGAAATTATTAGTTGTTATTAATTCGTCATTATCTACTTTTAAACCCCATAAGCAAGGGAAACGGTACGTATCAGCTGTACCTGATAATCTGCCGGTAATTTTTTCTCTGCCGAAAATTAATTTTAATATCAGATCTTCGGCATAGTTTAGTTCCAGTGAGCCTTCCTCTGAGTCCCAGCTGTAGCTATTAATGGTAAAATCTCTAGGCTCAAGCCACCTATCATTTCTTTTGATCCTAAAAGGACCGTTTATGTGGTATGGACCCAGTTTAGTTATGGCACCACTTCTTTTTTCAATATTAACTTCATACCCTACATCAATAACAATCTCGGTTTCGGTTTCGTTAACGGGAAATAAAAAATCCGTTGGCTTAGAAATTATCATTACTATGACCCCCCTAGCTAGTAATTTAGATTCTAAAAGAAACCAGATTGTCCTTCAAAAAAGAGACCCATTTAGGTCTCTTTTCTTATATTAATTAGAATTTGACAATCTATAGGCAAGTTGAAGTAGACTTTCTTGAATATGGACATTTTCTAACACGACATTTTCAGGGACCTTAGGGTAGTAGGGAGCAAAATTCCAAATACCTTTGATCTTGCTTGCCACTAAAATATCGGTTACTGCCTGAACGCTTTCGGGAATTACAGCTAAAACAGCAAGCTGAACTTGGTTTTTGGCCAGATAAGGCTTTAATTCGCGCATACTTCTTACAGGTTCTTCTAAAAATCCGAAGGTTTTTCCCTGAAGCTTGGGGTTGATATCAAAAGCTGCACCAAAGCGAAATCCTTTGTGGTAAAAACCTTCATAGCATAACAACGCTTGACCGAGCTTGCCTGCTCCAATCAAGACCATTTTATTGATCTTATTTATTCCTAAAAACTTTTCCATCTCGGTAGTAAGAACAGCAACATTATAACCATAACCACTTTGCCCTACAGCAAGCTTTCCTAAATCAGTGCGTACTTGAGATGGAGAAATGTTCATATAGACAGCTAGCTCATCTGATAAAACACGCAAAGCACCGCGCTGTTTTAAATGACTTAGATAGCGATAATATTTGGCTATCCTTCTGATATATAAATCCGAACAGGGCTCCATCTCCCCACCACTTTCTAAACAGTCTTTTTTAGTTCCTTTTCCTCTTCCGAGAGCTCTTTTTCTAGAACTCGGCGCGCGAATTTAGCCTCCACCAGAGTACCAGGGCCGCCGATACAACCTTCTAAACAGGCCATTCCTTCTAAAAAATCAGCTTCTATTTTACCTGCTCTAGCTAAAAGTAACATTGTTTTGCATTCTTCAAGCCCACTAGCGGTTTTAACTTTAATTGGTTTTATATTAGTGATAGCCTTTGAAACTCCTCCCGCACATGCAAATCCTACGCCATATTTAGTTGCTCTCTCATCAAGGGCCATTTCGCTTAAGGTAGCTAAATTAATATCTCTAGCCACAAACAGACAAGCGAGTTCTTCAAATGTTAATACAGCATCCACTTCACATACCTCTTCTTTTTTGGCAAGACATGGTCCGATAAAAACTAAATAACTCTCTGGCTTTTCTAACCTAATTTTTTTAGCAAGATAAGCCATGGGACTTAATTGTTTCGATAGATGTGACTCTAATTCAGGAAACTGTTTCTCAATATATTTTTTATATGCTGGGCAGCAAGAGTTTGTAAGCCATGTAGCTGTCTTTTCATTAGCTTCTAAGTCAGCAATCTCGTCTGCTCCCAATGCTACTTCTTTAACCTTTGCAAAGCCCAACTCTTTTAAGCCCCTTACAACTTGATTTAGAGTTACACCTCGGCCAAATTGGCCGGCTATGGCAGGCGCTATTAAAGCAATTACTTCGCTTTTAGCTCGCAGTTTTTTAACAACCGGTAAGATCTCCGACTTATAGCTTATGGCTCCAAAGGGGCATCCTATTGTACAAGCGCCACATGCCACACACTTGTTGGCATCAATAATTGCATGTCTGTCCTCACTTGAAGAAATAGCATTAGCTTGACATGACCTTTCACAAGGTCTTTGGATATGAACAATTGCTCCAAATGAACAAGCTTTAGCACATAGTCCACACTCAACACATTTTTCTTTGTCAATCATAGCTTTGCCATTTACAATCTGAATAGCTTTTTTAGGGCAGGTATTTACACAGCTATGGGCGACACAATTACGACAGGCATCTGTTACTAAAATAGCATCGATCGGACAATGATCACAGGCAATATCTATAACTTTTAACATGGGTCCTTTTATTTTTTCTTTTTTTAAGGATCTTATAGCAGCATGGACAAGGGGCTCACGATCTAAAACAGGATCCTCGCCCAAGGCAAGTCTGATCCTTTCTTTTAATACCGCCCGCTCTTTAAACTGGCAGCAACGATAGTTGCGGATTCCCTGTTCATAAAGTTTATAAGGTAGATCTTCAATTTTCCTAAGAATCTGACCATTAAAAGCAAGCCTTGCCACTTCGGTAAGAACCTGTCTTCTGATTTTATCAATTTCTGTTAGTAGTCTAGGCATCCTATTCACCACCATATTCTGCTAAAAGCTCTGCTAACTTTAGAGGAGTCATTTGATGATAAATAGTACCGTTAAGGCGAACATTCGGTCCTTGATCACAAGCTCCTAAACAGTGCATGCCTTTTACTATAATCTTAGCACGCAGGTTTTTGGGGAGCTTTTCAATTGACGAAAATATCTCTTCACTTCCCATAAGATGACAGGCAGTCCCTAGACAGATCTCTAAATTAATCATCAATTTACCTCCTCAATACCAACTTACTTCGACTTTTTTCCCAAGCCTTTCTAAAACATATACCATTTCTGCAAAAGCTGGTACACGCTGTGGATAAGTTATCGCTGGAGCTAGAGCTCTATGAGCTGGATTGGTGGCTGTGCCAATGCAGAAAAAAATCTCTTCACTTTTCATGAGCTCTTTAGCTAAGAGTGTTGCTCCATCTTTTTTTGAACTTAGAATGTCACCGCTTAAAACTGATTTAAGTCTCTCAAGGGTTTTATTGATAGTGAGGATTCCTTCTGTTACCAAGTTAATTCCTGCCATCTTAGCAATGGGAGGTACTGAAGGATCATCATATAATAACTCTGTTTGCAAACTTAATTTTAACTCTCTAGCCACCATATTAGCTGTGGCACCACCTGAAATAACTTTACGGCCGTTAAACTCTTTTAGTCTTGTACAAAATTCGCTATCTAATCTTTTATCACTAGGAGGTCCGGAAACAAGCATTAAATTGCGTGGTTTTCTAGCTCTAATGGCTATAGCTGTTGCGTCATCACCAGGTTCATCTGCATATAGCACTTTCGTAACTTCTAGAATTTCCTCGACCCATTTTTCGGGTTCTTCAATCGAAGTGAGTTTTTTTTGTACATAATTGAGTACCCCCTCCATACCCCAGCCAAGATCCAATACCGCACCTACTCCAGCATGAGGTACCCCATCTGAAACTATTAAAAGGGTCTGGCCTTCTTCAATTTCAAATTCACCATCGAAGATCTCTTTGCCACCGATATATTTTTTTTGGCCTCTTAAAGGTAGTACTTCCTGCATAGAAGGGTTAATTAAAATCGCTGGTGGTGCATCATCTTGAATCAACCTGACTTTGTTATCTTTATTAATATGAATAATATTTAAAGTTGCGTAAGCTAGACCTCTAACCTTGCAGATAGGTAAAGTCCGATTAATAGTATCTACTGTTTCTTCTAAAGGGAGACCTCTTGCCAGAAGCTTGGCTGCCATTTTAACTGTCATGGTAGACAAAATTCCGGCTTTGACTCCACTGCCAAGACCATCGGAGAGAACTACCATGATCTCGCCATCTCTTCTAACTACCTCCAGGCTATCTCCACAAAGTTCCTCACCTTGCTTGGCCATACTTGCCTGAGCAATATCTAACGCGAGTCGCATGAGTTTTTCTCCCTCCTCTGTTTAACCAGAGAAATAACCTCCCAGAGAGTTGCTTTAGTCTCAGCAGTAGTTTCACCTAATAGACCGGCAACCTCTTGAGCTACTCGCATATTTTCTTCAATAACCTTTGTTGCTTTTTCCAAAGTAGCTTGTGAAATCATATCTAATTCAGCTTCAGTTCTCATCTCTTCTGAGATATCTCGCATGATGCAGACAATAAGATCATAATCGACTAAAGAAATAATGTTCTGTTCAGTAGTTATATGGTAGTCACTATAGGTAATACGTTTATTAAGAATTGGCTTATTGGATTTAGCCACCGTCATAAAATCGCAAGAATCGATAAATAGGTCAAGGGGTAAGCCCTTAACAAACTTCCTCCCCTGAGCAAACCATTGCATAGCTGTAGGGTTAAACTCTTGTATGAACATCTCTCTGTCCACAACAATTATCCCATTGGGAGTTGAATTAACAACTAAATTAGCAAAAGAGCGAAATTTCTCTTTCATGTAAGGTACACACATTTCTATTTCGGCTTGTCCCTTACAAACAGCAATCGCTTTTTCCCGGCAGCTCCTATATCCACAACCACCACAGTTTGTTTCATCTTTTGCGGAATTCTTACCTATCTTTTTTAAAACAGCCCGAATTTCAACTTCACTAGGTTGTTTATTATCTGCAGCTCTGTTACTGTATTGTCTACTTTTCGGTAGGTCTTTTTGAATCACTACCGGCTTTTTTAGATTCTCTGCAATCTTCTCGCGTCTGTTCCAGAGATTCTGATCGAAAGACACCATACCAGGTCCCATCAAACAGCCACCTTCACAGGCCATAGCTTCAACAAACTTTACTTCATTACTTCCCTTTTTTAAATGGTCGAAAAGTTCAATTAGTGCTTCTAGACCTGACACTTCAAAAACACCCGGTGCACCATTTAGCTTAGAAGCTTGCAAAACGCCACCACTTTCCGGAAAAAGACCTCCATCTTTAATACCGACGATATCCTCTGTATATTGGGGCTGATAGTTTTCTGTTTGCATACGCTCAAAAAGGGAGGTGAATGTTAAAACTCCGGAGATAAGTCCAGTGTTTTTATAACGCCTGGCTTCTTCAATCTTGGCAGCACAAGGACCTATAAAAAATACCTTTGCTTCATAAAACTCATTCTTTAGCATACGTGCATGGGTTATCATGGGAGACTCGATGGGTGCGAGGTGTTTTATCAATTCGGGATAGTGTTTTTCAATAAGATTAACCACAGCTGGGCAACACGATGAAATTACAGGCTCGAAGCTGTTTTGATAAAATTTTTGGTAAGCATTGGCTACCTGTACAGCTCCTTCTGCAGTATGACGAATCGTACTAACACCAAGAGCTTTTAGATATCCTGCTACCTCTTGTGGCAAAAGATCACCTACACCACAGCCTATTGAAGGGGCAATACTGACTACTACCGGTTCTCCGTTTGTTAATGTGTTAAAAAAGACCTCTGAATCATCAACTATTCTTTTGGCTTTTTGAGGGCAAGTTTTGACACATCGGCCACATAAAACACAGCTACTGTCCAAAACTTTGGCTTGCCCTAAAGAAAGGGTAATAGCTTTTAGAGCACATTCTCTCACACACCTATAACAATCCTGACAACGCGCTTCACTTGTTTGAATGATATCTTTCATAACTTTCACCTTTTTAAAAATTTAGTTAAAATTTCTGTAATATTCTCTGGCGAGACATGATCGATCTCTTTGCCGTCAATAGACATTGAGACACCATTTTGGCAATTCCCTCGACAAAAAGATGCCTTGAGAAATACCTCTTTTTCAAGTTTATTAGCATTAATAAAAGCAATTATTTTCTCCTGGACCTCTTTTGAACCTTTGAGATGACAACCACTGCCTATGCAAATGATTATTTCCAATGGTCTACTCTCCTTGACACATAATTGACGATCTCGTTATATTTTTAACAATTATAGTTTAACATAAAACCGATCTCTGGTCTAGAGCAGAATAGCTAATAAAAAAGGAGCCTTAACGCTCCATTTAGTTAGCGATTGTTTTACCATCCTCAATTACTAATAGCATGGCATTTGGTAAACAAGCACTAAAATCATTAGGTAGAGAAAGCCAGCCAAATTGTACACAAACCTGATCCGGACAAGGTGATGATTTAACCCTGACTCTTAAGCCATCAACCTCAACTATAGTAATCCCCAAAGGGCCTTCATAATTATATAATTCCTTTTTCTCCGTAGACAAATTAAATTCTTTAACTAGTTTGCGGCCTGCACCGGTTAGAGTATAAACATTGGCTTTTAAATATTCCTGTTCTTTAACCTTTCTCTTAGCCATCAATAACTTACCACCATATATAAATGCCAGCCCTAAAAAAACCAGCAGCAAAATTACCAATACTTTTTTTGGATCCTTCACCGAATCAACTCCTTGTGCGTTTAGTGCAACTAATTTTGGCTGTTTCCCTCAGGCTTCATAGTCGCGGGTAAGAGCGCGATAACCTTTTCACAGACTATACCTATAAAAACTCCTGTAAGGGTTGATAAACCCGTTAAAAACGGTAGATAGTACCAGATACCACTATGATTTAGTAACTTTGAGGCTACCATAATCTGAGCTAGACTGTGAGTGATTGCACCGATAACACTCACGAAAATAAGATTGTTACCTATGTTTTTTACTTTAGAAACAAACCCCATTGCCAGAGCACTGGAAATGGCTCCGGCAAAACTCATAAAAAATGCGGGGCCAAAAAGGCTGCCTCCAAAAAGGCCTCCAATAAAGCTTCTGAATAAACTGATTCCTAGTGCTGCCCAAAAACCCAAAATCCTAAGTCCAATTAAAGTGGCGGTATTAGCTAGTCCAAGCTTTGCTCCTGGTACGGGCAGAGATGGCACTAAACCTTCTACAGCATGAAGAATGCTGGCTATACCAATTAAAACGGCCATGGTAACTTGAGTGCGTAAACTTCTACTTTTATTAACCATAATACACACCTATCTATCAGTTCGTCAGTTATTTAGCAAGCTTACATGAAAAAGCCCCTGTAAGGGCTCACTCTAAAAATTATAATATCACTTGCTTTTATCCTAGGCAAGACTAAGGCTTTCTCCAAACCTATTGGCCCAGATTTAATCGCCAACAAAAAAAGCCCTGTTAACAGGGCTTTTTGTTGTTACTTCTTAAGCCAAACTTTGACATAGTCATAGGAAGCTTGAGTACCGTTTGTTCTAAGTGAAATGAATTGACCGTCAACAATTGGATCATCATCGGTCCATTCAAGAACTTTTACGCCATTTAAGTTAATGGTAATCAAACCGGTTTTGGTATTATATTCTATGCGAACTACTGATGTCTTTCCAACTACAGCTGGGAATCCAGGAATTCTTAAGACCGCTGAAATTCCACCGCCAGAACAACGATAGAGCTGAATTTCTGCAAAGTCCTGGAATACTAGATAAGAATCTCCACGCTGAGGAGCTTCGCCATCACTGCACATAAAGTGCAAGCCAGCTGCAGGTGCCCATTGGCTACCTTTAGCATCAAAGGTTACCTTATATTCATAAATCCAAGTTCCATCACCGACCTGATCTAGCTCCTGAAAAATATTGGTGTTGCCTTCGTTAATATCAGTATTAATCATGTGTTCGCCATCGTCATCCCATTCGCCCACAACCGGTTCCCAGTAAACATTTTTCTTATCAGTTTTGTTAAAGTTTGCTTCATAGACGAGGGTTTCTGCTGCCAAAGCTGATACTGTTAACACAAACAATGCCAATAAAACAGTCAAAGTCTTTCTCTTCACAAAAATTCCTCCCTTTTAAGGATATATTGCCCAAAAAAACTAGTTCTTATATTCTCTGAACTAATTTCTCATTTAGGTACTTCTACGTAGTAGTCTTATCTCCTTCAATCTAAACTAAAGAAATAATATGCCATTTTGTTGTAATATCAATAGATTATTCAGTTCACTGCTTTAGCAATGAAATCGTCTTCTTCAGTAAGTAACCGATTATCAATTATTCTTACCATGCAATCTACCACCTGAGGTGCAAATTGTGTCCCTCGATTTTTAAGTAGTTCCTGTTTTGCTTCCTCAAGCTTGATCTTCGGTCTGTAAATACGATCAGAAGTCATAGAATCAAAAGCATCGGCCACACCTAGTATTTGTGCGACAAGAGTAATTTCATCTGCTTTTAACCCATCGGGATAGCCTTTACCATCAAAACGTTCATGATGTGAGCGAATATGGGGTATAAGATCCTTAAATGGTCCTCCGGAAAGTATATCCACAGCAATAAGGGGATGCCTTTTTATTCTTTGCCATTCTTCTTGGGTAAGAGACCCAGGTTTATTTAATATTGCTCCGGGTACACCGATTTTGCCGATATCATGGAGTAGACCTGCAATGTGAATTCGTTCGATCTCTTTGTTATCAAACTCCATTTGTGTTGCTATTAATACCGCATAATCAGCTACCCTTTGTGAATGTCCGCCAGTATATTTATCACGAAACTCTATTGCTTTTGACAAAGATTCAATACCGGCAATAAAATTGCGATCCATCTCTTTTAATATACTCTGTAGCGCCTTAACCATCGCATTAAAGTCTTTGGCAATATCTTGAAACTCTTTAACCTCTTGGTTTTCCTCAATTCTAGTTAAAATCCCATATTCATTAATCGAGCGAAAAGCTCGGTGCAGATTATAAAACGGTTTAAATATTAATCTTTCAAACCACGGTAGCAAAGCAAGAAAAAAAGCAGCCATAAGTCCTACGCCTAAAAAAGCTATTATTAGTCGTTCCAGCCAGTGTTTTGTGATCTCTGCTCGGGGTTTTTCCACAACTACAGACCAGTTGTAATTTGGAATAGTATTATAAGCTGATAGGTATTGTCCATCTTCTTCACTAACCCAGTTAGGTATAAAAGGTTTTACTCCCTTGACAAATAAAGAGTTTAGCTGGTGGTTGCCTTCATTTTGGTTGCCTCTTGAATATAAATTAAAACCTTGCGCATCTGTAAGGATAACAGGATAATTAATAGTATCTATCAAAATATCTCCCAAAGCATCTAATTCTACAAAACCTAAAATAAGACCCGCAAAGTTGCCCTGTATAGCAAGAGGAACTGCTATACCGATAAAACTTTTTTGAAAATATAGCTCGGAATTTTTGGTAATAACAAGATTCTGAGGTGCTTTTAACATTTTTTTAAACCAAGTGGTATTGTAATAATCAGTGCTAGCCAGAGGTGTTGGGTAGCTAGCTACAGTTATACCGACACTATTAATTAGGCGCCATTCTCTTATACCTCGATCCGTAGCAATAAACTGATGCATGAGTTCTTCTACCTCTTCTGGATACCAGATAGGAAGAGCCTCAATAAGTTTGGCTAGGGTCTTGGTTTTAATAACTTGGTTATCTAAATAGGACTCTACAAACATAGAAGCTGAGCGAAGTGAACGTAGCAAATCTTTTTCTTCCAAGTATTCTAAAGCCCAACCAGAACTAAAAGTTTGGTAAATTCCCAATAAAATTGAAGGTAGTATGGCCACAAAGAGAAAACTATACCATAAAAAGCGAGAAAGGGTAAGTTTTGAACTTTTTTTTGCTTTTGTTTTCAAATAATTTCACCCCTTCTCATGTTTTTTCATTAAAAAGCTTTTAATATTAACAAGAAGACAAGGCTTTGTTTCATAAATGGCAACTATAATACTGCGATTACATCTAATTTGTTCTCCGCTCAACAATCATTTCCTTTCTATATTAATATTCAAATATAACTGATATTTATTTAAAGAAGGTGTTATAATGCTTTGGAATTTATTTATAAACTGCTTTAAGGTGGGTGCCTTTACTATTGGTGGAGGATATGCCATGATTCCTGTAATGAAAAATGTCTTTGTCCAGCAAAAAAAGTGGGTCTCCGAAGAAGAATTTATCGATATGGTTTCTATGGTTCAGATTGTTCCAGGTGCCATTGCTATTAATGCCAGTATCTACTTAGGGCATAAATTAGCCGGCCTATCCGGTGCCCTAGTAGCTACACTAGGCTCAATTTTGCCTTCTTTTTTAATAATACTTTTAATCGCAAGTTCGTTAACTGGGTGGTATCAATATCCTTTGATAGCAAATTTTTTTAAAGGTGTTAGGCCTGCAGTTGTCGGACTAATCTTAGTGGCCGGAGTTAAAATCGGTAAAGGTATCCTTAAATCTAAACAATCTCTTGTTTTAGCTTTTGTTTTTGGAGCTTTAATACTATGGTTAAAGATACACCCAGTTTGGTTAATTATCGCCGGATCAGTTAGCGGGATCTTTTTAGGGAGGCAAAAACGATGATTTGGCAATTATTCATAACTTTTGCTCGTATTGGTTTGTTTACTTTTGGTGGCGGTTATGCGATGCTTCCCCTTATTCAAAGGGAAGTGATTGATAGATTTAAGTGGCTAAATGAAACAGAATTTCTTGATATTATTGCTACAGCTGAAATGACCCCGGGACCTATCTCCATTAACACTGCCACTTTTGTGGGGTACAAGATGGCAGGTTTCTGGGGGTCAGTCTTGGCTACTCTTGGTGTTATTTTGCCTTCCTTTGTTACTATAACGTTGCTAACAGTGCTGCTAAACAAACTCAAAGACAATAAAACTGCCCAAGATGGCCTAAAAGGTATGCGCCCAGCTGTCACAGCCATGATCATTACTGCTGCTTTCTCTCTTTTCTCACAATCGGTTACTCGTCCTTTGGATTTAATAATATTTTTAGGAGTTGTTGTCTGTTCTTGGCAAAATTGGTTAAATCCAATCATTATTCTTCTTCTAAGTGGTCTATTAGGTTTAGTTTGTGGTCTTTGTTAATAACTGGCTCTACCATCAGAAAATGCTTTAGCTATAGATTGTTTTACTCTTTAGGGTTTTAAACTCACTTTAGAGTTAAGTGAGTTTATTAGAAACGAGATCCTAAGGTTACCAATCATTCATCCATTTATTGATGATAAAGGTCGAATTTCCAAGCTACTTATAAATAGGGTTTGCTTGAGGTGCTAGCTGTCATTTCCCCAATCTTTAGGCTGTAATATATCAACCTGCTGAAAATTGCTCACAAAGACGACCAGCCGTTTATAGACTTTATTGCCAGACGGTTTCTTGGTTCGGAAAAAGAGATTTGTGACTGTTGCATATCCCTTTCCTAAGCCCCATAGAAGAAAAATAAGCGGGATCCTTATTAGGATTCCGCTTTTGTTATATATCATAGGTAGCCATGATTTGTGCTGGTATAAATACAAGAGAGTCAATACTTGGTAAATTCCCCAAAGGCTCTTTTTGTTCTATGTTACTACTTCGTTGCCACTGGCAAAAACCGAGCTTCTGAAACCCATTTTTCCACTTGGTCCAGAGGCTTTTTGATGTCTATTCCCATTCAATTGTAGCCGGCGGTTTTGAACTAATATCGTAAACTACTCGATTTATCTCCGGTACTTCCTGGATTATTCTGTTCGAAATTATAGCTAAAGTCTCGTAGGGGAAACGATACCACTCAGCTGTCATACCATCGGTACTATTTACTGCTCTAAGGCCAAGAACATATGCATATGTCCTTGCCTCACCCATTACTCCTACCGTGCGAGTATTAGAAAGCACACAAAAAGCTTGCCAGATATCTCCGTAAAGGCCGTTTTTCTTAATCTCATCAAGATAGATGGCATCGGCTTTTCTCAAGATATCAAGTTTTTTAGAAGTAACTTCACCTATAACTCTTATAGCAAGACCAGGACCTGGGAAAGGATGTCTAAAGACCATCTCTTTCGGCATTCCAAGCTCTAGACCAACTTTTCTAACTTCATCCTTAAATAGCTCTCTTAAAGGTTCTATAAGTTCAAATTTCAAATCCTGGGGGAGCCCGCCAACATTGTGATGACTTTTTATAACTGTAGTAGATGAACTACCGCTTTCGATCACATCAGGATAAACTGTTCCTTGCGCAAGAAACTTAAAATCGCCCATCTTTTTTGCTTCTTCTTCAAAGACTCTAATAAACTCATTGCCGATTATTTTACGCTTCTGTTCCGGTTCTTCGATACCTTCCAAGAGTTTTAAAAAGCGTTTGGAAGCATCTACATGAACTAGATTAATATTAAAACGACTCCTAAAGGTATCTACCACCTCTTTAGCTTCGTTAAGGCGCATAAAACCATGATCGACAAAGATACAAGTGAGCTTGTCGCCAACTGCTTTATGAACTAAAAGCGCTGTTACAGCTGAGTCTACCCCTCCGCTTAAGCCACAAATAACTTGTTCATCGCCTACTTTAGCTTTGATGTTATTTACAGTAATGTCAACAAAAGAAGCCATATCCCAAACACCTTTAAGCTTACAGATCCCAAAAAGGAAATTCTTAAAAATTGTCCTGCCATCAGGGGTCTGAACTGTCTCTGGATGAAATTGCACACCATAAAACTTATCTTTGGCATCTTCAATAGCAGCATAAGGGATGTCTTTTGTGCTGGCAATCACCTCAAAGCCGGGGGGTAATATAGTTACTTCATCTCCATAACTCATCCAGCAAGCAGGATCTTTAATACCGGCCAAAAGATTAGTACTGTTTTTAATATCTAAGACTGCCTTGCCGAACTCTTTATTAGAGATTTTCCTAACTTCTCCACCTAAGATCCGACTCATAAGTTGCATGCCATAACCAATCCCTAAAATGGGTATCTCCGTCTCAAAAAACTCTTTTGGCAATGTCGGGGCATTCTGCTGATAAACACTACTAGGAGAAGCAGATAAAACAATACCTTGGGGGGTCTTTTTTTTAACAGCTTCTAAAGCTTTAGTAAAGGGAACTATTTCGCAGAAAACATGTTCCTCTCTAATCCGCCTCGCAATTGACTGGCTGTATTGCCCGCCAAAATCGACAATCAGGATCAGTTCTTGATGTAAACGATCCTTCACAAAATCACCTCATTAACTATGGGTTTTCACAAGATTATTTGGAATAAACTTCTGGTTTTAAAACACCGATATAAGGTAAGTTACGGTATTTTTCTCCATAATCTAATCCATAACCTACAACAAACTCATCAGGAATAATAAAGCCATTATACTGCACTTCTACATCAGCAACTCTGCGAGAAGGCTTGTCCAAAAGAGTACATAGTCTAATACTTGCAGGCTTTCTGGATTTAAGATTTTCTACAATATATTTTAATGTAAGACCACTATCGACAATATCTTCAACAATCAGAACATCCTTATCAGTTATAGTCGAATCGAGATCCTTAACAATTCTAACTACTCCGGAACTCTTGGTTGAAATTCCATAACTAGAAACCGCCATAAAATCAAGCTCCATTGGTAGATCAATCTGACGAATCAGATCAGCCATAAACACAGCTGCTCCACGCAAAATACCTATGACAAATAGTTGTTTATCACTATAGTCTTGATTTATTATTTCTCCTAACTCTCTAACTCGTTCAGAGATCTGCTCTTTGGAAAGAATAACCTTATCTAAATCTTGCTCCATATTCAAACGAAACTACCCCTTTCAAATCTTAAAAAACATTCTTTACGTTTCTTCTAAACCTTAGAATATAAACCAATACGTCTTAACTATATGTTATTCCTTCTAAACTGGCAAATTTTTGTTGCTATTTTTCATTTGTATTTTTTCCCGTAGCAGAGGTATTATTATTCATCTCCTATGAAAGCTTTGAGTAGTTGGTCCAAGTCGCTCATAGAGATTCTCAAATATATCAGTAACTGATTTTGACGTGTTAGCATCCCTAAGATAGGCCAACATAAACTACGTGTCTACAAAATGGATTGTCAGTAGAACTTTTCCACCTTTAATCCCTTCTACAGGAAAGTTGCTGTTAGTGTAAAGTTACTGTAGGTAAGTCTTAATGTAGATGTAGAAAAGAAAGGGTCTAGTGGGAGGAAGCCTCCTCCCACTAGACCAAGAAGAGAGACCTCACAGCCATCCTTCGAGATGAGCTAATGATTTTATTTTCTGCAGATATCGCTTGTTGGCAAATTTATAATTGGCTAATGCAACGCTAGTGATCCTAACTACTAAAAATACTTCCAAGCTTAATCTACTTTCTATGTTAAACTATCTGAAGATACTGTTAAGACTATAAAGGGTGGGTAGTTTTCTCTCAGGATATTAAAGTGATTATGATTAAAGCACTTCCCATGCTTAGCCTGCTAAAGAAGGAATAAATCAAGTGATATTACGTGATCGAGGTATTGTACAATAATAACTTAATAGGAGGGTTAACTTTTGGATATAAAACTTCTAGGTGCCTGCTGTTCTGGTAACTGTTCTCTTTTAGAAAAAAACCTATTCTCAGCTCTTGCGGAGCTTGGATGGGAACTAAAAGTAGAAAGGGTTACCGACTTAACTTCCCTGCTACAATATGGTTGTCTTAAAGCTCCTGGTCTTTTGATAAACGGTAAACTCGTTTCACAGGGAACTGTTCTAGGTAGCAAGCAGATTAAAGAGATTCTTCTCTCTCAAAAAAACAATCCTGAGACTTAGATTAAGTCTTAGATCTTTTTATTTACCTTTTTTTCAAACAAATGTGCTTTAAGAGCTTATTGCGTTAAAATGAAGCTTAAAACAATTGGAAATCGTTAGGTAGTTGTCAGATTATAATCTCTAACAACTAAACAACTAATTTTTAGTTGTCTAGCACTAAATGTGCTATTTACTCTGAAGGATCTGAGAGGTATTTGTGGTATAATATGGATAAAGGCAGGATTGTGTGGGTGTATTCTGTCTTGAGTTTTAAGGAGGGGGTTAAGTTGGCAGTCCAATCTGTAAGAGATTATATCTCTTGGACTTTGTTTGGCGGTATTATCGGTTTACTGATTGGATCCTTCTTTAACTGGCTGATGTGGGGAGCCATTGTTGGGGCGATTGTTGGTTTCTTGGGTGCTTTATGGTCTAATATACGCTACAAAAAAGAACAGGAAAAGTACAAGGTCTGACTTGACAGCCCTTTGGGGCTGTCGTTTTTATATTAGCTTTAATCTTGCAGGAGTGTTCTCTAACTTGTTGAAATAGTAGATATGTTGCAGTCGGGAGGGATTCCATTTTGGAGCTTATAGAGTATATTAACATTCTAAAAAAATACTGGTATTTAATTCTGGGTCTAACTTTAATAGCCGCCTTAGTTGCAGGAATAGTAAGTACTATTATGGATCCGGTTTATGAAGCTGATGCTAAAATTCTTGTGCGTGATAAAAGTGGCACTGGGATAGATGCTATGATTTTTGGCGGAATGGGTGGACAAGTTCGTAACCAAATCCAAAACAGTGTTGAAATACTAAAAAGTCGCTCCATAGCCTATTCTGCTGCTAGATTATTAAACTTCGAATATGAACTAGATAGTACTTACTTAGAATCTTTTCGTTCCGGTTTTACTATTCAACCAGTACAGAATACTGATTTTATCCGTATAGCATATCAAAGCAAAGATCCTGTTTTTGCTAGAGACGCTGTAAATGCTTTGGTAGATGCTTTTGTAGATACCACTTTGCAGTTTAATCGCGAAGAAGCACGTTCAGCTCGCAGTTTTATTGAAGAGCAACTTGCTAATATGGAAGAAAACTTAAGCACTTCAGAAGAAAGCCTGAGGAAATTTAAAGCTCACGAAAAAATTATTAATCCTAGCGAAGAAGCTAAAGCCATTATTAATAAACTTACTAACCTTGATGTCTCCCGTAGCGAGGCAACTGTTACCAAACGTGAAGTTGAGGCAAAACTGGAGAAAATGCTTATTCAGCTCGAAAAAGAAACTAATACTTATATTTCCTCACAGATCATTAGCACTAACCCTTTAGTCACTAACATTAAAACACAATTAATAACTAAAGAAACTGAAATGCAAGTGCTGCTCAACAAAAGTACCCCAGAAAGCCGCGAGGTAAAATCTCTGCAAAAAGAGATCGACGCTCTTAAGCTTCAGCTAAATCAGCAAGTTGAAATAATCGTTACTTCGAAAACCGAAACCACTAACCCTCTTTATCAACAACTTATTGTTTCAATTAGTGATGCTCAGTCCACTATTACTGCTTTGGAAGCTCGCATCTCAGCATTAAACGAACTTACTAAAATCACTGAAAAGGAATTTGATGTTCTACCCGATAAAGAAATAGAACTAGCCAGACTAACTAGAGATTTACAAGTCTCAGAAAATATCTATACTATGCTTTTACAGAAAAAAGAGGAATACCGCATTCAAGAAGCTATGCAATCAGCTAACATTCAAAAGATCGATATGGCTATAACACCTAATGAAAATAACCCTATCCGACCAAAAACAAAAATGAATATTGCGGTAGCAGCTTTCTTGGGTCTATTTTTAGGTGCTATGCTCGCTTTTCTTTTTGAGTATCTTGATAACACTATAGTAACTAAGGAAGATATCGAAGAGTATTTAGGCTTGACCGTATTAGCAGCCATCCCCGAAATCTCCAGCGAAGGTGGTGTAAATCATGGCTCGAAAAAAAATAAGTAACGCCGCAAAGTCTCAAGAAACATTGCTAATATCTCAATTAAATGCTAAGTCTCCCTCTGTCGAAGCCTATAAACTTCTTAGAACAAACATAAACTTCGCCAGTGCAGATAAACCCTTACAGTTAATTGGTGTTACCAGTTCTGGACCTGGAGAAGGAAAATCTACGGTAGCCTCCAATCTGGCTATTGCTATGGCCCAAAGCGGTCATTCTGTTTTACTGATGGATAATGACCTGAGACGTTCTCGAATTCATAAGGTCTTTCAAATGCACAAACGTCTGGCAGGAGTTACAGAAATATTAACCGGTACTAGTAAACTAGCTGATTGTTTACAAAAAACTGACTTCGAAAATCTTACTATTTTAGCTGCTGGAGCCATACCTCCTAACCCATCCGAACTATTAGGTTCCAAAAAAATGCAACAATTGGTTCAAAACTTAAAAGATGAGTTTGACATTATTATTGCAGATCTGCCACCGGTAATATCTGTTACGGATGCTCTTGTAATGAGTCCTCTTGTAGATGGCTTTATTTTTGTTATCTCTAGTGGTTCTACCGATAAGCGTGCTGCTTTAAGTGCCAAAGATTTGCTTTTAAATGCTAAGGCCAATATCATTGGTGCTGTCTTAAACCGGGCCGAACCACAAAAATCATATGGTTCTTATTACTCTCATTATTACTACTATTACACCCACAGTGATGATTAGTTATTTCATCAGCTAAAGGTTGTACCCTTGAACACTTAGGGTACAACCTTTTTTTAACGTTGATAAAGCAATAACTGCCTAGTATGGTCGTTATAAATTAGTTTCTTTTTCCCCCTTATTCTTGAATAACTACAAGCTTTCAATAAGAGGTGCAACAAATGTATCCACAATTATCAAAATACCTATGGCTTTTAGAGGTTCTTCTAATTAACAACTCTATTACCAGAAAGATCTTCAGGATTTCTTATCATCGCTTCGCCTTGAATTTTTAAGCAAATAACAATGCTAATGCTAAAAAGACCTATTTGGTACTTGTTCTTATTAGTATCAGATAGGTTTCTTTTTTTGACATACCTCAGGTGAGTATCGCCTTAATCCAATTGCTTTTGATTCTCAATTGCAATATGGCTGAATATTTATATTAGTTTGTTTTTTATGCATAATTTGTTTGACTTGACAGGTTATTTACCCTTATAATGATATATATAGGGTCAGGCATAAGCCGGGTCATCTTAGACAGCAACCTAAGTTGCGGGACTCCCATTTTGAGAGCCCTGCATTTTTTTGTAGGGAATTATTAGGAGGAAACGCTATGCTTAAAGATCCATGTATGAGAATCTCTTTAGTTACCCTAATTATTAACATCTTTCTATCAGGGTATAAACTCATCGTAGGTTTATTGGCTCACAGTACAGCTATGCTTGCTGATGGTATTCATTCACTTTCTGATGTCTTAACAACAGTTATTGTTATGATATCTCTAGGAATTTCCAAAAAACCTGCTGACAAAGAACATCCATATGGCCATGGCCGTGCAGAATCAATTGCTGCCAAAATACTAGGTCTGGCCTTAATGGTGGTAGCTTTTTCTGTCGCCAAAACAGGTATTGTAAGTTTATTGAATAGCTCCGCAATTCCTGGCCAGAGTGCCCTTTGGGCTGCGCTTATATCAATTATTATAAAAGAAGCTATGTATCAGGTAACAGTTAATATAGGGCGCAAGCAAAAGAGCCAAGCTCTTATTGCTGATGCCTGGCATCATCGTTCTGATGCCTTTTCATCAATTGGCACATCAATTGGTATCTTTGCTGCCCGCAGAGGACTCTATTTTATGGATGGTTTAGCTGCCTTAATTGTAAGTATACTAATTTTTCAAATGGGACTTTCTATTTGGAAAAAAACTGTAGAAGAAATTATGGACACTCAAAAAAGTGAAGGTATGCGAGAATTAATTATTAAAACCTGCCAGCAAAAAGGTGTATCTATTAATCAAGATCTATTGCGTCTACGCCACTATGGTAACTCTGTTTTTGCTGAGATGACAATTGGTATCCCCGCTAATGCTACTGTTTATGAATCACATGAATTAGCAGAAGAAATACGTGAGGAACTTATTAATAACATCGACTCTCTAGAAGATGTTATTATCCATATCGATCCCCTTGATAGTGTTGTATCTTAAAACTCTGATTGCAGCTTTGCTAGTTGTTAATACAGTTTTGCTAATTAAAAGCCCCTTGATTCATCAAAATGAATCAGGGGGCTTTTTAACTTGACTAATTTAAAATCCTTTTCTTCGCTAAAACCCAGGCATATGCTTTTATGGGAGTGAAAAGTAATCAAGATAAATCAATTGTTTTTAGTTGCTTAGCTACCACCTTAACCTCCTCATTTTCACCAAAGGTAGTAAACTGCAGCTGACCTTTTATAAAGTAAGCCTGTCCTACTTCAGGCCGATATTTATTATATAGATCGCTAAAAACCGTGATGGCTGTTGAAGCTGAAAAATCCTCAAATTCTAAAAATGCCATTGTTTGTCCTTTACGGTCTGAGTAAAGATTGACTTTTGTAACTATGCCACCTAAGATAACCTCTGTACCGTCTTTTAGCTCAGGTAACCTTTGGATGTTGTCTAGTCTATATTGACTCATAATATCACTATAAAGATCTAAAGGGTGACCAGATAAGTAAAAACCCAAAGCTTCTTTTTCCCACTCCAAATAATCTTTTTTACTTCTTGATGGTAAGATTGGCAGTTCCAAGGCAACCTCTTCAGGTTCAAAAAGAGAAAGCTGCATTGAATTATCTTTTTTGCCCCGCTCAAGAGCTTGCTTCATGACCTCCAGCAAAGACTCCCTTGTGCCAAAGCTATCTAGAGCCCCGGCTTTTATTAGATTCTCTAAAGCCCGACTATCCAAGGTATCTTTGTTTTTGCTGCACAGTTCAAGAATATCTCTATAAGGGGCATTGTTTGTTATCTGCTCTGCCAAACCCATCCCTACACCTTTGACAACTCCTAGGCCCAATCTAAGTGAACCTTTTTGCGCTTGATGCCAAGCGAGGCTATTATTAATATCCATTGCATAAACCTTTAACTTAAGTTCTCTTTTAATATAATCAAGATATGAAGCTGTCTTGTCTGAGTTATCGATAACACTATTCAATAATGCTGTCATAAACTCTACCGGGTAGTGGGCTTTAAGGTAAGCTGTCTGGTAGGCAATCATAGCATACGCTGCACTATGGGCTTTATTAAAGCAATAACTTCCAAAACCTTCAAAGACTTCATCCCAAAGTTTGGTAGCTTCAGCTTCTGTGATTAAGCCTGTTTTTTTAGCTCCGATGATAAACTTTTCTCTGTGTATAGCCATTAGTTCTTTCTTCTTTTTCGCAACTGCTTTACGAAGCTCATCACTTTCACCCCGAGTATACCCAGCCAAAATTATAGCGGCTCTCATTAGTTGTTCTTGATAAACCCAAACCCCATGTGTTGGTTTTAAGACCGGCTCTAGGGCCTTATGCAGATAATGAGCTTCCTTTTGCCCATGCTTACAGGCGATAAAGTCATCTACCATACCACTTTCAAGTGGGCCAGGCCTATACAATGCCACCAACGCAGTTATATCTTCAAATTCCGTCGGTTTTAATCTTTTACATAAATTACGCATACCTTCCGATTCCAGTTGAAATACCCCTTGGGTATCACCATCTTGTAATAGCTTGTAGGTTGAGGAATCATCAAGTGGCAAGGCCAGCAAATCAATCTGCTTTGGAATCATTTTAATCGTATCGTCAATGATGGTAAGGTTTCTAAGGCCTAAAAAGTCCATCTTTAATAGGCCACGTTCTTCGGTCGCTTCCATATCAGTTTGTACTGCATAAGTATTTTCTGCGGCTCTGTAAATAGGCACATATTCGTAAATAGGTTTTGGGGTAATGACAACTCCTGCAGCATGTAAAGAAGCATGGCGTGCATGTCCTTCAAGTCCTTTGGCATATTCTACCACACGATAGATCTCAGGGTCTTTTTTACATAATTCACCGAGTTCTCCCTCTAAGGCTTTATCGATAGTCATACCTAGTGTGGTGGGAATAGATTTTGCGATTCGATCACCCAAGCTATATGGTAACCCTAGAACACGCACAATATCTCTTACTACCCCTCTAGCTCCAAAGGTTCCAAAAGTCACTATCTGCCCTACATGGTCTTCTCCGTATTTTTCTTTAACATAATTTATAACATCTTGTCTTCTTCTTTGACATATATCTACATCAATATCTGGCATACCAATCCGATCTGGGTTTAGGAAACGTTCAAAAAGCAGATCATGTTTTAAAGGATCAATCTCTGTGATCCCAAGCAAATAAGAAACAAGAGAGCCGGCTGCTGAGCCACGTCCAGGACCTACTGGAATATCTTGTTTTTTAGCCCAGTTGATAAAATCGCTGACTATAAGAAAGTAAGCTTCATACCCCATTTTCTGTATTACATCAACTTCATACTTAGCTCTATCGAGTACTTCAGCGGAAGGATTGTTTCCAAACCTCAGCTCCAATCCATTTTTTACCTGTCCTACAAAATAATCATGGAGACTACTTTCATCCGGAATAGGAAATTGAGGCAGATGGAGTTTGCCAAAACTTAATTCAAAGTTACATTTCTCAGCAATTGCCAAGGTGTTCTTTAGTGCCTCTGGTACTTCGGCAAAAACTTGTTCCATTTCGGCAGCGGTTTTAAAATAGTGTTCATCTGTGAAAGCTTCTTCTGCTCTGATATTATATTCGTCAAGAGTAATTCCCCACTGTAAACACAAAAGAACCCGATGCAATTCAGCCTGGTTTTTTTCAGTGTAATGGGAGTCATTGGTTGCAACTAGAGGAATACCGGTTGCTTTGCTTATCTCAATAAGTTCTCTATTAACTATTCTTTGCTCGGCAATACCATGATCTTGCAATTCTAAGTAGTAATTACCTCTTCCAAATATTTCATCTCGCCTCAGAGCTTCCTTTTTTGCCTCTTCTCTTAACCCTGCTAAAATCAATTGAGCTTCTGTTCCCGCAAGACAAGCTGATTGAAAAATAATACCTCTATGGTATGCCTCCAGATCTTCAAAGTAAACCTGGGGTCGGTAGTAGAACTGCTTTTGCCCTAAACTAACTAGACGTATCAGGTTTTTATAGCCTTGCTCGTCTTGAGCTAGGGCAATCAAATGATATGGTCTTGGAGCCTTGTCTCCTTTTTTGCCTCTTGAAAGGTATAGCTCACAACCACTGATCACTTTGACTCCCAAATTACGTCCTAATTTATGGGCTTTAGTCTCTCTAAACATGGTGCCGTGATCAGTAATAGCTACAGCAGGCTGCCTGTCTTTAGCTGCTTTAGCGAGAATATCATAAACAGTACTTAGACCATCTTGCAAACTTCCGTCGCTATGAACATGTGTATGAACAAACATATATGGTCCCGCCTTTATCATAAAGCTAGTTAGTTATTTATTCTCCTTACAAGACCCAAAAAACCTTTTAAGAATTTGCTTTTTTTAATAACCACAGTATTTATTTGATTAAAAAAGAGCCCAAAGATGGGCTCTAATACTTTAAGAAGTCCTTTTCTAAAGCACCTAAGGGCTCGTCAAATTCTTCCTTCACAAATTTATAAACCAGATCATAGATCTCTCTATCTTTAGGCATACTGCTTAAAGCACAGGTTGCGAATAAGCTTACATCTTGATAATAACCATGAACTGCCTCTTTCATATAGCCAAGAGTAACGCCAGCCCTAAGATAATTTAAAAATCTCTCGCGATATTCGTTATTGTATAAAATTCTACCGTCTGCTTCAATTTCAATACCTTGGTTATACTTTTGTGCTCTTTGACTTACATCGACAAATCTACTTACAGTGGATTGCTGGTTAAACATATGGTTTGGCTGATGAATACAGACATCAAACCCTAAAGATTCCCATTCTTTATTACCTGATGCATTAAACCAGGGAATCCAAGAAAACTTCTGCCCTTTTTCATGCAAATAGTCAGCTACTTGCTTAATCAATTCAACTTCACCGGGGTTACTATAGTGAACTGCCTCTTCTACCCAGTAAAATCCTACTAACTCTAAATTAACAAACTCGGCAGCCTTAAATCTCTCTAAAACCTGATCAACATACCACTTTACTGCTCTAAAGCGCTGATCAGTTGCTTTTTTGGCGTTTTGCCACGAAAAATTGAGCGAACCTGTGCCATCCACATCACCAAAATTAGTTATCTCAACCATAGGATTTGGAATCATAATATAAATTTTGCCTTTGTTTTGGGTCCCTAATTGCTCAGCAACAAAGCTAAAAGCTCTTTCGAAACCATTTAATTGTCTTTTTTCTTCAAATAAAGTATCAATAAACCACTGCCACTCGGCTTTCTTAGCAGGAGTTCCTCGCGAGGGAGCATCAAAAGCATGGCCTCCCGGACCTACTAAAGCTAAAAATAAAAAGGAATCAAAAAACCAGTCTTTTACTTCAATTGTGGAACCATCAAAAGGGCCAATGTACGATACATAGGGAAGAGCATCAATCATAGTCCAGACTGAGCCAATGTTGTTATATATCAGCATCAAATCTTTGAGGCCACCGCTTTGGGGATCTTCTTTCGGGAAATAATGTGTATTTTTCACATACTTATCATCTAAAGTACCCTTAATGGAAAAATCACAGGTGCTAAAGCTTGTATTTTCAGCCCAAAGACTGATGCCTCCATTTTTATATTTTACACTTTCAGCTTCCAGAACCAGTTTGTCATCTATAAAAACGGAAAACTCCGATTCAAATACTCTTAAGACAGGTTTAACCTTAGAACCTGCTTTTACACCTAAGTCTACTTTGCTTAATTCTCTTGACTTTGTGGGGTCGCCATCAAAACGGCTAATAGAGATGTAAGTCTCGGTGATATTCAGACTATAGGTATAAAAAGGTGATGTTTGTCTAAAATAAAGCCGAATCTCTCCGTTTTCGCCATAGGTTTTGGGTTCTAAAGTAAGGTTTATTTCATAATCTACCCATTCTTCATTACCTAATCTGGCCTCAGCCCAGCTAATATTGGGCCAGGAAAGACTGGTCTCCGTTTTTATCCATTCTTTTTGTTGTAATTGCCAGTTAGCAAATCCTTTTTCAGTATAATTTGCCTCTACTATACCACTAAGCAACATGATTATTATTAGGATTACCTTTAGCAAATTTACCACCTGCCTCGTTATGTCTTTTTCTCTACCCATAGCGGTTATCCCTTTTCCAATGACAATAATTAAATCTTCCAAACCATTTTAGATTGTCTTTTCCCGCCATTTTGCTAAAGCATAAGTTCCTGTTTTAACTCTAACAAACAAATCAGATGAGCCTAATATTACCTGGATTGATTTTTCTGAATACTGGGCCTCCTTGGGTAACATCTCGTTAATCCTTAGGGTTATCTCTTTATAATGAGCAGGTCTGTCTAAAGACTCTAATACATCTTTTACATAATCGATGCGGCTTTGGGGAATAAAATATTGCCATTCTACCAAAAAAACCATAGCAAAAGTATCTGTTTTTAAGGATCTGCTACTTGTAATACACGCTTCTATAAAGGTTGCAGGCGGGGTTAGCCCTTCTTTTTGAAGACACATCGAAACTGCCTCAACTAACTCACTCTTTGGAATTGGCTTTCCCCTTTTAGTAAGAATTATCTTAGCCAGGTTTTGAATTTTAATAATAAAACTGGTATCGGTTTCTTTGCTAGCCCAAACTCCTTCTAAAATCTCTTTATAACCTGCCATAACCACCAGAATAGGAATAATATTAGCAGAATTTATATTTACCGCTGGTAACTTAGCTGTCAGTTTAGCTATTAGATTGCCGGTTTCTAAAACTCCACCTTCCTTAGCAAAAATAAGGTCTATCTGAGTAAACAAGGGTCTAGCTGTTTTACAGTTAGAAAGCGAAAACACCTTCTTTTTAGCTATCTTCTCAATCTGTCTAATTCTTTCACGGGATAAATTATAATCTCTGGCAATGCTTTCTAAGGTCTCAGTATGTTGAGAGTAAGTACCTAGACGTCTGTTTATAATATCTTTCTGATGTGTAGAAAGTGGGATTTGTAAAAGGTCGAAATAAGCATCTAGAGTAGTAAGTTTCTCTGAACTATTATTATTTGTCTTTCCTAAAAAGCGGCTTAATTCTTTTTTTATATCTTGCAAGGATCTTTGACCTATTTTTTTAAGGGCCAAAAACTCCGAATCTTTAAGAGTTATAATTTCTTCAACATAGCAAAAACCGTTATTTATTAAAGCATTTAACGATCTCTTGCTAAAATCAAGAGCTTCGAGAGTAATCTTTTTATTGGATAGCATGGGATCAGATATACGAAGTTCTTTACAACCCATTAATTCCTTCCCGGTTTTCGCTTTTATTTGGCTACTCAATTTGTCTAAAGAAACACCTCCTATACCACGTAGATTGCTTATTTCCTCACGGCTCATATTTACTAACTGACTGACATAGAAAATGTCATTTTTTCTTAAAGCATTAAGAGTGCGATTATCTAAGCTTAAATTATCAATGGCACAATCATTCAACTTATACTTTTCCAAATAGTAAAGATCCACAGCTTGAATTATATTTAGTATACCTTTTTCCCCCAACCCTTTGAGCTTAAGTAGGTCTTTAACATCTAATTTAGAAAGATCTCCCAAGGTTATAATATTGGCATTCTTCAAACTCTGAAATTCTCTATTATTTAAGCTTAGCACCGATATTTCTAAGCCCATTTCTTTTTCAGTAATTTTAATTGTTTTATCTTTTGCTGGTTGGATGCCTCTTTTAAATGCAGAGATTTTTCTTAAAATCTCTGCGGCTGTCACCTGACCCAACTTAGGTATTTGCAATAGATAATCGTAGCTTAACTTATCTAAGATCTCAAAAGAATTTATGCTAGCATTTAAAAGAACATTAGTAGCACGAGTAGATAGTCCTAAGCTTGCTAGAGAAATAGTGGTATCAAGATCGCCAGTATTGTCCATGATTTTGACCACCCTTGTACTTTTTTATTAAACTTAGGCCATTTGCTTCAACATGTTATTTCTCCTATTTTTCGACTATTCCTTCTCGTATAACAATATTGTAAAAATCACTATCGCTGTTCCTGCTAGGCTTGACAATTCCCTATTAACTCCTTAGAATAAAACCAGATTAGTGCCTGAGTAGTTGGTGTAGCCTATAAGCTAATAAGCAAATAATAAATCAGGTAAACGATCCTGAGGAGGTAAATAATTGTGAAGGAAAAGGTAGCTGCCGTTTTGGACAAAATCCGTCCTAGCCTCCAAGCTGATGGTGGCGATGTTGTTTTAGTCGATGTAACAGATGATGGCATTGTTAAGGTTAAACTAACCGGTGCTTGTTCCGGTTGTCCTATGTCTACCATTACACTTAAAAATGGTATCGAACGTCTTTTAAAACAAGAAATTCCTGAAGTCCAATCAGTTCAGGCTGTTTAATCTTTAATAGCAAACTCAAAAAAGGCATCTCCCAGGAGATGCCTTTTTTGATAGAAGTGTACATTTAAATTCACTTTTTTGCTACTTTTTTGGCCAGGTTGCTAGAGATTACACATTTAAGACAATCACCACTACAACCAAAACAGTTAGGTGAAAGTTCAAAACCACAACGAGGACATCTTTTAGTAAGCAGATTTGCAATTTCAAACTTGAGCCCACAATTCATACATTTTAGTTCAGTCATAATTATTCACCTATCAAATTAGAACTTGAGCCATTATTCCACCAATTAAAAAAGCAATTCCTATGCAACCAATAAAAACACCTAGCCCTTGCTTAAATCCTCTTTCTTTTAAAACAACGACTATACTAGCAATACAAGGAACAAATAAAGTAAGAGTTGTCATAGCTACCAGAGTCTGTTGTTTAGTTAGAGCCATATTAAAAAACCCTGCTGCACCAAAATCTCTTCTAATAATACCCATTATAAAAGCGGTGGCAGCTTCTTTAGGAAGTTTCATCCACGTTACCACTATAGGAGCAGCTAGTTGTTGAAGAATTTCTAACACCCCTGTAATCTGAAGTAAACCAATTAATAAAGAACCTATAGCAAAAAGAGGCCCTGCTTCTGATAAGAAATGCAGTGACTTACTCCAGGTCTTTTGCCAGACATTTTTCAAAAGAGGCAAACGCATTGGCGGGATATCTATTAAAAGGTCCGTGGTTTTGCCTGGTAAAAGCTTATTTAATGCTGTGCCTGCCAACACAAAAATAGCCAGCATTATTAGAATATAAGCTAAAAAATAACCAAACCCTAAAGCAGAAAGCATCGCTGTTATTACACCCATCTGGGCTGAACAGGGAATAGTAAGACTTAAAAGTACAATTGCAATTAACCTTTCCCTATCAGAACCTAATATTCGGGTACTAATTGTAGCCATAGTAACACAGCCAAAACCAAGTATCATCGGTATTACGGCTCTACCGTTTAAGCCTACTTTATGAAAACTCCTATCCAAAAGAGTAGCAACTCTCGGTAAATAACCTGAATCTTCAAGAATTGATAATAATAAATAAAAAGCCACTACCAGGGGAAGCAGTAGACCTACAATATAAGTGACGGTCATTGTTAATACCCCAAAATCGCCTACAAGCAACTGCCCTAACATTGAATCAAGTGAAATAAAGCTTCCCACTACTGCTCTAATCCAAGGCTCATAATAGGTAGTCATAAGCCCTTCCAAAAAATCCACCACCGTACCAGCTGCAAACACACCTATGATTTTATAAGCCAAGAAAAGCATAATAAAAAGGATAGGTACCCCCATAATTGGCTTTATAAGCTTATCTCCTAGTTTTTCTGCAAAAATGTTATTCCCATCTTTATAACAAACTATTTTTTTACAGATTGTATCTACCCGTTTTCTTCTAAGTAAATATATCTCTTCTCTTTTATTGGGTATATCTTCTATCTTAAAATCCCCTTCTAAAGCTAAAAGCAACTTAGCCTCGGAAATATCCTTTAGAGTAAATGTCTCAAGTAGCTTTTTTACTTCCGAACTTTTATTGCCTTTTTTTGCTAGACAAAGAGAATTAGCCATCTCTTCCAAGCCAGTTTTACGTGCTGCTGCAATCGGAACTACCGGAACACCCAAAATATCCTCTAAAGCCTCCAAATCCAGTTTGATTCCTTGCCTGTCAACTTCATCCATCATGTTTACAGCAACTACCAATGGGATTCCCATTTCAGCTAATTGTAAGGTTAAAAAAAGATCTCTTTCTAAGTGAACCCCGTCAACAATATTCAAAAGGAGATCTGCTTGAAGAATAACCTCACGAGCCACTTTTTCCTCATCATTAAAAGACGATACTCCATATATACCAGGAGTGTCCATGACCTGATAGTTTTTATAAGTACCCTGAGAAATATCTACAGTTGTTCCCGGAAAATTGGAAACATCAACATACTTCCCTGTAAGATAGTTAAATACCACTGATTTTCCTACATTTGGATTGCCAACTAACACCAGACGTTTAGTTCCACTTTTGAGGTTCTTTTCCACCTTTGCTCTCTCCTTTTTGCGTGCTTTTAACATTTATTCGAGCAGCTAAGGCTTCACCGATAGCAATTTGCTGCTTATTTTTTTTGATAATAACAGGCCCTCGTGGAAGCTTATGAACACAAACAATCTCTGTCCCGGGCATCAATCCCAGCCGTATAGCTTGCGAGCGAACTAAACCTTCTGGTAGTTCTTGCAAGAGAGCTTTTTGTCCAGGTAATAGCTGATTTAAGGTCATTGAATACACCTCCTTGTTGAGATTCCTTCTCAATAAATACTAGCCTACTTGAGAATGTTTGTCAATAATTTAATTGGGGTAAAAAGGGAATCTTTTATAAAAGGCTAATTATGGCATTAATGGTATCCAAGCTCAATTAGCTAATTTAAATAAATGGAGGTGTGGAAACTGCTAGTAATTTTTTTGCTACTCTTCCTGTTAACTCCACAAGCCTTAGGAGTGATGCCTGAAGTATTACCTGAAGAGGTAGGCGTTTCTTCTGAACGTCTTTGCTATGCCGAACAAATTATCACCAATGGTCTGGACAATAATAGTTACCCTGGTGCTGTAGTAATAGCTGGTAGACATGGAAAGATCTTTTTTTCCAAAGCCTATGGAAATAAAGTTATTACTCCCACAGATCTCCCCACAGATATTGATACCATTTATGATTTAGCCTCTCTCACTAAGATCTTTACAGCTACAGCTATTATGATCTTAGTGGAACGAGGTCAGCTCCTTTTAAGTGACAAAGTGACTTCGTTTTACCCGCGCTTTGGCCGTTATGGTAAGGCTGATATTACTATTGAACAACTTCTCTTGCATACATCGGGGTTGCCTTCCTGGCTTGCGCTTTATAAAACTGTAGACAGTAAAGAAGCTGCACTTAATGAAATCTTTTATCTAAAACCAGAAGCCAAGCCAAATGAAGCCTATATCTACTCGGACCTTGGTTATATGCTACTTGGTTTTATCATTGAGAAAATTACTCAAACTACAGTTGATGATTTTATTAAAAAAGAGATCTTACTTCCCTTGAAGATGAACAATAGTATGTACAATCCACCCCCTGAGCTTAAGGAAAGATGCGCTGCTACAGAATATGACCATGTCTTCCGTAAAAGACTAATCTGGGGAGAGGTCCACGATGAAAATGCCTATGCCATTGGAGGTGCTAGTGGGCACGCAGGTCTGTTTTCGACTGCTTCTGATATGGCCAGATTCTGTCAAATGTTTCTTAATTTGGGTGAACTTGGATAGTGTCAAGCCACTGTAGGATAGAAAATAATTTAGAGACATCAAGCCAATGCACATTCTAGATGAGTTTATAGTATCCGTTAGATAATCCTCGAATTGCTTGCCTTGTTAATGAAAACTTGGTATCAAGGACAGGTAAGTTACCAAAAACCTCTCCTGAAACCTTCTTAAGTAGCCTTTGTTGAACATTCTCGATGTTCTCTTCAGAGATAATAAACATCTTGAAGTTCATTTCTGCTTCATACTTTTTATAAACTAATTCAGGTATATTATAGCCATTGGCAGCCATGGCCCTGAGCTTTGCTATCTGGTCTGCTCCAAGCTTACTCCACCCCATAGGTCTACTGCTTAGTCTTGCAGAAAGTACATGACTAACATGACCCTCTGCACTACAACCAATCACCTGGTCCTCATGAAATCGCCATGCACATATTCCGTCCCAATTATTAAAAAAGTAGGTGCCTGCTTCTGCTATACGTTTATTGGCTTTTTCATCTTCTGCCATTGTTTTTGCTTGGTCGATAAGCATTTTTAATTTAGAGAGATCGCAACAATGTATCGCTTTATAAAAGTGCCTTTTTAAAGTCTTATTACCTAAGGATGCAGTATTAACATACTTTGAAACATGAAAGCGATCTAAAATAAATACTGAATTTGGTAAATATTCTACGAGCTGTTTAATCCATAAAGCTCCATCTCCGTAGACAAAGACTTTTTCTACTTTGTCTAGTTGATAATGTTCAGATAAGTAATCTAATACTTCAAAGCAAAGTTCTTCGTTATCTTCATAAACACCCGCAATATAGTGTACATTCTTTAGCTTTTTTCTCTGGCCAAGATTAGCATAGCCTTCACATATATAGACTAGCTTTGTAAGAAAAGCCCTTCCT
>JAHDNZ010000019.1 GCA_018435125.1 Bacillota bacterium | reverse complement strand
TAGTAAATTTGACCGTTGGGTTTCAAGCTTTTTCAAGCATGGCTTTAAATATATCGAACTTAGTCACATAGGCGGCAGAGTCGGTGATTGGAACAGCGATTTTGGATATTGGAAACGCCAGGCATATAGCCCGGTTATAAAGACAGCCAGAGATGTGCCTCTGACTGATTATGTCCATCTTATCCAGGAGCATCTAAGACAAAAGGGATGGCTTGAGGCTGCCTATATTCATGTGGCCGATGAGCCGACTCCGGCCAACTACCAATCTTGGATAACCCTGGCCAAAGAGGTTAAAAAGGGTGCCCCGGAGCTTAAGATCATGGAAGCGCTTCACTATACCGTCCTTAGTGACTACCTGGATGTCTCCATTCCCCAGCTTGATTATTTCAATCAAAACAAGGTGAGACTGAGAAAAGAACAGGAAGAAGGCCGGATAGAACTGTGGTTTTATACTTGCTGGCTACCCCAGGGAAACTATCCTAACCGGCTGTTAGACTATCCTCTTTATAAAACAAGGATTCTTCATTGGGCCAATTTTATCTATGATGCAACCGGTTATCTCCACTGGGGTTATAATTGGTGGAGAGCTTTTGAGGTAGGATATGCTCCCGGTGATGGATGGATTGTCTATCCTACAGCTAAGAATTTAGTGCCTGCACTGCGCTATGAAGCCATGCGAGAAGGTATAGAAGACTACGAATATTTCTTGCTTCACACCCAGAAAATGCAAGAGGTGGCCAAAGAATTAAAGGCTCCGGTAGAAGCTGATGCTAGAGCTAAAGAAATTGCCCAAACGGTAATGCCATCACTGATTAACTATACTAAAGATCCTTTAGAGATGCTTGCCGCAAGAGAAAAACTACTGCGGGAAATTGCAGAGCTAGATAAAGGGCCTAAAGCTATTGTGGCAACTGAAATAACCGAGGATAAAACACTGAGAGAAGAAGTGGAAAACACCGTGGAAATCTATACAGAAAAAGATGCTAAGGTGTATTTAAACGGTGTTTTGCTGGAGGGCGATGGTTATTTCAAAGCTAAAGTTTATCTCACACCCGAAAATTCTAGGATTACCATTACCGTTATTAAAGATGATAATACTAAGATAATTGAAAGGGTTTATAATAAGTGGCGCCTAATTAGATAATAAACAAAGGACCCTAAAGTTTTCTATAAAGGGGCCTGCTTTGGCAGGCCCTTTTGCAAAGAGACATATATTGTTAGTGGGATTAAGCACTTAAACGTTTGCCGCATTTAAGATGTTAGAAGAGGTGATACCATGCGTGCATTAATCACAGGCATTACAGGGCAAGACGGCAGTTACCTGGCAGAGTTTTTGTTAAAAAAGGGCTATCAAGTTTATGGACTTGTACGCCGCTTAAGTACAGCCAATTACTGGAGAATCGAACCCTACCTAGATCAAATCGAACTTATCGAAGGGGATCTGGCTGATAGTGGTTCCCTTTTATTGGCCTTAAAGAAGGCAAAACCGGATGAAGTATACAATCTGGCCGCACAATCCTTTGTGGCCACTTCTTGGAATCAGCCAATCCTTACAGGAGATATAACCGGTCTTGGAGCAGCCAGAATGCTGGAAGCCTGCTATAGATTTAACCCGGAGATTAAATTTTACCAGGCATCAAGCTCTGAGCTCTTTGGCTTAGCATCTGAGAGCCCGCAAAAAGAAACAACTCCCTTTCATCCGCGTAGTCCCTATGCGGCAGCCAAGGCTTATGCCCATTATATGACGCTTAACTACCGCGAATCCTATCAGATGTTTTGCTGTGCTGGGATTCTGTTTAATCATGAATCACCTCGTCGGGGAGAAGAGTTTGTCTCCAGGAAAATTAGCCAAGCTGTGGCTAGAATAGCCTTAAAAAAACAGAAAAAACTGTGTCTTGGCAATCTGGAGGCTAAAAGAGACTGGGGTTATGCCCCGGAATATGTCGAAGCTATGTGGCTTATGCTGCAAAACAGTAAGCCCAAAGATTATGTAATTGCAACCGGCAAAACCTATTCGGTTCGCGATTTGGTCAAGATGGCTTTTGAGGTTGTGGATTTGGATTATAAAGATTATGTTGTTTCAAACAAGGCCTTTTTAAGACCGGCCGATGTTCCAGAGCTTTGCGGAGACAGTTCTCTGGCTAAAAAAGAGCTGGGCTGGCAAGCCAAAACAACCTTAAAAGAGATAATTACCGAGATGGTAGAAGCTGATCTGGAAAGAGAACGTTAAAACAGAGTGCCGTAAATGGCACTCTGTTTTTTAGGTCAACTTTTTAATTAACAAATTCTACTAGAGATTTCCTATTAGCTCGGCTAGTAAAGCAGATTTTCTAGGGAGCTAATTCTTTTTTTGTAATTCCAAGAGCTTTTTAATAAATCTATCGTATTCAACTTGCTTTTTATTGATTTCAGCATTGTGCTCTTCAGCAGCTGAGCGAATGGACTTTTCCGGGTCTTCACCTTGCAAAACACATCTTTGAGTCGCCATCTGGAGATAACGTCTGCGATGTCTAGGTGCCACCAGACCATAGATCGAGCGCGAACCACTTTCTAGAGCCTTGCTAAACAGAGAAAGGGCTTCTTTGTTAAAGTCGATTTTGGGAATCGCCTTGCGGTTGCTTGGCATAAAAAACGCGCCTGGGATTTCGTTGTGGATGCGATTAGCAATACTGATTTGAGTTTTATCGCTAGAAAACCATTTTAGATATTCCCAAGCCTCATTTTTCTTTTTAGAGCTTTGGAAGATACCAATTGCCGAACCACCAGCATTAGTAGTTCGATCTAGCTTACCATCTAAAATGGTACCGGGTACTTCAGCTATGCTCCATTTACCGGCAATCTGAGGTGCTCCATGAGTTAGGTTTTGGTAAAAGAAGGGGTATTGGAGCACTATGGACAAATCACCGCTAACAAAGCCCTGGAACATAGGTGTTTCGCTTGGGATTTTATATTTGGTGTAAAGTTCTACATACTCTTTAAAAGCAGCGATACATTCAGGTGAGTCATAGCCTGATTTGGTTAAATCAGGAGTATAGTCATCTGCACCTCTTTGCCACATGAACATATTGACATCGGCATAAAGAATCTCACCCAGGCCAAATTGTAAAAGCAGGTTAGATTTTTTAGCTTGGAGTTTTGGTAAAACTTGTTTTAATTCTGTCCAGGTAGCGATGCTTTTAATACCCAGATCTCTAAAGATATCGTCGCGAATATAAGCAGTGGTTACAGTGGAAAAATAAGGAAGACCAAAGGTTAAGCCTTTATATTGCAAAGAACGGTAGAAATTGGGATATGATTGGTTATATATTTCCTTAAATCCCGGCATATTGGTTAGGTCCATTAAAGCCCCTCTTAAGCCCAGTTCCGGCAGTAGAAGCGGACCTGTACCGCCTACATCCGGAGCATCTCCAGAAGCAGCCCCTAGAAGAAAGCGATTTTCGTTATCAGACCAACTCAGTGTGGTATAGTTGACTTTAATCCCGGTTGCAACTGTAAAATCACTTTCGGTGACCTCGTTAATTATGCGTAGCTCTTCATTACTGTGACCGGTTAGCCAGACATCAATCTCTTTGGTAGCAGCCAAAGCAGATACACTAATTGCAAGGACAATAAAAACCAACACAATTTTTTTACTCAAGTCTATCCTCCCCTTATCGTAGTACTAAAACTAAACCAACAAACTGTTTAGATACAGATATTTAAAAGTCAAACTATTTATCGGCGATCTGGAATTGATAAATTAGTTGCAAAATGGTAGCTGAAGCTTGTGGGTTAAGGTCGATGAATTTACAGCCATGGACAAAGCCGTTATTTTGTGGAGTCAGCCATACTACTTCGGCATTAACTCTGATGGGGGGCTCATTTTCAAGATGGATTTTTAAAACACATCCCGGGGGAAAGCGAAGCGGACTGAAAAACCTAATGCCACCGGCACTTATATCAAGTGAAGAGCCATGAATAAACTTACCCTTTAAGTCAGGAGAAACATCCATGCCAGCTTGACTTGTTTCAAGACTTATTCTAAGGTTTTTTTCTATGGGAAAACGAGCATAAGAACGTCTATCAAGAGCACAATAGCCATTAATGGGATGAAAAGCACAGACTTCTTTATAAGGACAGTAATCTGGTATGCGAATTTTGTGCCCTACATTTAAAACACACTGTATCAGCTGGATGGCATGGGATGCACTGATATGGTCTACCCAGCCTATGATATTATAGTTTCTTGTTTGGAGGACATTTTTAATAAAAGAGCTCAGGGCTTTTTTAACCGTGTGATCACTTTGAGGATTTGTTTTTACATAACAGGCAATACAACCAGTAATTGCCCCGGTCTTTTCATCTTGTAATAGTTTGGTTGTCACAACATAATTTGTTCTACCTATTTGCAGTAACTGTGAGACTATCTCTTCTTTGGAAGAGATAGTTAGGCCAAGCACAGTTTCTCTAAATGGTTTACCTAATATTTTTTCTAAGGGTTGGTTTTCTAAAACGGGGGGTAGCTTTTTTTGCTTAGCTAGATCTCTTAGAATGATTTGACCCTGACTGCTAAGATAGATAATTTCTCCTTGTGCGTCCGTAGCTATAAAAGACATTATACTAGAAAGGTCTTTACTATTAATTAAATCAGTCAGATCAACCGGTGAATGAAAAATGTTTTTAAGAAGATCAAATACCAAAGAATGTCACCTCTAATTTTTAAAACATTTTTTCGCAGTTAAATTGAAGATTCTTCATTGATATTTATATGGCTGATATCAATATTGGGAAAAATGGCTAAGCTGGCTTAGTTTTAAATTTTTAGTGGATGACCTAAAGCTATATTTCTTTAAATTAAATCCCATTCCTTTATAAGAGGTTATTTAAACTCTTCCCGTTTGGCCTTAATACGGAAAGGTCCTAGGCTTAGTTTATTAATAATATCAGTGTTAAAATGGTTCCAGGCAAAAAAGGCCACACCGGGAAGAGTGTATTTTTGGATTAAGAGTGTTTGTTCTATTAAGAGGTCTCCTTCGGGGATACTTATAGCAGCTAAAGCAGGGTAATAGGGGATCTTGTCACCTATTTGCCTTTTAGAATCTTGAATCCAGTTTTCTACCGTGGCAGTAGATCGGCTATAGAGCATCAGGCTAATAAAATCTAAATACCCCTTTTCAATCCATAAAGGCCAGTTTTGGTTTTTATTAATAATGGCATCGTTACCCGGGAATACAGCTGCTGAAATTTGTAAAGGTCTAAATTTAAGAACAGCTTCACGTAATGAGGCGACAAAATTAGTCACTTGCTCTTCCTTAAATTTACTAAAAGCTACCCAATTAGGATGAGAAGTACCGGTTGGAAATTCGAGCCCGGTAGTTTGAGCGAAACGTTTTTTACTAGAGAGAGAAAAACTATAGGCAACCGGAGTTTGAAGAGGATAGCGAATATAGTCTAGGTGCAACCCGTCAAGGTTATATCTCTTAACCATATCTACAAACATATCTATTAAAAAAGCTTGGGCTTCAAGGTTGGCAGGATCGATAAAGTATTTATCATCCTCAGCTCTGACAGGTATCTTGCCATCTATACCCACAGCAGCCCAGTTAGGATGTTTTTCCAGAATCTCACCTGGTTTTTTATAACCGGAAAAGAAGACCTCTAACCAGGCATGGACTTCAATATTTCTTTTTTTGGCTTCAGTGATAATATACTCAAGGGGGTCCCAACCCCTAAATTCAGGCCTTTGATTTACAGGACCATTTGGATAGAGTAAGCTACCTTCCCACCAGGTTTCTACAAAAATTAAATTAATTCCCAAACTTGCCATTTGGTCTAAAGATTCGGTTATCTCTCTTTTACTAGACGGAGGTCTAAACCAGAGTGCCCTTGTTTCTCTATCTCTAGATGGCAGAGTGTAGAGGTAGGCTTCTTTATAAAGGGCTAAAGCTTCATCGTAATCACTTAGAGCTTTTCCAAGGCTCACCTTATCCAGTCCCCTTTCTAATTCCAAAGCTTTTTCATAGAGGTTGATTTTGTCATGGGGTAAGTCGGCAAGGGGGATCTTATTTCGGGCTTGTTCTAAGGGCTTTCTAGTTATTAAAAAGCTTTTTAAGGCTGCAAAAAAAAGCTCTTTTAAATCATTGTTTTGAGCTAGCTCAAAAGATAAGGATCTAAGACCAATGAGAAGAGCATTATTATTGTAAGAGACAGCAACTTCGTTGTTATTATATATAGCTAACTCGGTTGCTTTTCTTTGACTAAAACTATAGGCTTCCTTTAGGGGAAGGGTTTTATCACCTAAAACCAGCTCGACATTTGTAAGTGGATTTAGGTTTGTTATTCCCAGAGTATAGGCAATACTGTCATCTTCTAAAGCGCCTTCGATAAGATCTTGGGCTATAACTTCACTAAAGATAACCAGCTTTTTATGGGAACGTAAGTAGCGTTTAAGGTTTTTTACCACCCCTTCACCAAGTTTAGGAGCTTGGTTTATAATAAGAACATCTAATTGTTCCAATAAAGAAGGTTCTAAATCTGAAAATGATAAATTTAGAAAAGAGACATCGGCTTCAGTTAACCAGGTACTAAGATATAGATCCCAATCACCAACCAGGGCGAGGTGTGGTTTGGCCAGTACTATCAGGGATAAGATCAAAAAGAGCCATAAAACCCGATTTATTTTCAAAACAGTCACCTCTTTAACATTATATCATCATGATGATAATTTCGAGGACCGAAGGTAATAACCTTCCCCGTAGGAAAAGTTCTCCTGCAGGTAGCTTGAGGGTTATTCGTGAATCTAATAAGAAATGGATAGCTGATTTATTTAGCTAACAAGAAGGTGATCTAGAGTAATGAGTTTTAGAAAAAAACGGTTTGTTAGAATTATCTTGATTTTTCTTGCCCTTATATTAATAAGTATAACAATTGGTACGGCTTTTTTGGCCAGAAGTGTTTTCGCTCACGATTTAGAATTTAACTTTGCCAAACGTAGTGTGATTTACGATCAAAATGGCAATATTGTCAGTTACCTTTACCATGAAAATAGAGAATATGTACCTTTAGAAAAGATCCCTCAAAATCTTCAAAAAGCTGTAGTAGCTATTGAAGATAAGGCTTTTTGGCAACATAAAGGAGTTAATTTTAAAAGTTTATTGCGAGCGGTTATCGTAGATATAAAAGAAAGGCGCAAAGCTCAGGGTGGGAGTACTATTACTCAGCAGTTAGTTAAGAACATGTTTCTTAGTCATGATAAGACTTTGATTAGAAAGATTAAGGAAATTGCCCTAGCTCTTATGGTCGAAACCCGCTATACCAAAGAAGAAATTCTTGAATATTATCTTAACTTGATCTATCTTGGGCCTAATATTTATGGAGTTCAGACTGCCTCCGAATACTATTTTCAAAAACCGGTCTCTGAGTTAAACCTCTCGGAAGCTGCTCTTCTCGGAGGTATTATTAACGGGCCAGGTTACTATTCGCCTTTTATCAATCTAGAAAATGCTTCTAAGCGAAGACAGATTGTTCTAGAGGCTATGGCTGATATGGGTTATATAAGTTTAGAAGAAGCGCAAAAAGCTGCGGAGGAAAGCATTAATACCAAACAAGCTCCTAAAAATATGGCACCAGCTTATTATGTTTCTGAAACTCTTAAGGAACTAACAAGTGTAGGCTTTGATCTTAATCAACTCCAAACAAAGGGCTATAAAATATATACAGCTCTTGATCTTAAAGCCCAGAAAATAGCTGAAGAGACAGTTCTGGCTACTTTACCTAATGGGCAAATAGATCAAAACGGTTTAACTCAGCCACAGGCTGCCTTAGTAGTCCTCGATATTGAAAGTGGCGGTATTAAGGCTATGGTTGGAGGCAGGGGAGAGGATCAGTTTAACCGAGCGACTATGGCTTTTAGACAACCCGGTTCCACCCTAAAACCTTTTATCTATTTAGCTGCTTTGCAAAAAGGTCACAACGCCGCTACTTTAGTACCAGACACTCCGGTAAATTTTGCAGATGGCTGGCAACCCAACAACTATGACAATCAGTTTTTGGGAGATATTGCTATGGGTTATGCTCTTGAACGTTCGCGCAATATAGCAGCGATTAAAGTGCTAGCTGATGTAGGGGTAGAGCAGGTTATTCAGCTTACCAATAGTTTAGGCATTCACTCTATTACCAAAGAAAAAGATCGCAACTTGGCTTTGGCTTTGGGGGGTTTGACTGATGGTGTAACTCCGCTTGATATGGTAGGAGCCTATGCAACCTTTGCCAGAGAAGGCATCTATATTAAACCTTATTATGTTTACGAGGTAAAAGACCAAAGAGGGAAGACTGTTTATTCTGCAAAGAGAAAAACTCAAAAAGTTATCAAGGCTGATGAGGCTTTTATGATTACCGACATGTTAAGAAATGTGGTGGAATATGGTACAGGTAAAGCCGCTAGAATAGGTAGACCTGCAGCCGGTAAAACCGGGATAGCAGATAATTACACCAATGCCTGGTTTGTGGGCTTTACGCCTGAGATAGCTGTTTCAGTTTGGATTGGCAATGATAGACAATCAGAACCGATGCAGTATGGAAACACGGTTATTGGCAGTTCGATGTCGGCCAGAATTTTTCAAGTGTTTGCCAAGGAGTATCTTAAAGATTACCCGGTTATTGATTTTAAGATGCCGCAGAATGTCCAAAGGGTCAGTATTGATGTTTATACAGGCAAACAAAGTTCCAGTGATAAAGTGCTTTTGCGTTACTATGCTTTTACGAAGGATAATCTCCCGGCTAAAGATAGGGTAGGCTTTATCAATGAAGTAACCGAAAAACTGCAACAGTTCTGGCAACGTTTCTTTGGGTTTTAAGCTATAATAATAAAGCTTCCGGATAACCGGAAGCTTTTTCGGGAGGAGAATAACTGCAACGCTGTTATTCTTTTTTACTTAACAAACTCCACAGAACAGAGTGTAGCAGCACTAAGGAAGGTTGATTGTACGAGAGGACTCCAGGTAAGCCACTCTGTATCTCCTGCACCGTTAAAGTTACCAAGGTGGCGGGAGAAGTTAGCTGCCCATTCGTCGCCTACATCTGGCCATTCTCCAAAGACGTCAAAAGCAATAGCCATTTCAACTACCCAGTGATCTTTGTAGATCTCAGCTACTGCTTCCCAGTCATTTAGGGTAACGGAGAGAATGCCGTTAGGATTGCTGACAAACTGTTTGTATGTGGCTGCAGGATATTGGGTATCGATAAAAAACTCAATATCATCGTCACAGGTCCAGGTTGAGCCTCCATCGTTTGTTACAGTGGCAATAACTGTATTTTCCGGTTGGAAACATTTATAGGCAACATAAAGATTGTCGACATCCCAGCATAGATAGACTTCGGTTGGGAAATCTTTAGAAGCAGCTTTGCCGTTAAGGTGATAATTTAAGGAAATTTTGCCACCTTTATCGGCAGCGATCTTCCAGGCTTCGTCATCTAATTTTCCATCAAGTTTGGGAGCTTTTTTAACTTGAGGAGCGCTCACTGAGACATCGGCAGCAATTGCCAAGCCAGCAATGGCGAGCACCAAAATAGCAATTAGAAAGAATGAGAAATTTTTCTTCACAAAATGTACCCCCTTAAGTTTAGGATGAACATTAGAGGCTATTTGCTCTCCTCCCCCACATCAAGGCCTCTACTTAATAGATAACTTCTAATCGAGAAAAGATTTTCCTGCAAGAAAGGCCACCCAAAAGTTAAAAAGTGTAGTTATTGTTAAGTTTTTGTATTTTGTGAGCTAAAATTGGTAAAAACAGGTTTTTAAAATAACTAAATAAGGGTTGGGGATAATCAAGTAAAATGAAGATTTAAAAGGTGGTTTGCGGGAAATTAGACTTAAGCGAAAAGACTCTAAAACAAAAAACACAAAGGCTTTTATTAAAAGCCTTTGTGCAGTAGATAGCTTTTAAGTTTATTTTACAAACTCCAAAAGACACATGGTTGTGGCATCAAGGAAGGTAGCCTTAACCAGAGGACTCCAGCTTAACCACTCAATATCTCCGGCACCGGTATTAGCACCAATATGGCGAGTAAAGTTACCAGCCCATTCATCACCGGCTTCAGGCCACACATTGAAGTTATCAAAGGGAATGCACTGCTCTACGACCCAGTAATCGTCATAAACAGCACAAGCAACATCCCAAGAATCGTTGCTGCCCATGTTATATGTAGTGCGAATGCTGTTTGGGTTTGATAGCGCCTGCATCCAAGTAGTTGCAGGGTAAGTGGTAGAGATAAACGAGCCAATATCATCGTCTTTGGTCCAAGAGGGGCTACCATCGGTGGTAAAGGTAGCAATTACCGTATCTTTCTTCTGGTAGTTTTTATAGGCAATATAAAGGTTATCGTTATCAAAGCAGATGAAAAGATCGGATTTGTAGGTAGCTGGTTTACCATGTAAATGCCACTCTAGGACACCTTGGCCACCTTTTTGTTCTGCAATTTTCCAGGCCTCATCATCTAGTTTTCCATCGATTTTAGGGCCTTTTTTAACATAAGCAACCCTTAAATAGACCTCGTCTGCTATAGCTCCACTAGCTATTAAAAAGACTAGCATAGCTATAATAAAAAAAAGCCAACCTTTTTGCATACTCATACCCCTTTATTGTTTTATTAGGGAACCTTTGCACTTACCTTTTTTAAATTTTCAGGAAAGAAGAAAAAGGCTCCTCGGTAATAATATGGTTATAAAATACAGAATTATTCAATTGGTATCGATTTCACACTATTTAAAAGAGTTTAAAAAGAGGTATAAGCAGATACAAAGAGAATTAAAATTACCCGGGAAAGAGATAATCAGTAAGAATTACTAACTGAGTTTTCAAAGGAGGAGCTAAAGGAAGTGAAACCTCAAAGCTCTTTAAAAAAGATTGGTGTCTTAACAGGAGGGGGGGACTCCTCTGGCATAAATGCTGTACTTCATGGGATCTGTCTTGAAGCAAGGCAAGCAGAAATCGAAGTAATTGGCTTTATAGATGGCTGGGCGGGTGTACTGGGAAAAAACTACCTACCTTTATCTTTAGAGAAAACCTTTAGTGTAGTTAATAACTCCGGAACTATCCTTGGAACATCAAGGACAAACCCCTATAAACAAAAAGGACAAGTCCAAGTCATAGCTAAAAATGTAAAAGACCTAGCTTTAGATGGACTTATTGCTATCGGAGGCAACGATACTCTTACAGTAGCTAGTAAAATAGCTAATGATTTAGAGCTTAAGGTAGTAGGTATACCTCAAACCATAGACAATGATGTGCCCCAGACGGATTACTGTGTGGGCTTTAATACCTCTATCCACAACGTAGTTGCCGCTATCAACAATGTTAGAGCTACATGCCAATCTCATAAAGAGGATATTGTAGTTGAAGTAATGGGACGAGAAAGCGGTTGGATCGCAGCTGTTGCGGGCTTAACCGCAAGTAGCGAGTTTATCCTTTTACCGGAGATGAGTTTTGATGTACTAAACCTGGTTGAAAAACTAAAACTCCGGCATGAACAGAACTTTAATAGTAATGTTATTGTAGTGGCAGAGGGTGTAAAAGGTTTTGATCATCACAAGATCGAAGCCGGTACAGATGCATTCGGGAATGTAATGTTGGCGGGAATTGGGCTGAGTTTGAGAGATTACCTTCAAGATAAATTACAGAAAAAAACCAGAGCTATTGTGCTTAGCTACATTCAAAGAGGTGGAGTGCCGACTGCCTACGAAGTCTTTATGGCCTTAAGCTTTGGACGAAAAGCTATTAAACTACTGCAAGAGGGTCAAAATAATCTAATGGTGGCCTACAAAGACGGTTGTTTAAAACCGGTACCCTTAGCTCTAGCTTGTGGTACTAAAGGGGTTTCTCCAGAGGTAATAGCCATGGTTAGAGAGATGACTTTCCTATAACCTATAAGTGAAAGTAGACCCTAACTAGGGGGTCTTTTGCTTTTTTATGAGAAATCACTAATGGGTGTAAGTTGGTGTTATGGTCTGGATTAAAGCCTGAGGAATAAGAGTTTCTTCTGCTTTTTCTTTAGTTACTATTAGTTAATAAAGGTCTTAATGATTGAAAAAGTAACTTAATTGTTTGAAAAGAGTTGAATATTATGGATCACGCACTAGTTCTAGCAGGGGGCTTGGGTGAAAGACTCTGGCCACTGTCTCGCAAACAGACAAAGACTAAAGAAGCTATTAACCTTGCTTCTAATACCATGCTGGAGTTAACTATAGCTAGAGTATCTCAGTGGGTAACAAAAGATAGGATTTGGATTGTTTCCTCCAAAGTTATTCCTACCTATGGTTGTAAGTTAATTTTAGAACCAGCCCGTAAAAACACCGCAGCCGCTGTAGCCTGGGGGTTAGCTCAGATTCTGGCTATAGACAAAGATGCTTTTGTGGGGATATTTCCAATAGATCACTTAATTAGTCCCTTTGAAAATGTAATTGAGGCTCTTTATGATATAAAGACACAGGGAAGTATTACAGCTTTGGCTATTTGTGCCGATAAACCATCAAGACAGTATGGTTATTTTAAGACGGAGGTTTCCGACAAAAAGATGAAAAAAGTAGTCGCTTTTAGAGAAAAACCAGAAAATCCCAAAGAGCTTCTAGAGGCTGGCTACTATATAAACAGCGGTATCTATGCTGCTTGGGCCAGAAAACTCCTGGCTGAAATCGGTTGTTTTTTACCCCGCCATTTTAGAGCAGCCCAAAGCAGAGATTCATCTTTATTTACATCTTTATATCCTGTCTCCCTCGACCGAGGTGTCATAGAAAAGTCAAAGAGGCTTTTTGGCTATCCTCTCAAGGTTTTTTGGGAAGATATCGGCTCTTGGGGGAGCTATCTAAAATATGCCGGTGAAAAGGGCCAATTTATAAAGCACAACTCAGATAACAGTCTTGTTTATGCTGAAGATACACTAGTTGTTTTAGATGGCATTAGGGATGCTTTGGTAGTAGTCAAAGATGGCATTGTTTTAGTGATGAAAAAAGAGGATGAAAGCCAAATACCCCAGGTTTTAGAGGAAATACGGCAAAAGTATCCGGGATTTGCTTAAATAAAAAGCTGTTGCTAATTAAAAGCAACAGCTTTTTAATGAGAAAAATACCCCTTAAAACCGTTTTCGCTGGCTATCCAGCTTTCGATCCAGGCAAAACCTTCATCGAGAGAGGGCTCTTCAAAATCTCTGGCTACATTTTCAATAACCCAGTCAGGCAAAGACCCCAGACGCTTTTGGTTTTGCTTTAGACATTGCTTTTTGGGAGTGCTAACCCAGACACAGATAACTTCTTTACCTAGTCTTTGAGCCAACGAGATAAAAGGAGCTCGCCTTTTTTGGGTGGTGTTGGTTGCATCATAGTAGACGTCGCTAAACTCTAAAAAGTACTCCACCGCTTCTAAGGCCAGATTCCAAACAAACTCATCGTGGGATGAATCACCTGTATTTCCTAAAACAGCTAATCTTATAATATCTGAGGTGATAATGCGGCCTTGTCTAAGCCTACAAAGACTACTTTTGCCAGCTGCGGGCAGTCCACATAGCAAATATAATCTAGTCATTCGGGTGTAACCTCCAATAAAACCAATTCAGGGTAGCAAAAATACCTTAAAGGGAGTCTAGTGGTACCAATTCCTGAAGTGGTGTAAATAAAGGTACCCTTATAGAAGTGAAGCCCATAAGAGAAGGCCTTTTCTTTCTTTAATTCCGGTAATAGCGGTGAACCATCTGGCCAGCAAAATTGTCCGGCATGGGTATGTCCTGCCAGTAAAAGTTTCACTTTTCCCGCAGCCTTCATAATAGGTTCAGGAGTATGGGAAAGCAGTAGGTCTACATCAGTTAAGAGGGTTTTTTCCAGATCGTCTTTATGCCAAAAAGGGTCTCCCAGTCCACCTATTACAAGGTTTTCAAAGGTAGTGCTTTCATTTACCAAAACTTTGATGCCTTGTTTTTCTAAAAGCTCATAGAGATATTGGCGATCGATTTCGCGGTTATAATCGTTATTGCCCCAGACAAGAAAAGTGGGGCGTCCGGCGGTTATCTTTTGTAAGGCCTGGGCCACCTTCTCTTCTTGATCTATGCGTCTGACGATTAAATCACCGGTGATGCAGATAAGATCGGCAGGTGTATTTTTGGCCAAAGAAATGGTGCGTTTAATTCTCAGGCCACTGCCAGAGGTATGCAGATCAGATAAAAGGAGTATGCGGGTATTTTTTTGGGGCCAGTCTTTGATTTTAAGGTTGATCTGTTTAAAAAAGACCCTGTTGGCAGAGATAAAACCCCATAATATAGTAAATAAAATGAGAACTAAAGCCCAGATTAGCGTTTCCATATAACTGTTTGCCTCCCACTAACCAAGCCGAAAAAACCCCAGATTACAGCGGTATTCACTACTAGGAAATGTCTTAAAAGAGCCACAGCGCGAGGTGTATTCAGCTCTTTTTTTTCGGCTAGAATACCTAATAATCCCAGTAGAATCAAACAACTTTCTACCAATAACAGCCAAGGATAAAAACGGTAAAAAAGTAAAAGCAGGTAATGAAGCAAACCGGTAAAGACTGCAGCCCAGCGCAAAAGCTTATGTGAAAGAAGAAAAAAGCCCCATCTACTCCCAAAAAGTTCTGGGAAATGAAAAATGGTTTGGATACCACCGGCAATAATTCTGGCTTTTCGTTGAAATTCTTCTCCGGTGTTAAAGCTTGCCTCTTCAAAAGCTTGGGCCTCTTCAATCTGGAGAAGCCTGAACCCTTTTTTTAGGAGAGAACAGGTAATAAAAAAGTCATCGGCAATAATATCTTTAGGCGGTATGACGATATTCTCTTTTTTGACCGCGTAAAAGGTTCCCGGCAATACTATTGTGCCACTTATAGCAGTTTCCATTTTTCTTAGTTTAGTCTCATAGTCGCTATAGGCCATCTCTCCTTTAAGGGGAGAGATTTGTTTTTGAAGAGAAAGAATACCGCCCGTAGCTCCAACATCAGCCTGGAGCAAAGGAGCAACTAGTAGTTTTAGACTGCTTTTATGGTACAAGGCAGAGACATCAGAAAAGCAGATGATCTCGCCTTTTGCTTTGGCAAGTCCTGCTTTAAGGGCAGTGGGTTTACCTTCTCTTTGAGGTAATATTAAGTAATTAATATGTGGACACTCCGCTAAAATAGCATTGGTTTTATCTGTGGAGCCATCGGAGACAATAATAATTTCTAAATCGGGATAATCGATAGCTAGGGAGTTTGCGATTTTGGCCGGTAAAAATTTTTCTTCATTGTAGGCAGTGATTAAAAGGGTTACTTTCGGCCATGTTTTGGGGAAAGAACTTCTTTTTTCACGTTTAGGCCAGAGTTTTAAAATCAATGGGTAGATAAAATAAGGATAAAGAAAAAATGCTAAAAGTAGCCAGGTTGCTATCTTCAATGACTACCACCCCCTAAACAAGTAGCGATTAGTTCAGTATAGGTTTTTGCCCATTTAGTTAACGAATATTCTTGTAAAACTCTTTGTCTGGCATTTCTGGCAAAAGTTGAGGCTAGATCAGGGTTATCAATCATTTGCTGCCAGGCTCTGGCTAGGGCCTGGCTATCATTTGATGGTATCAGATAAGCTGCATCAGGAGCTAGGAGTTCGACGAGTCCGCCGATGGAACTGGCAATAATTGGGAGAGAACAAGCCATAGCTTCTAAAGCTGAGATCGAAGTAGCTTCAATTACGTTTGCGTGCGGGACAGAAGGAATTAAAGCGAGATCAGCTGCCTGGAGCAGCTTTGGTGTTTTTTCATGAGGTATTGCTCCCCAAAAAACAACCTGCTCCTTAAGGTTATAAAAGCTAACCAATCTCTCTAAAGAAGTTTTTTCAGGTCCATCACCGGCAATTAGTAGTTTAACTTGTTTTTTTTGTAAGAGAGCTAAGGCCATAATAGCATATTTTACACCATTTTTTGGTACTAATCTTCTTAAAACTAAGGTAAGATAATCGTCTAAACTAAAACCTAGCTGTCTTTTGCAACTGGATTTGTCCACTGGGGGAGAGAAGAGTTCGCTATCTACAGCATTTTTTAGAACAGTTACTTTACTACTATCTATATGCGAACGAGCTATAATCTGATTCTTTAAATTAGTGTCTACAGTTATTACAGCTGAGGCTTTTTGGGCAGCTAAAACCTCTTCGTGCAACAGTTTTCGATAGGAAGAGGAATTTTTTTTAATATCTTTTTTGCTGGCATATTCGTCGGCTGCCGAGCCATGGATAGTTAGGATATAGGGTTTGTCTTTAGCTAAAGGGTAAGCTGGAGTGTCTTGAATTAAATATAAAGGGTAGTCTTTTTTATAATCGCTTTGATGAAGTTTCCTAGCTAAAAAGAAACGCCGAAGTGAAAAATCTAAAGGTAGGTTAGAAAATAGTCTGGGTAGGTGGCAGATATTTCTTTCTAAGAGATTAAGATTAGATAAAGAAACTACTTTAGGCGAAATATTGTATTGGGGAAGAAGCTTTTCCAAGTAGTCAATATGCACCGATTTACCACCAAGGTGGGGATATTTACCTATGGTTAGGATGAGGATTTTTGGCGCCATTTTTCCCACGCTTCTTTCCGACCATATAAAAAGCCTGACATATCAGCAATATCAATTGTAAGCCGTAGAGGTAAAAATATCAGGCTTCTACATTTAGTTAAGTCACGGTAAAATCTTATGGCCCATAAAACCAAGGCTAGGTAGGTTCCATATGGGAAAAGAACAAGAAGTAGATATCTTAGAAAAATCGGTAGGTAGTCTTGATATTGGATACCAGCCTCACCATCACCTAGAGCATAGTAGAAAAACTGGCGAAATACAGCTTTAAGACTACCTCTCGGTCGCCAATAGACAATAGCCTCCGGTACAAAGACAAATTCATAGCCAGCTTTTTGAAGGGCCAGATCATAGGGTGTATCTTCATTGTAGGAAAGATTTTCAGGATAGCCGCCTGCTTTTTCCCAGGCTGTTTTCCTAAAAGCAACAGAGCGGCTAGAGGGGAGAAAATGCTTAGGGTCAACAGTTTTCAGTGAAGGTATGGTCATTTGGGCCACTGCTTCTTCAAAACGATTTTGAGTCAAGGGCTTATAAAAGCCGGCTACCGCAAAAGCGCCTTCTTCCAAAGCATCGGCTAGTTCTTCCAGCCACCTATAATCAGCAATAACACCGGAGTCGGTAACGGCGATAAACTCTGTTTTGGCTTTTTCAATGGCGACATTGCGTCCTTTAGATCGATTACCGGGCACCTTATATATTTTTAACTGCGGATAATTTTGGGCGAGCATAGTTAAAATTTCCCAGGTGCCATCGCTGGAGTTAGCATCGGTGATTATGATTTCCATTGGGTTTAGGCTCTGACTTTGTAGGCTGGTAATTAAAGCTTCAATATTATTTTTTTCATTAAACACAGTGACAACTACAGTTATCTTACTTTCCGGCAAAGCTAAGATACACCTCCTCAACTTTTTGAGCTAAAAGATCCCAAGCATAGTTTTGGACTCGTTGTAAGCCCTTTTCTTGTAGCTTATGGGCAAGAGTTGTATCTTCCAAAAGGCAGATTTTTTCGATTAGATCAGTTTCACTATCAGGATTAAAAAGTAGACCGGCATCGCCAACTACCTCGGGAAAACCACCCGAGTCACTAGCAATTATGGGGGTGGCCGAAGCCATGGCTTCTAAAAGTACAATCCCAAAAGCCTCATTTTTACTGACAAGCAGCAAGGCTTGTGCTTTTTTTAAGAGCTGTAACAGCTTTTCTCTCTCTGGGGCTACAAAACTTATACCACTTGAAGAGAGTTCCTTTAATTTTTTTAAGTAATTTTTATCAGGTGCATAGCCAGCAATCAGTAAAGGTTTTTTAACCGGTAATTTATTATGCGCTTTAATTAAAAACTCCAGACGTTTTTCCGGTACAATCCTACCTATATAAAGCAAATAGTTATCTTTGTTAAATGAAGCTTCAAATTCGTTAAGATCAATACCGTTTGGAATAACAGTTAGGTTTTGAAATCCAAATAAATCACGGTAACTTTTGGCTTCAGAGTTTGTAAGCGCGATTAAAGTAGCATAAGACATTATTTTTTTGAGTCTTTTCTCCCAATAAAGGAGTCGTTTTGTTTTCTGGCCTTTTTTTCTTTTGGTAGATAGGCGTAATAGATCGGCTGCACTGTAGTGGCCGGTAACAATTAAGGGTTTATGAAAAAGCCTGGCATAAAGATAACCTATCTCTAAGTGCTGTGAAGCCATAGAGTGAACATGAATCACATCTGGATTAGTTCGTATAAGACCCAAGATAAGGCCGGGGAAATGGATAGGCTGTGAGAAAAACTTGGTCTTTTTGACAAACTTAGAAGAGTAGCGATAGGTAGGGATCTCATCCTGGGTAATAGGGGGTAAGGGGCTTGCTTTTAGATCATAAAAGTTTGAGGTGTGGATCTCTACCTGATGGCCACGTTTTTTAAGTGCACGGCTAAGTTCTAAAACATGTTTTTCTACTCCACCTACAGCAGGTGGCGCTAAATAGCAAATCTGTGCTATGCGCAAGTCCTCACCTCATTATAATAATCCTTTGCTAAAATTGTAGCATATTTTAAGCTGATCTGCTTCAAACTAGGCTCTAATTAAATTAATGGGGAAGAATAGTAAGGAAACACAAATATTTTTAACTTTATTTCTCTATCTAAGGTGCAATTGAAATAAAGCCTTAACTTTAACTTACTTTCCCAACTCTTGAAAATGCTAAGTAGGATTAAACATTTGGAAGGAGAATTTTCTAAATGGAAGTATGTGATTATGCTATCGAAATTGGAGATAAAGATGGCAGAATCTGCTATCATTGCTGCCTCAACCATTTTTTTATTGGTTTAGATATCGAGGAATTCTGTTTTGAATGCTGTGACTATGTTGTAGGGGCAGAAGATGCGGGAGGGCTAAAAAGTGCATCAAATGTATGAGATACTTAAAAACAACCTCGAGGGTGAGGTTTTATGGCAAGAACCGATGAAAAATCAGACCACATTTCACATTGGCGGACCGGTAGATATTTTGATTATTCCCAATTCAATAAAGGATTTACGCCAAGCATTAGGAATATTAAAAAGTATGGAAGCGCCAATTATGATAATGGGTGCAGGCTCTAATCTTTTAGTCAGCGACAAGGGTATCAGAGGTGTGGTTATCAAAATAGGCCCAGGCTTTGATGAAATAAAAACCGTAAAAAAACTACTGATCTGCGGTGCTGGTGTTACTTTGACAGCCATTTCCAGACAAGCTCAAAAAGCTGGCTTAACCGGCCTTGAATTTGCGGTTGGTATTCCTGGCAGTGTAGGCGGAGCTCTGGTTATGAATGCCGGGGCATACGGAGGCGAGATAAGTCAAGTCTTAAAAACAGCTACGGTTTTAGACCGTGACGGCGATAAAAAGACCTATGCTAATCAAGACCTGCATTTTGGCTATAGACACTCTCGCTTTTTAGAAGAAGATTTAATTGTTCTGGAAGCTACCTTTGAACTTCAAAGTGGTAATAAGAAAGAGATTTTAAAAAAGATGCAAGAACTGACAGAACAAAGGCGATCCAAACAGCCTATTGAGCATTTTTGTGCGGGTTCTGTTTTTAAGCGTCCTCCTAATAATTATGTAGGACCTTTGATAGAAAAAGCTGGGCTTAAGGGTTTTAGAATCGGCGGGGCCGAAGTATCAAAAAAACATGCCGGCTTTATTGTTAATGTTGACAACGCAACTTGTGAGGATGTCCTTAGTTTGATTAAACTGATTCAAAAAACGATTAAAGAAAAAGAAGGAATCGTTTTAGAACCTGAAATAAGGGTTGTGGGTGAAATTTAATAGAAACTCCCTGGTTTAACCCAGTTAAATTGAGGTGCGATGCTTTGAAAATATCAATTAAGCCAATTAAAAAGATGCACCCAGCTCAGATTTTAGCTTTAGGCTATCTGACAGTGATACTTCTTGGGACTATTTTGCTACATTTACCTATTGCTACAACAACACCGGGCAGTATGTCTTGGATTGACAGCCTTTTTACAGCTACATCAGCTACAGCTGTTACCGGGCTTGTGGTAGTAAATACCTCGACGGCATTTACTATTTTTGGTCAGGTAGTGATTATGTTTCTTATTCAATTCGGTGGTTTGGGTTTAATGACCATGTCTACCTTGATAGCTCTTTTGATTGGCAGACGTATCGGCATTCGTGAAAGGGTGGTCATGCAAAGAGAATTAGGTCAGTTTACTTTATCCGGCTTAGTTAAGTTAGTACGCCAAATCTTAAGAATCACCGCTATTATTGAAGGTATGGGTATGGTGATACTTTTTTTTAGATGGAGGCCACTTTTGGGGACAGGGAAAGCCCTTTATTATGGCTTGTTTCATTCGGTCTCGGCTTTCTGTAATGCCGGTTTTGATCTTTTTGGCAACAGCATGCAAGACTTTAGTCAGGACTATATAACCTTATTTACCATATCCTCTCTTTTAATCATCGGTGGTCTTGGGTTTGGTGTTATAACAGATTTATTACATCTGAGAAAAAACAAGAGGTTAACCTTCCATAGTCGCATGGTTTTAAGGGTATCATTGATTCTAATCATAGTAGGTTGGTTTTTTGTCTTCTTCGCCGAATATAAAAACCCGGATACTCTGGGGTCTTTATCTTTTGGTGGCAAAGTGATCTCGGCTTACTTTACGGGGGTTGTACCAAGAACCGCTGGCTTTGAATCCGTACCAACCGGAAAACTTAAAATACCAACTCTCTTTTTAACCATTGTATTGATGTTTATCGGGGCCTCGCCTGCTTCTACAGGTGGTGGTATAAAAACCACAACTTTTGGTGTGGTAGCAGTTACAGTTTTAAATATGATCAGAGGTAAAAGCGAGACAGAGGTTTTTCAAAGGCGAGTGGCTAAAGAGACTATAGTCGATGCTATGAGTGTAGTGTTTTTAGCTATGATGCTTATATTTGTGGATATGATAATTATTACTTTTGCCGAAGAAGGAAAGAGCTTTTTAGCACTTCTTTTTGAAACAGTCTCTGCCTTTGGCACAGTTGGTCTTTCTACAGGTATTACACCTAAGCTTAGCTCGATTTCCAAGTTTATGTTAATTCTTACGATGTATGCCGGTAGAGTTGGTCCCATGACAGTAGCGGTAGCTTTGAGTAAACGGCAAAAAAATACCAATTATCGTTATCCGGAAGAAAAGATTCTTGTAGGCTAGCGCAAATATATTCCTAAACGCATAAAGTATTCTCATGGCAGGGAGGAATACTTTGTGCTAACCTTATATTGTGCACCATGGTGTCCTAAATGTTTGTGGATAGAGGACAACCTAAGAAAATTAAGAATCGAATATCAGCCGGTGCGGGTAGAGAGAGAAGCCAAAAACCGCCAGGCTTTGTTTAAAGCTACAGGTCAAAGAGGGATCCCCGCTTTAGTAGATGGAGACAAGGTTATTTTAGATGAGTGGGATATTGTACAATATGCCAAAGAAATAGCAGGCTGTAATTTATTATAAAATCTCTGATGGGATTTATTGCCTGGCAATATACTGCCAGGCTTAGAATTAAACTTAGCATATAAGTTTCTTAGCCAACTGGATTTATTTGGAATAATGAGGGGGGGGAAGGCACAAGAATGTGCCACATTTAATGATCTTCGGAAAAGACATTGGCATTGATCTAGGTACTGCCAATACATTAGTCTGTCGCAAAGGTGAGGTAATCCTTAATGAACCTTCAGTTGTTGCCATCAGAAAAGATACCAAGGAAATTTTAGCAGTTGGTTCTGAAGCTAAAGCCATGATTGGTAGAACCCCTGGCGATATTATCGCTGTGCAGCCACTTCAAGATGGTGTTATTGCTGATTATGAAGTTACAGAAAAGATGCTAAATTACTTTATTCGTAAATGTGTCAAACCCTCGTTGTTTAACCCTCGTTTAGTAGTGGGCATTCCCCGAGGAGCAACTTCTGTAGAGCGAAGAGCCGTAGAAGAAGCAGCCTTTAAGGCTGGAGCCAGGGAAGTTTATTTAATTGAAGAACCAATGGCAGCTGCAATTGGAGCGGGGATTCCTATCGAAGAACCCACAGGTCATATGGTGGTTGATATAGGTGGAGGTACCACTGAAATCGCTGTCACCTCTCTAGGAGGTATTGTTGCAGGTCGTTCGATTCGAATTGCCGGCAATGCCATGGACAAGGCTATTATTATGTATCTAAGAAGAACCTATAGCATAGTTATTGGTGAACGCTCGGCAGAAGAGATTAAGATCAAGATCGGCAGTGCTTTTCCGGAAAAAGAAGAAGAGATTGAAGTAAGAGGTCGCAACTTAGTTACGGGTTTACCGGTCAATCTTATGGTGCATACTCGCGAGATTAATGAAGCGATCACAGAACCTTTGTCAGAAATTGTAAGAGCAGTTCGTTCAACTTTGGAAGAGACTAAACCCGAAGTTGCTTCCGATATCTATGAAAATGGTGTCATCTTAACCGGCGGTGGGGCTTTGATCAAAAACATAGATAAGCTCTTAAAACATGAGACTAATCTACCCGTTTTTATCGCTGAAGAACCACTTTTTTCTGTAGCCAAGGGCACAGCTTTAGTGCTTGAACATCCTGAGATCTTAAAAAATCTCAAGTCACGCAAGCTTAAAAGTCGTTAAGGGGCCTTTCTTGGCTCCTTTTTAGTGGTTAGGAGGTTTTATTAATTGGATATTATCAATCTTGTGGCTTCGGAACTCAAGCTTAAAAAAGAGCAGGTGGAAAAAACCGTTGAACTCCTCGACGAAGGAGCGACAATACCTTTTATTGCCCGTTACCGCAAGGAAAAGACTGGCTCTTTAGATGAGACAAAAATCAGAGATATCTCTGAAAGGGTCACCTATCTGCGGGCTTTGGTAGCGAGGAAAGAAGAAGTTTTAAGATTAATTGGTGACAAACTTACACCGGAAATTGAGACCAATATCGCAGAGGCTACTATATTACAAGCCGTAGAAGATATCTACCTGCCGTTTAGACCAAAACGTAGAACAAGAGCGACCATTGCCAGAGAAAAGGGACTTGAGCCATTATCAGAGATTATTCTCGCTCAAAAAGAAGATCCTCTATCAAAGGCCGAACAATTTATAACCGAAGAAGTACCTACTTTAGAAGAGGCTTTAGCCGGAGCCAGAGATATTGTGGCTGAAGTTATCAGTGAGGATTTTAAAACCAGAGAATGGATGCGTCGCATTACCCGCCGAGTAGCAAATGTAGAGGTTCAAGTAGTACCAGACAAACAAGAACTCGCGGAAGCAAAAACCTATCAGAATTATTTTGAGTTTAAATCCCTTTTGAAGAATGTAGCGCCTCACCAGGTTTTAGCCATCAACCGGGCTGAAAAAGAAGGTTTTGTGACGGTAAAAGTTTGTGCCGACTCGGCAAGTCTCATCCAATCTTTAAAAGCACTTTGGCTTAAAAACGAAGCTAAATTTACCGGTCAGCTGGAGCTGGCCTTGGCAGATAGCTACCTAAGGCTTCTAGCTCCGTCCATAGAAAGGGATCTTCGCCGGGAGATGACCGAAGCCGGAGACAGGCAAGCCATCAGTGTTTTTCAGGAAAACCTCAGACATTTGCTGTTGCTGGCTCCAGTGAGAGGGAAAGTTGTTTTAGGTTTGGATCCCGGCTACAGAACAGGAACTAAAGTAGCGGTAGTAAACGATCTGGGCGATCTGCTGGCTACTGATACTATCTATCCTCACGAGCCACAAAAACGCTATCAAGAGGCAAAAGAGAGATTGATAGAGCTTATTAAAAAATATAAGGTCGATCTTATTACCATAGGCAATGGTACCGCCTCAAGGGAGACCGAGGCCTTGGTAAGTGATATTGCTGAGGTTACCAAGGTTAACTATGCAATTGTAAGTGAAGCCGGAGCATCTGTATACTCTGCATCACCTCTGGCCAAAGAAGAATTTCCACAATTAGATGTCTCTTTAAGGGGTGCGGTTTCTATTGCCAGAAGAATTCAAGATCCCCTCGCTGAATTGGTAAAAATTGATCCTAAAAGCATAGGGGTTGGGCAGTATCAGCATGATGTTAACCAAAAGGAGTTAGCCAAAACACTTGATTATGTGGTAATGTCGGCTGTAAACCATGTAGGAGTGGAATTAAATACAGCTTCCTGGGCGCTACTGCAATATGTAAGTGGCATCAATAAAACACTTGCGCAAAGAATTATAAGTTACCGACAAGAAAAAGGGTCATTTTCTTCGCGTCAAGAGCTTTTAGAGATTAAAGGTATCGGTGCTAAGACTTTCGAACAGGCAGCTGGTTTCTTGCGTATTGCCAGTGGAGAAAATGTCTTGGATAACACAGCTGTACACCCTGAGTCCTATCAGTTAACCGAAAAAATTGTCACCCATTTAGGTTATGATCTGCAACAAATAGAAAAACCGGAATTCAGAAAAGCACTAAGCGAAGCAGATACCAATACCATTGCTGTTAACTTTAGTGCGGGAGTACCAACGGTAGTCGATATTTTAGATTCCTTACAAAAGCCGGGCCGCGATCCCAGAGAAGATATGCCTGGGCCTGTTTTTAGAAGTGACATTCTAACATTTGAGGATTTGCAAGTAGGCCAGATTCTCAAAGGTACAGTGCGCAATGTAGTTGATTTTGGAGCTTTTGTGGATATCGGTGTAAAAAGAGACGGCTTAATACACAGCTCAAAATTACCTCAGGGAAACAGAATTCATCCTACCAAACAGATCTCAGTGGGTGAGATTGTTGAAGTTGAAGTAACTGAGGTTGATAAGCAGAGGCAAAGAATAAGCTTAAAGCTTGTGGCTAAGATTTAAAGAAAGTTCCTCGAAGGATAATAAAAGGCTAGAATTACTTCAATATCGGATTTAGTTTGTAGGTTAATCTATACGGATATTAAAAAAGGGAGGGCTTAGCCCTCCCTAAGAGTAGGTTGTTAGGGGAGTGAAATAATAGCTACAATCGGATTGTGATCAGAAGCACCTGTTTCTTCAATCACAACCTTGGCTTCTTTAAGCTCCCATTCTTTTGAAACAAGAATATAGTCGATAGCTTCGGTTGATGCAGTTCCATTAGGCCAGGTTGCTCTTTGACTGCCCTTTATTGGGGATTGCTCCAAAACATCAACATACCTGGAAAGGTTTTTCATCTCCGGATCTTGAGGTTTAGCATTAAAATCTCCCATAAGGATCTTTGGCCCTTTCATCTGTGTTAAAAGGGTTTTGATTTCTGCTGTTTGTATCTGTCTTTGATCAGCTGTGGTGGAAAGGTGAGTGGAGAAGACATTAATAAGACGACCATTTACATCGATTTTGGTCTCCAAGATGGAACGCTTTTCAATAACCCAATCATATTCGCCCGGCATTAGCTGGCCTCTTCTCCAAAGGGTATGGGCATAGCTGCTTACGATAGGATACTTAGAGAGAATAGCATTACCGTACATGCCTCGGCCCTCTCTTGTTTCAATATCAAAATAAGAGGGTGAGTAGGCCCAATACATACCGAGTTTTTCAGCCAGATATACTACCTGATCAGCTTTTCCGCTTCTGGATCTCAGCCGATCAACTTCCTGCAAAGCGACTATATCGGGATCTTGCTCTCTAATGACTTCCGCTATGGCATCGAGGTTAAATTTTTTAACATCCCAGCCCGGGTTTTGGGTGGTTGCACCAATTTGGATATTATAGCTCATAACCTTTAGTACTACCGGTGTTGTTTCTTCAGCTTGAGCTATGGGAGTCAATAATACTCCCAAGGCAACAAATACCAAAACACCGCTAAGAGTCAGCAAATTTTTCAGAGACATCCTTCCATCCCCCTTGCTTAAGATTGTTTTTAACTGATACTAAGAATATAATTCTTCTAAGTTAAACGATATCCTTTAACCAACAGGGCTTATTTTTTTAAGAGAATAATGTTTTTGAGAAAGCTATAAGTTACTATTAACTTATGGTAATTAGTAGACTCACAAGCTGATTTTAGGGAAGGTCTGTGCTATTAATCGCTTAGCTAGCCAGATATCAGGCTTGCCAAGACCATTGGCATCAGGGAAAGCTCCAACTATACCATAACCTTGTTTTTGGTAGAATTCAAAAGGATGGTTTTTTAAGTTACGGATATTTTTTAATCTATCAAAGAGGTTATCATAGAGATCGCAGTTTGATAGGCTAGTCATATTGTTCTCATCATCTGAGCCTAGATAAACCATGATACCGCCACGTTTTAATATTTCTTTTTCTAATTGAGCTACAAGCTTCGAACCGATACCTTGAAGACGCTTTTCTTTTAAGACAACCAGAGGGTGCAGTTCCCAGCCTGTTAGACCGTACTGTGGTTTAGCACCAATTAGTCCTATGACATGCCATTTTTCTACAGCTACAAGAGTTACTTTTTCTGTTTCAAGACATTCATATACCTCATTAAGTGCTGAGGTTAGATCCGGAAAGCTATGCGGAAAAGAATCGAAAAGCAGCATGGCTGCTTCCTTTATAAACTGAGTATCATTAACTGATAAAACCTTAATTTCCATAATTATTCCTCCCCCAAAAGACTATAGGACCTTGAAAAGTCAATTGGCTAAAGCTATTTGCCAAAAACGTTTATAAAAATAAATAAGACCAATATGCTGATAAAAAGGTTGCTAATTATTTAGATGACATTATTTTCTTCTTACTTGACTATTTCCAGAAGAACTATTGTTTACCCTTGTAATCGTTAGAATAATTAGAAATAACTTTTTATAGGTGTTTTTTTACATAGGGTATAGATTAGAAAGGGTAATTTATTATAAGCTAAGTCGCAGGAGTAAGTGTATTGTTAGCCAATAAAAGTATTTGGTTTGGTTAACCGTTTAATGCTACTCCTTTGCTAAGGAGGAAGTGGTGATGATAGCTAATGATAAGTATCGCTTAGCAAAGCTATTATTTTTTGTATTTTTAATAATCCCATTTATGATGATTACTTCTCTTTTTGTAGACAAGCTACCCATAATAAACCTACCTTGGTTAAAAATGCTAACTCAGGCAGTGGTTTTTTCTTTCCTTATTAAAGCTTGGCTTAAGTATATTCTCGGAGAGGCTAATTTTACCCACTACCTCGAATTAGAGAGGTCAACCTTAAAGAAATTAAGCTTAGGAGTTTTATGTGGTGCACTGGCAGCTTTAATGGTGGTAGCAATTGATAATTTAACAGGTGGAATACGCATATTTAATTTGAGAGGGTTAAATTTTGGAGTAGTTTTAGGAGCTATCTTTTTTCTAGCTGAAGCATATATAGAAGAGATGATAACCAGAGGCTATGTTCTCGAACAGATATTAGAAATGAATAACAAAGCCGCGGCCATTTTTGGTTCTGCTTTGGTATTTGTGGTAGTGCAATTCTTATGGGATAATCCTTATGTAACCATTCTGGGCTGGAGTAATCTCTTTATATTAGCTTTCTTTTTAGGCCTTTTATATCTATTAACTCACTCTAAATGGTTATGTATTGGTTTTCACTCTGCCTGGAATATGATCTTTACCTGCTTTTTCCCGGCAGGAAAACCTCATGTTGGCCACTTTACCAACTACCTGCATCTGGAATCATTAGTTACTACCGTGGTACTTTTAATTTTTATATGTTTAAGCCTGTGGAGATTGAAAAGACAATCCCTTCTAAGCTATAAATAGCAGCCTGGGTTTTGATTTTAACGGCAGGGACTAGGACTTGTTGCATAGTTGTTGCCAGGGAATATTAAGAGGGTTAAAGAAAGGAGGAAGCAAGGTATCTGTAAACACTTTAAAATGTTTACAGCTTAGCTTGTGCTTAAATGCTAAAGTTTTTTTGGGGTAGCAATACGGGTAAGGGCTCGGTTAACTATGCTAAAGATTTTTATCCCTCGGCAAAGCGTAGAATTATGATAAAAGGTGGCCCAGGCACTGGAAAGTCATCATTTATGAATAGGGTAGCAAACATTGCTAAAGAACCGGTCTTTTTTTACTGTGCTTCAGCTCCGCAATCTTTAGATGCAGTAGCTGATTATGCTCTTGGCTACTTTATCAGTGATGCGACAAGTCCCCATATACTAGAGCCAAATCTTCCCGGTGTAAGAGATGAGATAATGGATTTTGGCAGGTTTTTAAAAAGAGAAAAGTTAATTAAAAACCAAGTAGCTATTGAAAAAGCTTTTGCCATAACAAAACAGCATTTTAATTTGGCTTACGCTTCCTTAGCTAAAGCTTTAATAATCCGTACGGAGTTGGAAAAAAGTACAGAACCTTTGGCAAAAAAACACTATCTAAAGCTTTGGGATGAACTAAGAGAATTAAGTGGGGTAAGATACAAAGAGGATCTAGGTAACAAAGAGAAACGCTTTATTTCAGCCTATACACCCCAGGGCTTAAAAAGATTAGAGATTAAAGCAGATAAAACCTATCTCATTAGTGTTAGTCCTTCACTAACACCAACCTTTTTAGATCCTCTTGCAGAACTGTTTATAGGTTCAGGGTATGATAGCTGGTTTTTTATGGATCCTCTTGATGGTAGCTCATACGAAGGGTTATATATACCTGAGGCCAAGATTTATCTTCAAGTTAAGTGGCCGGAAATAAAAAAAACCACTAATGAATTGCTGGAAAACCTAGCAAGGGAGGAAGAGTCTGGCATTGCCGAACTCAACAGAGCTTTTTTAGCCCATGAAGAACTTGAAAAACTATATATCGAAGCAATGGATTTTATGGCATTAAATGAATATCTACAAAACTTCATAGAGGATCTTTTAGGGGCAGATTAAATACTGCCCTTTTGGCTTACAATTATTATTTATAACAAGAGGAAAACAAACATGTAAAACCTAACTAAACATTTAAGGTTAATTGAAAGGAGTCTTTAGAGTGGGAAAACTAAAAGTAGGAATAATCGGTGTAGGAGGCATTGCTAAAGGTGCTCACATACCCGGCTATCTTAGATTAAAAGATAAAGTTGAGATAGTAGCTTTGTGTGATATTATTCCCGAACGTGCTCAAAAAAAAGCAGCGGAATTAGAGATCAAACACGTTTTTACCGATTATAACCAAATGCTGGAGATGGATGAGATTGATATTATTAGTGTCTGTACTCCGAATTATGCTCATGCACCTGCCACAATTGCAGCTCTAAATGCCGGCAAACATGTTATTTGTGAAAAGCCAATGGCCAGAAATGCCAAGGAAGCTGCCGAGATGGTAAAAGCATATAAAAAGAGTGGAAAAATCCTTACCGTAGGCTATCAATGGCGTTTTGATCCGGATATACAAGCTCTTAAAAGCTTAATTGATAACGGTGAATTCGGAGAGATCTACTTTGCTAAGGCAATCGCTACTCGCAGAAGAGGAATCCCTGCTTGGGGAGATTTTCTTAATTTAGAAAAACAAGGTGGCGGTCCTCTAGTTGATATTGGTACTCACGCTTTAGATCTTACACTATATTTAATGGGTAACCCCCAACCGGAAACAGTTTTAGGTTCTAGCTATACCAAGATTGCTGATAAGGGTTGCCTCAATAACTTCCGCGATTACGATCCTAAAGATTATCAAGTGGAAGATGCAGCTTTTGGTTATATAAAAATGAAAAACGGTGCCACCCTATCTTTAGAGACCTCGTGGGCGATGAATATTATGGATGATGAGATCTTTGGCACTGAAGTTTATGGTTCCTTATCGGGAGCTAGGTTCCACTGTGGCAAGCCTTTAACTGTTGTCTCAGAAGCTCATGAAAGAATTAATATCAATCAAATTTTGCGCCGAGATAAAATAGGCAGCAACTATCATGCTGAAATTGAACATTTTGTAGACTGTATTCTTGAAGGCAAAGAACCATTGGTCAAACCCGAAGAGGCACTTAATGTTATGAAGATTCAAGATGCTATTTATGCATCACAAAAGACTAAAGCAGCTATTACGATTGAGTAATTAGGAGGGTCGATTTTGCAATATCAAGAGTTTGGTAAAACAGGTGTTAAGGTATCAAGACTAGGGTTTGGCGCCATGCGACTGCCTGCCACAGATCCTGATTTTGCAGTAGAGCTTGTAAACGAAGCTATTAAACTGGGAATTAACTACCTAGATACAGCTTTGTATTATCTTGATGGTCAAAGTGAAACTTTGGTAGGTAGGGCTCTTAAAGGGCAAAGAGATAAGGTGATTCTATCGACTAAAAACCCTATTGAGGATGCAAGTGGTGCTAACTGGAGAAAACGCCTGGAAACTTCCCTTGCCAAACTTGATACTGATTATATTGATTTTTATCATATGTGGGCAATCAATTGGGATATATATGTAAATCGGATTGCTGCTAAACATGGTCCACTGGAAGAAGCCAGAAAAGCTAAAGAAGAAGGTCTTATTCGTCATATATCTTTTTCTTTCCACGATAAACCGGAAAACTTGATTAAGTTAATTGACACCGGCAACTTCGAAACGATGTTGGTCCAATACAATCTTTTGGATAGAAGTAACGAACAAGCTATCGCTTATGCTAAGCAAAAAGGATTAGGTGTGGCAGTTATGGGACCGGTAGGTGGAGGAAGATTAGGAGCTCCTTCCAAAGAGATCAGTTGTTTGATCCCGGGTGGAACAAAAAGCAGTGCTGAAATGGCTTTGCGTTTTGTCTTAAGTAATCCCAATGTTGATGTAGCACTTTCTGGAATGAGTACCAGAGAAATGTTAGTAGAAAATATGAAGATTGCATCTCTAAAAAAGCCTCTCCGTGAGGAAGAGAAAAGACTTCTCGAGCAGATCTTAGAGGAAAAGAAAAAACTGGCAGAGTTATACTGTACCGGTTGTGGCTATTGCATGCCCTGTCCAAGAGGTGTAGATATTCCAGCTAATTTTACCAGTATGAACTATCTAAAAGTTTATGGGCTCAAAGACACTGCCAAAGAAGGTTATCAGAAATTGGCAGCAGAAAAAAAAGCAGCTGCCAGCTGTATTCAATGTTATCAGTGCGAAGCCAAATGTCCGCAAAAGATCAAGGTTGTTGCTCAATTAGAAGAAGTAGTTAAAGATTTAGCCTAATTAAAACCCCTTAGCTAGCTAAGGGGTTTTTTAAAAAATCTATTGGTTTTAAAGGTTGCAAAGCTTGGTTACCATGAATATCCTAAGGCAATACGTGGCTCAAAGTCTACGCCCACCCAAAAACCAGAGGTGGTATTGATATAAAAAGGAATTCCCAGTCCCAATCCTGCATCAATAGTATAGCCTTTATCAAAGACGTATTTGTAGCCACCACTTACCCCAGGTCCAATCATAAAGGTTGCCGAAGAACCTACACCATAAACAGTAATTCCGGCAAAACCTTTACCTTCCAAATAAATTCCATCCATGTTGGTTGAATCTTTGTAATAACGGACACCGGCTAAACCGGTAAAACTAGCTCTGCTTAGACCATAACTACTAACCCGAGCACCTAAAACTAAGGAAAAAGTATCGTTATGACGGGTTTCATAGGTAGCGCCTATAGAGCCGTAAGTTAACGATAAAGCATTAACTGCAACACACTTATCGTAGGCACTTACTGTGAGGGTTAATACTACTAAAAGTAACAGCGTTGAAAACAGTACTAAAGTCCTTTGCATAAATTTGCCTCCTCTTTAAGATATTAAAAGCCAGCTAAGCTGGTAGGGCCCTAGTAAAAACTTGTTTTTCGAGGACAATACCAAATAAAAAACCTAAAAGCTTAGTTAAGGTTAGCATGCCCATTAATGGCAGTTTATACCACAACCTAAATTTTTAAGTATTTTACTTGTATGATGATTGGTCTTCGAGGAGGTGAAAAAGGGCTTTTATATATTACTGCTAAGTGTTTACATTAAGGTTTAGCTGACGTTCTTGGTAATTTATACAATTCAACACTCTTTGTAAAATTCCTGCGCGAGTATTTAGATCATAAAAAGGGCTAATAAGCCCTTTTTATGATGGTTATGTTTTTTATTTAAATAAAATCAAAACCAATTGGCCAAGGCAAAGGCAAGGGTAAGGCTTGTAAAAAAGCCTCTTTCATTTTGGGAGGGATATTGGCAGGCAAAACACCACTTAGTAACATTTTTTGCATATCTTTGGGTTTTAGTTTAAGAGCTTCATCTTCATAGTAAAGGGCCTGAAACTCTTCTTGATCGCAACCTTTTATCGGACTAAGACCATATCTTTCACTAAGATAGTTACTGATTTTATCAATAAAAGAAGCAAAACGCACAATCTTATAGGTGCCAGAGAGTTTCTCGGTATCTTTGGCTATTCCTTTAATTTTTGGCATTAAACTGAGGAGCGCTTTTTCCCAGGAAGGAATAGGCCAACGCACTTCTTTGGAGTTTGGTAAACTGGCTATAAAGGCCGCAATTTCTATAAGGACTGTTCTTTCACCGGCCCATTCGTAAATAAAAACCGAGCCATCATGGCCATGGACAGCTTGTATATAGGCAAGCGGAGTATCCATAGTTCCAGCTAAGTAGACTTTCGATTCTCGATCAATACAGCGAGCTAAAGCAGCAGCCTCCACTAAAGCCTCAAAATTAGATAAAGAGCGTTTGCTATGGAGAGGTTCTTTTATCCAGAGCTCGTTCATGAGAGCTACCGGGGGGTTAATTGTAATATCAAAGCGGCAATCTGGGGCTTGTTTGGGTATGGAATACCAGTTTACCGAGCCTTCTTTTAAACAACCCGCTTGCTGGTAAAGCCCCCTTCCTCCGGAGACTAAAAGGAGGTCGACACCATTTTCTTCCAGGTGATTTAAAACAGCTTCCATAAGGGTTGTTGCCAATCCCATACCTCTATAGTTTGGTTCGGTACAAACAGAACCCAGATAACCTACTTTCATGGTTTGGCTAAAGTATTGAAAATCATTTAGCCATAGACCCGTATGACTGACCGGTTGACCGTTGTCAGCCATTATTAGTAGGTGTTCAAGGTTTTTTTCACTAAGAAAAAGCGGAAAACAGATCTGCATATCGGGCATTTTACCTGAGCTAGTCCTAAAGACATAGTTAATAAGATTAATTAGATCTGCTAATTCTTCTTTTTTTACCGGACGTGGTCCTTCCACTTTAACACCTCCAAAGAAGTACTATTATCTTTATTCATTGCGTAGTACAGTTAAGGGTCGTTCTTTTAAAACATCCCAAAGAGAAATGGCTCCAACTGTTAATACTGCAAGTAATATTAACAAGAAAGAAAAGATATTAGTCAAAGGCCGAGGAATAAACTCCAGTTTTAATACTTTAGTATCAATGGCCCAACTAATACTGTTAGCAAACCAAATGCCTAAGATTCCCGAAAGTACTCCTAGTATACCATTTTCCCATATTTGTACAAGAACAACATCTTTAGTTGTACCACCTAAACAACGAATAAGAGCAGTTTCCTTTCTCTTTTCCCATTTATTAAGGATCATGGTACCTGCAAGTATAATTAGCCCAGCAATTAAGGCAAAGATTCCCAAAAACTGCATGAAGCGGGTTATAGCTATAAAGATGGTGTTAAAGATGTCAAAGAGTTGCCCGATATCAAAAGCAAAACGTAGATTAGCGATATTGGCCCGTAGGGATTGAATTACTTCCTTACCAGAGATCCCTGGCTTGGTTCTTGCCAGAAGAAGTTCAGTGGTAAATGAAGAACTGAGATTACTTAGTGCATTATTGGAAGCATAGCTAGTTGCACTGATATTTACTCCTGTTTTAGCATTCGAGTAAAAACCGACAAGCCTAAGATCTTTCATTTCATCCCCAATTTTAAGTTGTAGAATGTCTCCTAGTTTAAGTCCCAAAGAAGAAGCGATAAATTCTTCCATTACTATCTCATCATCAGCGGTAAGCTTTTCTCCTTCAGTGTAATTAAGTTCTAGTGGCATATTGAGAGGATCTACAGCACCAATGACAAAAGCTTTGGTCAACATGGCAAAACGCGGGTCAGACAAATTTTCGGTCTTAAGAGCTCTATGATTAACCTGCTCGAGACTACCTGTTAGCATTTTAAGTGTGGAAATATCAACGACGCGTTGGTCATTAAGCAAATATTCCTCGACAGCTATAGAGCTAGGACCGCTTTTACTGTCTAGGAGAACAATTATATTAGGTGTTTTTTGATCTTTGAGAAGTTGACCCATATAGTCTGAAACATCTTTTTGGATAAAGGAAATGATAAGAATTGAGCTGATGCCTAAGGCCAGAGCTAAAACAGCACCTGAAGCTCGCCCAGACTGTCGGGCTAGACTTTTGCGGGCCATTTTGGCGGTAGAAGTGGCATAAATGGGGAGCTTCAAAATTAATTTGAGAATTAAATTTATTACCAAGTGGATAAGAGCCGTAAAGAATAAAGTACCGATAGCAAAGCCAACCCCAACCAGAGGGAAATCAATAATTACCCCGATAAAAAGTCCCATAATTAAGGTTAATCCCAAAACAACCAAACTAGTAACCAGTTTGGAGCTTTTTGGCAGTAATTTTTCTGGGTTGTCATCTCTATAGACTGCCAAAGGTCTGACGCGGGTAAACTTTACCACCGGAAGCAAAGCAAAGAAGATAGTCACCAGTAATCCCATAATAGCTATTTGCCCAAAGATTTCCAAATTCGGTTGAATGGGGATATTAACCGCAATGATATCTTTAAATAAAGACGGAAAAACACCCGTAAGCGCCCAGCCAAGGAAAAAACCCATTAAGATTCCTATAAAGGCTATAAAAGTTATCTGTAGCACAATAATAAAAACAATCTGAGCTGTGTTGCCTCCGAGGCATTTCATAAGCGCACTTTGTTTAAGTTTTTGGCGAGCAATGACTGAAGCTGCATTAGCTATTCCTAAACCTCCAAGTAGCAAAGAAGCTAGGGAAGCAATCAGAGCGACACTACTTAAAATTCTGGTAGACTTGTTGATATGAGCGTTAACTTCATCATAAGAAGAGATATGTTCGTTTTCAAAGATGGTTGTAATTTTCTCTTTGGCGGTATTAAGTTTTAGATCAGGATTAAGCTTAAGATAGGCTTGGCTTGTAGAGAAAGAGCCTCCCAAAAGCCCAGGTTTTGTTGCTGTATAGATTCGTCCCATAAAGCCATCGGGAACTGCTTTGCTCTCTAAAATACCCCGAATAATATAGGGAGTGTTGCCAACAATTACAAGACCATCTTGTTTAAGCTGGAGCTGTTCAAAGAGGGAAGCTGACACAACAGCCGACTGCTTTTCCTGGAGTAGTGCTGCAGGTGAACTACCATCTAATAGTTTTAAGGATCCATACAAAGGATAAATGTCGGGGTCAATTACAGTGACTTGAACTGGCATATTGTTTTGCTTGTTAAACGGGTTAAAAGCAATCTGACTGTGGTTTTCTACGATGGTAAGAATCCCAAGGTCTTGACTGAGAAGAAACTCTTCTTGGCTTTGAGTGCATTTTTCCGGTAGAGAGATAATAATATCGGCACCGAAATAGTCTTTGATATTACTGGTAAAATACAATAATCCGGAGTCGGTATAGATCTTAACAGCTGAGATGGAGGCAATTCCTACAGCTAGACAAAGTATAATCAAAAGTGATCTTTGCCAAGCGCCTTTTAGTTCTTGAGGTAAAGTTTTCAGGGCAAAGGTAAAAAGATGCATAGTTACCCTCCTATTGAATCCGTCCGTCATTAATATGGATAACTCGCTTTGCTTTTTGAGCAAAGTCGAGATCATGGGTTACAACAATGACAGTTTTGCTTTTCTCTGCGGAAAGATTTACTAAAAGATCGATTACCGTCTTACTATTTCTGCTATCTAGGTTTCCGGTAGGTTCGTCGGCCAGAATAATGGGAGGGTCACAGACTAAAGCTCTGGCTATAGCAACTCTTTGTTGCTCGCCACCTGAAAGCTGGTTGGGGTAATGTTTACTGCGATGGGATAAACCAACTAGATCGATAAGCTCCTTAGCTCTATTAACATCATGGATCTTGTTTAAAAACAATGGTAATTCGATATTTTCTAAAGTGTTAAGTGTGGGAATTAGATTAAATGACTGGAAAACAAAACCGAGCATTTTACCGCGGATTTTAGCCAGAAGGTTCTCATTCAATGAAGTTATTTCGTTTTCACCAATAAACACCTGACCGGTAGTTGGTTTATCAAGCCCGGCCAAAAGGCCAAGCAAAGTGCTTTTTCCAGAACCCGATGGACCAGCTATGGTGACAAACTCGCCTTCTTCAATTTCTAGATTTATTTGTCGCAATACTTCTGTTTCTTTTTCACCATCGCGGTAAGTTTTACCAAGTTCGATGGCACGCATTATTTTCATATCCAAATCATCACCTCGTGTAAGATAGATGGTTTTCTAAGATAAACTCAAAAATAACCCCTAAAATTTGATTCTGATTTTAAGTGTCTAGATACCCCCATCATATCCTACCTTTTCAGTAAAGAAAAGGTTTCTTAAAAGGCCTTTTTAGGGGAAGTTTACCAGTCTGGAGTTAAAAGGTTTTCTAAACAATAATGAAAAAAAGCATTAAGCTCGGATTAATAATACTGCTACAGGTAGATAATAGGTCCTTTGAGTGTAATAAACCTTAGCTAAACACGGTTTACTGGCAAAATTAATAAATGGCGTAGCAAATAAATTGGACTTAAGGTGAATAGTTAAGTATTGAGTGTCTATTTGGCAGGGAAATATCATCCTGACTAGAACAACGGTAATAAGAAACCTGTTTATTTTAAGTAAAAACCTTCTAAGGAGTGAGGCCAATGAAGGTTATTGATTTTAATAATTGGAAGCGCAAGAAAAGAAAAGCTAAATACAGTTTTAATATCACTAAACCGCTTCTGTTTCAAGCTGCCATAGTGATCGTAACTGGTTATCTACTCTCTTTTTTGCGAATTCCTAGTTGGTGCAGTGTTCTTTTGGCTTTGACTATTGTCACCTATCTACCATATTCGTATTACAGATTTTACAGACGTTATCGCTAAAAGTTGTAATTTTAACTGAAATTAAAAAGGGTTGGTGAAAAATAATGGACTTATTTAACAATGAAATTAAGAGTTTAGCAAGTGAATTGTTTAAGGTTTTTTGTCCCTATTTTAATAAGCAAATAGTTACTTCTCAAAACAGTTTCGATATAATAGATAGCGAACTAGGGGAGATGGCTAGTGCTTGTACTACACTAGAAGCAGCGCTTGCTCTTTTTTGTGCAGAGTTTGTCTTTGAGGGTTCTCCTAATTATCAGTTAATCTCCAAGTGTTTAGTAAAGAAGGCACTTAAAAGGCAACACTCCGATGGGGCATTAGGACAGCCATTTTATATTATCCGAGGTAAAGAACAAACCAAAGATATCGCTGAAATAGGTGCGGCAGCAGATGCACTTTATTATCTTTATCACTATGCTAAAGCTGATGAAGCTAAGGATATTTTAATTGGAACAGCTAAATTTCTCTTGCAAATGCAGCATCCTTCTGTAGCTGGTGTCTATTATAAAAGATTGGATGCCAAAGAACATGATGTTTTAAATGGTGATGCCTATGCAGGAGCAGCCCTAATGCGTACCTACCAAGTGACTAATGATATTATTTACCATGATTTAGCAGCCGATGTAGCCAAACACTTAATCGCCAGGTTTGGTGTGCACTCAAATAACTGGTGGCCTTATGCCGAGTATTTTGACGGGAGCATTAGTGTTGGCAATAGCTTAGGCTATCAAGCTACTATTGTAGCTTTTGGCCATGATATTCTTTCTGGGCTCAAAGACAGTATTTTAGCTACAGAATTTAGTCAGGTCCTAGAACAAGGTATGCTAAAAGTCTTAGAATGTATTGAAAAAGATTTGCCACTAAAAGAAGTTGAGCCTGTTTGGTGGGCTGTATCCTGGAACCGTTGTCCTGAAGTTTTACTGGCATTAATTAAAGAACGCCGTCTAGAAAAAGCTCGTCACTATGCTCTTTTACAACTGAGAGAGATTGTTAACGAGGTTTTAGATCAGGGAGTAGAATATTTCCAACCACCAGAAAAAAAGGAAGCTGATCCCAATAAAACTCCTGTAACCACAACATTTCGTAAAGTTGCTACTTTAGCCGGTATTCTAAGCTACGCTATAATGGATATCTTGGAAGAGGATAGCAAAAAAAACTGTAACGTTTAGGATATTAGGGAGTCCAAATGTGGTATGAAGAATAATTCTTTAATTGCTAATAACAATAAAAAATCTTTGGGAGGGGTGATAAAAGATGACAAAGAGTAGCATATTAAAAAAATATCTAACAGGTATCTCTCTGGTATTTATGCTAAGTTTGGCAGCAACAGCTATCGAGGTAGCTATAATTGGCGTTAAACCTTATACTTCTGATCAGTGGGTGGCAGCAGAAAAGATCAGTGGAACTTTATATAAAACTTTTAATAACCAAAAAGATTTTAAGGTTTTAACCAGTGGTGAAGTAGATACTTTAATCGGTGACAGAAAAGCGTTTTTAGAAAAATATCCCGGAGAAGTACTGGCAGTTAACAAGGTAGATGCGGTTATAATAGGTGAAATTAAACCTGCCGGGGCGAGCTACCAAACTGCGATTCGCTTTTATAATTTAAAAAGTGGACAGAGTTTAGAGTATGTTTTAGCAGGTAACCCCTTAACAATCGATAAGAACCTGGCTAATGGACTTTTACAAAGATTGAATGTTGCACTAACTACCGAACATAAAATTACCATGGTAAGCGGATTAACTGTTGAACTATTAAGTGGTGGCGGGATAGGGATATTTAAAGGACAGGTTTTTAATGTCTACCGAAAGGAAGAACCTAATCCAGCTTTTGTTAAGTATACTCGTTCTCCTTTGGTAAGGGTGGGCGAAATAGAAGTTACCTCAGTCAATGGCAATCGTGCGACTGCCAAAATAATTAAAGAAGATTCTTATTTACGTATTAAGATAGGAGATTTTGTGAGCAGGCAGATAGTTGCTGGATATGGAACCCTAGAGATCGATTCTATTCCCAGAGGAGCTACTGTATTTATTGATGATTTTTTAATCGGTAAGACTCCCTTAACGATAAGAAGTGTACCGGAAGGAACATACAAACTTGTTTTCAAGGAGCCACTTCATGAAGACTTAATCGAAAAAGTCAAGGTAAAGGCCGATACTGTAAACAAAATCACACCTGTTTTACCTGAGAAGCTTGGTAGACTTCAGATTAACTCCAATGTCCAGGGCGATTGTTATGTAAATAATGTTAAACAAGGTAAAACCCCTTTGATTTTGGATCTTCCTAAGGGTTTTTACCGCTTAGAACTAGCTGTACCCGGTTATCCTAACCAGGAGCAGTCGGTTTGGATTTCACCGGGTTTAAGTTCAACAGTCTTTTTCCATGTTACCGGCTCACCAGCTGAACTCTATTTTGAATCCGACCCTACTGGAGCTATGGTTTATATTGATGGCAGTTTTGTTGCCAATTCGCCGTATGGGCCTTTCTTTGTGGAACCGGGTTATCATGATGTAAAAATGAGTAAACCTGGCTGGAGAGACTGGAATGAGAGATTACTTTTTACTTCAGGAAAAAAAGAGTTAGTAAAAGCTACGCTGCAACTACCGCCCGGCACCATTACTTTTTATTCCGAACCGGCGAGAGCAACGATCAAGGTAGATGGCAAAGAAGTGGGTAAAACACCGTTTACCTATTCCGAAGCCGGTCCGGGTCTTATTACAGTAGAGATCTCTAAAGATGGGTATCGCAGTGTAGTTAAAAATATTAATATCTATAGCAATGAACGTCTGGTAGTTGAAGAAACACTAGAACGTAAAATTGGCACCTTAACTGTTCAATCGCTACCTGAAAAGGCTGAGGTTTATCTTGATGGTATTTATCGAGGTAAGACCCCACTTACCCTAGAGGATTTACCTGAGGACCAGTATACTCTAGAATTATCAAGTGGTAATCTAGCCTCAAGATCCAAGGTGGAGATCTTGGATCGCGAAAGAAAAGAAATAACCATCAAACTGATGCCCTATTGGCAGCTAAAGAACATCGAAAAGAGAATAGTTGGTTTTATAGGGGCTGATTTCCAGGCTACGCCATTAGTAGTAGGGTTAAATACCAGCTTTCCGATTTCTAAAAACCTAACTTGTAAAGCCGAGCTAGCTAATTATGGTGGCGACTTTGGCGGTGGTTATGGCGAGTATGCTTATTACAACTCTTTCTTGGCTGGCAGTGACTATTACTTTGGAAGTGGTCTTGGCATCTTTAGCTTTGCCAGATACCGCGTGCATCCTAAAGGTGATAGTTTTGGCGAAGCAGGTGCTGGATTGGTCTATCGGGTAATTAACCCAGAGGTATTTGTCTTTAACGCTAGATTAGGAGCAAGTTATCAAAGACTCTTACGTCCCTATTGGGAAGCGGAATGCCATATTAAAACAGGAATTTCCAATTTGATTTTCGGAGCTAAGCTTGGCTCAAGTCCTATCAGTAATATTGAAGGAAGAATAGCGATAGGTTTAACCTTCTGATTTTAAGACAAGAAGGGAGGAACGCAAAACTACTAATAAAGTAGGGAGCGAGACTCCCTTTTTTTATTCAAAACTTATTCTTGGAAATTTAGAAGGTCAGTGTAAATTAAGGCATAATTTTTTCAAGAAATTGAATCCGTGGTCTTTTTTCGATCTGCTATTATGCTAGGCTGTTACACAACAAACTAACTGTGTAGCAGTCCTTTTTCTATTCAGTATTTTTGAAACCTAAATCTAGGTACTAGGAAGTAGTATTTTGTCTATTGGAATGGAAATGGAAAAATATTTTCGCTAATATGACTAAAACTTGCAGAAATAAACGGATTATCATTAATAGCTATCGAGGAGCCGGAAAATTCTACAGATACCGATGGAATTGCGAAATTTAT
>JAHDNZ010000015.1 GCA_018435125.1 Bacillota bacterium | reverse complement strand
TGCCTCCATGGTATTAATCCCTCGTATTTTAAATTCAACTGGGAATCTACTCTGAAGTGTTTCCCACAACCTTTCGATGCGTCCTTTTGCTTGTGCAGATTTAGCGTAGATAACTGTAATTCCGAGTTCATCCATTGCCCTGCCGAATTGGGTTAGGTTTACTTGTTTTCCTTGGAGCTGTTCTTCTATGGATAGTTTTCCGTCGTTTGGCGATCTGAAGATTGTATGGCGATCGTTGTATATACTAATGGGGATACCGTTATGGGTAAGAATTTGCTCCATAACTTCAAAATAACCACGTAGACATTCGTTATTTTCAAAACGTAGACCAAGGACCTTTCCGGTTGCATCATCAATAGCACCATGAAGAGAAAAACTCTCGCTGCCAATAATCCAAGGATGCGGTGATGCGTCAATTTGCACTAACATGCCTTCTTGGGGCTTTCGCTTACGTCGATTATGAACCTTATGTTTGCGCTTTTTCTTAGGACTAGTAATTCCAGCTTCTTTCAGAGCACGATAGACAGTAGGATAGCTTACGGAAATACCCTCATATTTCCCGATAAGTTCTTGGAAATGAGCGAAATTGGCTTCTTGATATACCTCAGATTGCTTGAGTTTAACTATTTTGTCTTTGGTGGAATCAGAGATTGCATGTCCAGGTTTACGGCCTCGATTTTTATGAATAACGAACGTGGCTCCTTGTTCTAATACTCCTTTCTTTAGCCTTAACACTTGGCGTTCGGTAAGGTTTAGTAACTCTGCAGCTTCTCTGACCGTAATGTTCTTAGCGATAGTCTGATCAATGACTCTCAGTTTTGTTACTTCCTGCTTAGTCATGTTAAATGTTTCCTCTCTCATAGGTGACATTTTATCAGAATAAGTTCAACATGACATTATCACAGAATAACTACACTAGGTTAGTCCGAAGCATTGACAAATAAATTTAATCCTGCTATTCTTATTTCAAATAATAAAGACTGTGAAGGGGAAAAGTATCTTTTGGTAGACTTAAAGAGAGCTAGGGCTGGTGGAAACCTGGCAGGAAGCCATAAGCGAAGTTCTCCCCGGAGTTGTTTGGCTGAACTAAGTAGGTCAAAACGGAAACTTCTACCGTTAAAAGGAAGCGGGTATCAGTTTTTGACTTGTACCTGTAAAGAGTGAGCTTTTAGCTAATTAGGGTGGTAACGCGAGTAATACCTCGTCCCTTTGGGGACGGGGTTATTTTTTTCAGGAGGCAAGATCAATGATTATTGTTATGGAACCCAATAGTACTCTTGCGGAAATTAAATCTATCTGTGAGAAATTAGCCGGGATGAACTTTTCTTGCCATGTGATCTCGGGAGTAAATCAAAGTGTTATTGGTGTCATTGGAGAAATAACCGATGAATTATGTGAAAAAGCCCAACTATGGCCCAAAGTAGAGAAAGCACTGCGAGTAGGCAAACCCTTTAAACTGGTAAGTAGGGAGTGTCAGCCAAAGGGCAGTATTGTTAAGGTAGGTAAGGTAAATATCGGTAAAGATAAAGTAGTTATTGCTGGCCCTTGCGCAGTTGAGACCGAGGATCAAATGTTAAAAACCGCCGCGGCCGTAAAAAAAGCCGGTGCTAGCATGTTAAGGGGAGGAGCATTTAAACCGCGTACTTCACCTTATGCTTTTCAGGGCTTAAAAAGAAAAGGGCTTGAGCTTTTATACGAAGCCGGCAATCTCTATGATTTACCCGTAGTGACTGAGGTTGTTGACCCCCGCGATGTGGAGATAGTGGCTCAATATGCTGACATGTTGCAAATCGGAGCGAGAAACATGCAAAACTTCTCGTTATTACAAGAGGTTGGGCAGACGAGTAAGCCAATTTTACTAAAGCGCGGACTCTCATCAACAGTACAAGAATGGCTTATGGCGGCAGAATATATTATGGCCGAAGGCAACAGTCAAGTGGTGTTATGTGAGCGAGGGATAAGAACATTTGAACCCTGGACTCGCAATACGCTGGATGTTTCTGCCATTGCCTTAGCTAAAGAAGTAAGTCATTTACCGGTTTTAGCTGACCCGAGCCATGCTTCGGGGAAGAAAAGCTTAGTTGAACCACTAGCTAAAGCAGCCCTGGCTGCAGGAGCAGATGGGTTAATCATCGAAGTTCATCCAAACCCCGATCAAGCACTGTCTGACGGTCCCCAGTCTTTAGACTTTAATGAATTTACAAGTTTTATGGCCGCACTCGGTGGTGAGAGAAAATGATCTACTATCTTGGTCCTGAGGGTTCTTATTCTCACGTTGCTGCTTTGCTAATAGATCCTGTGGCCATACCGGTAGCTTCTATTAAAGATGTTTTTGAAAAAGGCCATCTGAAAACAGGCATTGTGCCCTGGGAGAACTCTTTAGAAGGTTCAGTGTCAGAGACACTTGATCTCCTTTTAGAGACCGATCTTTCAATTATAGGTGAAGTAACACTTAGTATTTGCCACTGCCTTTTGGGATATAAAGGAAATAAGGTATATTCTCATCCACAAGCCTTAAATCAGTGCCGAGAATTTATCTATGCCAAAAAACTAGAAGCTGTTCCTGTCAATTCAACAGCTCAGGGTGTCTTAGAGGCCATAAAAAGCC
>JAHDNZ010000010.1 GCA_018435125.1 Bacillota bacterium | reverse complement strand
TATTATTCTTTCAAATTTCTACGAAGAGGAAAGAGAATATTATGTAAAGGATGCAAGAATGCGTTCTCCTGAAAATCGTTATGGGATAAAGTATAACAAGTATTTCAAAATCATTACGATAATATATAACGACACTTATCAATGTAACAAGGCCAAAGAATATGAAGACCTATTAGCTGCAGAAGAACAGAAGCGAATAGAGGCACAAGAAGCAGAATTAAAGGCACAAAGAGAAGCACAACAAGAGCAGCGAAAAGCAAGAGCAGCGAAACAAGAAATATAGAACAATGGCTTCCATTAACGAGAGCCTATTCAGTTACCATCCAATAAATTGTGTACACTATATTAAATTACAGCGCTGCATGATAATAGATTGTAGTGGCTAGATAAATACGGAAACACCAATTTCTTTATGACATTGCCAGGGCTTTGTGAAAATAATTGCCCATCTAGCAATTTAAAAGCCAGATAGACTATAGCAGGGAACACAGGTCTGCTAAACCTTTATTGAAATAGTTTCGCTTTAATCTGACAGTTAAAAGGCAAAACGAATTAAATTTAGTTTGTCAAAAACAAATAAGTTTCACCTTTTAAAACTGTCAGAAATAAATACTGAATCAAAGTTAATCAAAAGTAAGTTAGGCTTATTACAATTAGCCGAACAATTGGGAAATGTTTCCACTGCATGCAAGTATTTAGGTTATAGCCGGGATACTTTTTATCGCTACAAAGAATTATTCGAAGAAGGCGGAGAAATCGCCTTAAAGGAACTCAGCCGGAGAAAGCCGAATGTTAAAAACAGGACATCTCCTGAAATTGAAGAAAGGGTAGTTTCTTATGCCATTGAGAATCCTGCTTATGGGCAAACCCGTGTTTCCAACGAACTCAAAAAAGAAGGAGTTTTTATCTCACCTGCAGGAGTTCGTTGTGTTTGGTTGCGTCATGATTTAGAAACCTTTAAAAAGCGGTTAAAAGCCCTGGAAGCTAAAGTTGCACAAGAAGGCTTTATCCTTACTGAAGCCCAGGTTGCTGCACTGGAAAAAGCCAAAGAAGAAAAACAAGCTCAGGGTGAAATTGAAACTTACCATCCCGGCTATCTGGGAGCCCAGGATACCTATTATGTTGGGTACATCAAAGGAGTAGGTAAGATTTACCAACAAACATTTATCGATACTTACGCAAAAGTTGCCACCGCCAAGATATATGACCGGAAAATAGCTTTGGTTGCTGCAGATACCTTGAATGACAGGGTAATCCCTTTGTATGATAAATACGGCATTCCTCTTATGCGGATACTCACCGACAGGGGCACTGAATACTGTGGAGCAAGAGAACACCATGAATATCAATTATATCTTGCAATTGAAGATATTGACCATTCAAAAACAAAAGCAAAAAGCCCGCAAACGAATGGCATTTGTGAACGGTTTCATCGGACCATGCAGGATGAGTTTTATGCTATCGCATTCAGAAAAAAGATTTACCAGTCAATTGAAGAACTACAGGCAGATGTTGACGTGTGGCTGGATTATTACAACAATGAGCGTCCGCATTCAGGAAAATACTGTTATGGAAAAACTCCGATGCAAACCTGGAACGATAGCTTGCCTCTGGCAAAAGAAAAACTGCTAAACAATCATTCCCAAAATGTTGTATCTTTACCTCTGTCAGATGAAACGGAAACAGGCTCTGGTGGCGACCAACCTGCGAGGGATAATCTGACCGACTGGAATGGTCAAAAGGGGCAAATCAGCCCCTCTTTCCCGTCTATCATTCCAAGAGAAAATACCTTGGAAAACGCATTGCCTCGATAGAGGCAAAAAATGTCTTACTGTCAGATGAAGTCTTAACTTTTACATTTTAATTGATATTTTGATTATCTTGGTAAAGATTCTCACTACGTTCCAAAAATTCACCACACACAGTTATCCCTTTAAGGGATGCTTTATTATTATTCTTTGTCAATAATCTCCCTGATTGACAAGAATTAATAAAAGTAGATAAGACTTCTTTTCAGGAGTTTATACTACAATGACCAAAATTCATTATGCACTTGAGAATTATATTGTGAAACAATTAATTAAATTAAATGCCATGAAAAAAGTTTGTATTTTATTGCTATTATTCGTTTCTGCATCATGTAGTAAAGGCACTCCTGAAATAATCCAAAATGCAGATAATATTCAGACAAAATCAGGAGAACCATATCTAAGTCAAGTAGATGGTGTAGAATCTCTTTCCTTTGATGAACATGTTAAAATTTTGCTTGACCGTATCCCTTCTTCAATTGTATATTCCAATGTAAGGATTTTTAAAAAAGAAATAGAACTGGTATCTATTCCCATTGGAGGCTGGGATGAAGGTGACGAAGAAGAAATTATAACTTTCCCTTCCGAGGTAGTTTCCTGGTATGAATGGGCCTCGGAATATATTGTAGTTGACCCCGTAAATGGGAACCGTTATTCAGAAGCTTTTTCTGTACCAAATTACGGAACATGGAGGCTATACGTTAACGGCGGCTATGCATTAGACGGAAGCAGTGTTATTGGAAGAACACCTGAGGCAAGTTACGTTATTCAGGTTGTGTTCAATAGTGGAGGCATAAGTGTAAGCTGGCCACAAGATCAAAGCTGGTGCGATAACTATCTGTAAATAGTTTTGTTTTCTCAAGTGCATTTAAAAAAAATTATTCAATCAGTTTCGTCCAACTTGCCGCCCCAGAGGTATTTATTAGTTTCTTTAACCAGCACACCGCTCAGGAACAGGAGGGATATAAGATTTGGAATGGCCATGAGGGCATTCATACAGTCGGCAATATTCCATATCATGGCCAGGTTGACTACAGATCCCACATAAACAGCAGCCACCCACACCAATCGATATGCCTTAATGATTTTTTTGCCGCCCAGGTATTCAATGGCTTTTTCTGCATAATAAGACCAGCCCAGAATAGTGGAAAAGGCGAATGTAATAAGCCCCACTGTAAGGATTAAAGGTCCAAAAAAAGTTATCTTGCTAAAGGCCATTTTAGTAAGTAGCGCACCCTGATGGTAATCGATGTCTGGGTATCGCAGGATGCTTGTTACAAGTACAAGCCCGGTAAGGGCACAGATAATAACGGTATCCCAAAAAGTTCCGGTAGAAGACACAAGCGCCTGTCTTACCGGATTGCGGGTTTGTGCGGCGGCAGCCACAATGGGGGCCGAACCCATCCCGGATTCATTGGAAAAAAGTCCCCTGGCAATTCCGTATCGCATGGCTACCATCAATCCGCCTCCGGCAAGCCCGCCGCCTACGGCTTTGGCCGAGAAAGCCGATTTAACGATCAACGATACGGCTTCACCTAAAAAACCGGCATTCATCACCAGGATGATCAGACAGCCCAGAATATAAAAAACAGCCATAAAAGGAACCAGGATGCTGCATACCCTGGCAATACCCTTTATACCAAAAAAAATCACCAGAGCAACCAGGACAGTCATCACAATACCAGATACATAATGAGGTATATGGAACGATTCGTACATCATGGTCGAGATGGAATTGGCCTGTACCGAACATCCTATTCCAAGAGCCGCAAAAACGGTAAAAACGCAAAACAGGATAGCCAGCCATTTCATGTGCAATCCGCCCTCTAGCGCATACATGGGACCACCCATCATGGTCCCGTCCGAGGTTTTTACCCGGTATTTAACAGCCAGCAGTCCTTCTGAATACTTTGTCGCTATGCCAAAAACACCACTTAGCCAACACCATAGTACAGCACCCGGTCCGCCAAGCGATATAGCGGTAGCGACACCAATGATATTGCCTGTACCAATGGTAGCTGCCAGGGCTGTTGCCAGGGCACCAAACTGGCTGACATCTCCTTTGGAATCCCCGTCACTTTTCACAGACAGGGCAATACCCTTAAAAATTTTCCGTTGTGGGAATTTCAGCCGAATGGTCAAAAATACATGTGTTCCCAGCAGGATGATGATCATAGGCCAACCCCATAACAAACCGCTGAGGTTGTTAAAAAAAAGTTGTATGTCCTGCATAATGCTTTATTTATAAAAGGCTTCCAGTCCTTCCTGCAGAAACCTTACGTATTGGTCAACATCCAGGTCATAGGTCCGGGGAGGTAACAAAGGTTTGCCTTCTCCGTCCAGAATAATATAAGTGGGTTGTGCATTGACCTGATAACGGGTTCGTACAAACCAGGAATTGATCCTTCCAAGGGTACGTAATTCCCGTCCGCGTTCATCGGTCACCCAATCGCTTTCCTCGGCCTGATTCTTTGCATCGGCATGAAGGGCAAGTATCACGTATTTTTCTCGTAACAGTTCCTGTACCCGCGGATCGCTCCATACCCTTGCTTCCATTTCCTTGCAATTGACGCAGCCCAGTCCCGTGAAATCCAGGAATACCGGCTTGTTGTTCTGCCGGGCATATTCCATGGCTTCGCTGTAATTGAAAAACCCTTCCAGACCGTAGGGCAGGCTAAAAAGATCTCCGTATTTTCTTTCAGAAGTATTTTGTACCGGCGCAGGCGCAACTGAAGGTCCGCCCATAACAAATTCCTGGGTACTGACAGGTGGCAGGTAACCCGATATGGCGTTCAAAGGGGCACCCCACATTCCCGGGATCATATAAACAACAAAGGAAAAGACTGCAATGGCCAGGGAAAAACGGAATACGCCTATATATTCTGTCGGTGTGTCGTGACGGAACCGGATCTTTCCCAACAGGTAAAATCCCAGCAGGGAGAAAATGACAATCCATAAGGCAAGGTATATTTCGCGGTCAAGCAGCCTCCACCGATAGATCTGGTCAACGGTGCTCAGGAATTTTAAGGAAAATGCCAGTACTATAAATCCCAGTATCACCTTTACCGAATTAAGCCACCCTCCCGATTTGGGCAGACGCTTAAGTAACGAGGGAACAAACGCCAGTATGGTAAACGGCAATGCAAAAGCCACGGAAAAAGCGAACATGGTCACAATAGGTTCCCAGACCGCTCCCTGCGTAGATTTGATCAGGACCGCCCCCACAATGGGTCCGGTACAGGAGAAAGAGACCAGCACCAGTGTCAACGCCAAGAAAAAGATCCCCAGGATCCCTCCCCTGTCGGCTTTGGCATCTGTCTTTGTGGTCCATTTTGCAGGCAGTACCAGTTCAAACGCCCCAAAGAACGATGCGGCAAAGACCAGGAAAAGAATAAAGAATAGGATATTGGGGATCCAGTGGGTGGCAAGCCAGTTAAAGATATTGGCCGTTACCGAGGCTCCTCCGGTGAAATAGGTGATCCCTATGATGATGGCTATGGGTAGCGTGTAAAGCATTACAATGAAGATCCCGTACAAAGCTGCATTCAGACGGTTTTTGCGTTTATCTTCACTGCCCCGTAAAAAGAACGAAACAGTCATGGGCACCATGGGGAAGACACATGGGGTCAACAATGCCACCAGTCCAAATGCAATCGCCTGCAGGATGATTCCCCATAGCGAAGCGGATGCTTCTGAAGGTTCTGTGCCGGTAGGTTCAGTCGCTGTCACAGGGCCCTCTCCCAGTTTTATTTCAAAGGACTCCTCTTCCGGGGGTAGGCAGGAACTTCCGTCACAAACCTGCCATTCCACAACAGTGTGTATGGTCGCGGCAGGAATTTCCAGTCGTATTTTCTGAATAAACACACCCGTTCCTCCGAACGATCCAATAACCATTTCAAACAAGGGATCGTATTCTTTAGTAGGCGGCGATTCCATTTGCATACCTTCTACCAGGGATACCCCCCCGGGCAGGTCGAATGTGAACCGTGTAGGCTGAGGCCCGTTCTCATAGGGTCCCAGATCATACATGTGCCAGGATTCTTTGAGCGAAGCCGTAAAACGGATTTCGTATTCGTTATCCCGAGTCCTGACAACACTATAGTTCCATGTTGCCGGCTGTTCAATAACTTGTGCTAAGGAAAAACCTGAAGACAATAGCATCCCCAGGCAGCATAATAATAGTCTTTGCATAATTAGAAGGCTACACCCAGTGTTACATTACCTTTGGGAACTACACCTTTGTATCCGAACTCCCCGAATCCGGTAGGCACAGAAACAAAATCGTTTCTAATATCTTCGCGGAACCCGGTAACAGACGGGTAACGAATGCCTCCACCCACATTTATATCTAAAGTAAATCTCCCCCACATGAAATGCACGCCAAATAAGATGCCCGCCATTATGGTGTTATAGTAAGTATTGAGGTCACTGTTAAAATTCAAGTGTGGATAATCGTCCATAATAATGTAATCGGGTAATCTGTTCTTTTCCTTGAGATAGCGGTAGGCTACGTAAGGCCCCAGGTAAACCTGTGCCTTTCGCGGCATTCGCGCAAAATAAACTTTATAGATACCTTCCAGCCCAAATCCTTCCATCTCGCTGTAAAAACTGTCCTCATTGCGAAATATGGATTCTCCCATAAGCGTTATTGAAGGCATGAGCGATATGGCAGAATTGTAAAAGTTTCTTTGGTAACCGATGGCAAAGGTCCCTTCGAAAAAGCGTGCCGGTTCAATAAACAGTTCATTCCTGTACCAGTCATTGTGAGAAGATCTGCTGATCTGCCCATAGGCCCCGGTGACCAGGATCATCAGTAACAGACTTAAAATCAGTTTTTTCATAAACGATTCAAATTAAATTTATAATCCAAACGATCTTTTTTTGTAGGCTTCTATACAACCGTCCAATCTTTCCCTGGCAGTAGTATCGCCGGGAATATTGTGGGAAGGATGAATATGCAGCCGGACGCCTCTGTCGGCAAGTATGCCGGCACAGGTAGTCACCGTCATCCAGACCAATGTCACAAAACACATGGTCGAAACAGGGCCGATCTTGTCAAAATGGTTTTTAAGCGTAACAGAAGCATCTGTCAGGGGAGCACAGGAATCCACAACGATATCGGCCAGCTGGAAAAGGTTCTTCCCGCAGGAATGCCGAGGCTTTTTTCCCTGCGACTCTGCAGCTGATCCGTAAACGATCACTTTCATCCCGCGTTTTTTTGCCTCCAGCGCCACGTCTATATTAACGGCGTTGATCCCCGTATGGGAAAAGATCCAGAGTGTGTCGCGGGGGTCGAAATTCCAGGAACTCATGATGGCCGTGCCATACCCTTCTGCCCGTTCCAGGAAAAGGAACTGATGTATGCCGCTTTCCCCGGTGATCCTTGTAAAAAAAGTCAGGGGTTGTTCTATCAGGGGATGAAAT
>JAHDNZ010000072.1 GCA_018435125.1 Bacillota bacterium | reverse complement strand
TTCATAGAGACTAGGGAAAACCGCGACCTGGCACATTTTATAGAGCTGGTTGCGGATTTCATCAGCAATAAAACCCGTAAAATAGATCTTGTGTTCAAGTCCCAGCCTTCTTGCATAATCACGCAGATACATCTCTTCAGGACCTTTGCCAACCACAATCAATTTTGCTTCGGGAACAATATTTAACAGTTCCTTAAACGAGTCTATAATCAGCCAGACACCCTTTTCTCTAACTAATCTGCCAACAAATAAAACGATTTTTTCATCTGGCCTAGCATATAGTTTGCGCAACCCAGTAAAATCTGCTTCTTCAGATGCTTGCAGCTTTTTGGGATCTATACCATTTGGTATTACCTTAAGCTTATCCTTGGGCAATCCGAAAATATGCTGAACTTCACTTTCCATATAACGGCTGCAAACTATAACCTTCCAGGCTTCATAACAAAGCCACCATTCCAAGTCGGAAATGTGACGCTGCATATCGTTATGCAGACCATTGTTTCTACCATATTCGGTAGCATGAATGGTAGCGATTAAAGGTAGTCTAAAAGCATGTTTTAATAGTTTCCCGGCATAGGCGCCTAACCAATCATGAACATGAACAACATCAAATTGAGTCTCCAAATCAAAAAGAGCTATGACCCTTTCTACCATGTTAAAGTTTAGCTGCATCACACTTTCAATAAAATCTCTTGCCGGTGGCCTATGTGGTAGAGCTCGCCAAACTTCAACACCTGCAACTATTTCTTGTTCCCTGACTTTGGGTATATCGGCTGTAACTACACTTACCCGGTGACCTTTTCTAACCAATGCTTCCGACAAGCCCTCCACATGCCGGCCTAGCCCTCCTACTATTTTAGGAGGATATTCCCAACTAATCATCAGAATACGCAATTACTTCACCTGCTTTGACTTATTGTGACTTGAAAGGGTGGCAAAAATCCCACTTTTTAAGTACCTTTTTTATTATGCTCGCTTCTTGGTTTCTTTAGACCCAAATCAAACTTAAATCCGCTCCGTTTAAGAAAGAAAACTGAAAAAAAACCCATCGGAATTAATAAAAGCCACCACCAAGAAGGTTTACTTTGACTTTGGGAGCTTTGAAAAATAAATATGCCCGATTGTAATTGCTGTTCTTGACGCCTATTGCCAAAGGAAGGTGCTAAAATATCAATAAAAGGCCATTTTTGTTCGCCTCCAAACTCCCAGGCACTATTTTTGGGGGCCACTTCTCTAAACAAATCCAGACCAAAAGGATCATAAGCTCCGACTAATACAGCATATTCCCAGTCATTATAAGATGCATTAATTATGTTTAACGGCAAATAAACTCTTATGGTCCTTTGATTTAGAGTTTCTGCTCTTATGGGAATAATTGTTTCGTTATCAGAAAATCTCAACGAACTTAAGGACCAGGGTGCTACTCTGATAACATAGCGATAGGGTTTTTTAAAAGACATTAAAAGCGGTGCATAATAATTAATCCCTTCAGAACCTGTATTAATAAAAATAAGTACATGTTGATGAAAAAAACCTTCCGGAGCTTTCCAGGGGTTAGTAATTTGGCTAAAACTTAAATCAAAAAAAAGATATTCTCCCTCTTTAGTCACCTTAAAGTGGGTCAGATCAAATAGATCGCGATAAGGAGCAAAAGCTTGATGGGTTGGGTAAGTTATTTTTCCAGCGCCAAAATCATCTCCACTGCGATCTGCCATCTCAAAAAGGTTTTGCAAACCGTCAGCTCTAACAAGAAAAGTCAAAATAAATATCAAGAACCAGACCATTTTTTACACCTCCGCATAGAGAGAGAGTACAGCTAAAAGCTGCACTCTCTCTCTATGCGGTATTTTTTAGTTTTAGACCTTCAGAAAAGGTGATGAACTAAGTTGAAAAAGATTGGAAACAGGTTGATATTTATCGACTAATTCTTAAAGCTAAACGCTTTTTATGCCTCTCTAAAGCTAAAGAAACCAGTTTTTCGACTAGATCACCATAAGAAAGGCCACTGGCTTGCCACAGTTTTGGATACATGCTAATCGTTGTAAAGCCAGGCATGGTATTAATCTCATTGATATAGATTTTTCGTGTTTTTGCATCCATCAAAAAATCGACTCTACCCAGACCTTCTGCTGCTACAGCCTTAAAAGCTTTGATGGCATATTCTTGAACGGTTTTAATTTCAGCTTCATTAAGTGAGGCTGGGATTATTAGCTGGGAATGGTTAGAATGATATTTAGATTCATAGGTGTAAAAATCTGCATCGGGAATGATCTCTCCGGGGAAGGATGCCATCGGCTCGTTATTACCCAAAACACTGCATTCTATTTCCCGAGGGTTTTGAATAGCTTCCTCTGCTACCACTCGAGTATCATAGGCAAAAGCTATTTTTAGGGCCTGCTCTAATTCTTTTTCATTTTTAGCTTTGCTTATACCTACAGATGAGCCTAAATTAGCTGGTTTAATAAAACAGGGATAACCTATCTCTTGGGCAACTAATTCTGAGTTGGCTTTTTCTTCGGTTAAGAGTATAGTTTTAGGAAAAGGTAGTTTAGCTTCGCTAAAGAGAGCTTTCATAACTGCTTTATCCATACCGGCAGCTGAACCTAAGACTCCAGAACCAACATATGGGAGCCTAGCTAATTCTAAAACTCCCTGAATTGTTCCATCTTCCCCTTTGGGGCCATGAAGTACCGGGAAAACAACATCCACGGGTATCTCCTGATTTTCTTTGATTAACCACAAGCCCTTTACCGGCTTTGGCAAAATAGTGACTTCACGTCCATCCTCTAAACTCCAAATGCCATCCAGAGAGATGGTAACGGTTATTGTTTCAAAGCCCTGATTTTTTAAGGCGTTAGCAATTGACTGGCCGGAAATTAAAGAAACCTCATGTTCTCCAGATTGTCCTCCCATTAAAACAGCTATTCTCATTCTCTGCATCTGCCCCTTGACCCCTTTCTGCCGGCTTTGGTATACCATTATTAATTATATAAAAGCCAGGACGTTTGATTCACAAATAGTCCTGGCTTTTTACGCACTTAAGCCCAATGTATCTTTAACAAGTTGGTAGAACCGGGACTATCAGTCTTTACACCAGCGGTAATTGCAATTAGATCTCCTTCCCGAATTATACCACTTAAACGTCCGGCCTCCACGCTAACATCAATCATACTATCAATATCTGCCGTACGAGGGACTAATAGAGGTTTAATACCCCAAACCAGACATAATTTGCGCATAACCTTATCCGAAGGAGTGGCTGCCAAAACAATAGCTTTAGGCCTAAACTTGGCAACCTTTTTGGCCGTAGAGCCGGATTGGGTGGAAGAAATAATAGCTGCTGCATTTAACTCATTGGCTGATTGTACCGTAGCATGACTGATGGCATCAGCTACAGAAACCGAGGCAGTATTGGTGTGTTTTAACATATCCATAGAAAGCGATTGTTCAATTACAAGGGCTGTCTTGTTCATCACTTTTACAGCTTCAACAGGGTATTCACCGATAGCAGTTTCTCCGGAGAGCATAATCGCGTCAGTCCCATCTAAGATAGCATGAGCCACATCGGTAACCTCAGCTCTTGTAGGTCTGGGACTTTTTTTCATAGACTCTAGCATCTGGGTGGCTGTAATAACAGGTTTGCCTGCGGCATTACATTTTTTGATTATTTCTCTTTGCACAATTGGTACTGTTTCCGGAGGGATTTCCACACCCAAATCACCACGAGCAACCATAACTGCATCTGCTTCAGCGATTATCTCATCCAGATGTTCGATTGCTTCTTGTGATTCAATTTTGGCAACCAGATCGATATCTGCACCGTAACCAGCTAGGATCTCGCGTACCTTTTTTATATGCTCGGCTCGGCGTACGAAGCTGATGGCTAAGTAATCCACTTCCAGCTCTGCTGCCAGTTCAATATCTTCAGTGTCTTTTTTAGTAACTGCAGGTAGATCAACTAAGACTCCGGGGAGCGAAACTCCCTTTCTAGGAGCTAATTCCCCGCCAACTTCCACCGAACAAACTAAATCATTATCTTTTAATTCTATAACTTTAAGTTCAATAAGGCCATCATCAAGAAAGATAACATTGCCAATACCAACATCACGCGCTAAACCGGGATAATTAATGGTAAAACGCCTGGCATTGCCGATCATGTTTTCAGAGGTTACATTAACTATACTGCCTTTGGGAAGATAAATTTTATCTTCTTCCATTTCACCTACTCGTATTTTTGGCCCTTGTAAATCAGCTAAAATCGCAATAGGCTGACCTGTCCTAGCAGCTGCATTTTTTAGATTTTGGACTCGTTTTTCATATACTTCAGCACTACCATGGGAAAAATTAATTCTGGCTACGTTCATACCGGCTTTAATAAGCTCAATCTGCATCTCAGTAGAAGCCGAAGCCGGTCCGATCGTGCAGACTATCTTGGTCTTGCGCATCAAGAAAACCTCCCTCAAACACTCGCTAACATTGAAGCTAGTTCTAGATATTCTTTTTTTACAGTTTTTTTGTGGCTAAGAGCGTATTCTAAATCAACGCGAAGAATTTTTCCCTCTTGAGTAGCAACCATTTTACCAGTGTCGTTGTCATATAAAGCTTTAGCCGCTTCAGCTCCAAGGCGACTCGCTAAGAGTCTGTCGTTTACAGTAGGTGAACCACCTCTTTGAATATGTCCAAGTATCGTAACCCTGGTATCAATTTTAGTCTTTTCTTTAATATAATTAGCTACCCTAAAGGCTGAAGAATCGTAAAGGTTACGATTGTCAGGATCTCCCCCTACACCTTCGGCTACAATCACCACAGCATGACTTTTCTCTTGATCGTGGCTTTTTTGAACCCGACGACATACTTCTTCGTAATCGGGTTCAACCTCAGGTATTAAAATTACTTCCGCACCACCTGCAAGTCCAGAGCAAAGCGCTAAATCGCCACAGTTGCGTCCCATCACTTCAACCACAAAGGTGCGTTCATGGCTGGTAGCTGTATCTCTGATCTTGTTTACTGCTTCAACAACTGTGTTTACAGCTGTGTCAAACCCAATAGTAAAATCAGTGCAGGGAATATCGTTATCAATTGTTCCGGGTATACCAACTACCTTAATACCCCAGTTTTGCAAAGCCAAAGCGCCTCGAAAGGAACCGTCACCGCCAATTACTGCTAGGCCTTCCATACCATATCTTTTTAGGTTGGCAACAGCTTTTGCCTGTCCGGCCTCGGTTTTAAACTCCGGACATCTGGCAGTTTTCAAAAATGTACCGCCGCGGTGGAGAATATCCCCAACTTTGCGAGTATCAAGTCGAATAATTTCATCGTTAATTAGACCAAAAAAGCCATGATAGACTCCAAAAACATCCATTTCTAAACGATTAGACATCCTAGTGAATGCTCTTATAGCCGCATTCATTCCGGGAGCATCGCCGCCACTTGTTACAATACCTACAACCTTCATATCCATACACAGGAAACATTTTTGCCCTGCGTTTTTCCACCTCTCTTTTTTTACACTAAAGGGCAGTTTATCTGCCCCCATCGGTAGTTGCTTTATTCTAAGCCAGGATCGCCAATTTTACCGTAAACTTCAAATCGCCGATAGCGAGCTGTAACTATTTCCTCGGCCGATAAGCCCTTTAATATGGCCAAATTTCTCTCTAAAGCTTCTTTTAGAAGTCTACCCATTGCTTCCCGATCCTTGTGAGCTCCTCCAAGAGGTTCAGGAATAATTTCATCTATAATCTGCATCCCCAGTAGATCTCTGCTACTTATTTTTAGAGCTTCGGCGGCTTCCTGGGCATAGTTATCATTTTTATATAAAATTATAGAGGCACTTTCAGGCGAAATTACTGAGTAATAAGCGTTCTCTAACATTAAGACTCTATTGCCCATGGCCAAAGCTAAAGCTCCCCCACTGCCTCCTTCTCCTGTTATTACCGCAATGGTTGGAACTTGTAAAGAACCCATAACTGTTATGGTCTCTGCAATAGCAGGTCCTTGTCCTCTTTCTTCCGCTTCGATACCGGGATAGGCCCCCACGACATCAACTAAGGTTATCACCGGCCGATGGAATTTTTCCGCCTGCTTCATGAGGCGAATTGCTTTTCTATAGCCTTCGGGATGTGGCAGGCCAAAGTTTCTTTCGATATTTTCTTTGGTATCACGACCCTTTTGAGGAGCAAGTACTGTGACCGGTTCGCCATTTAAAAGACCAACACCTCCGACTAAAGCGGTATCTTCACCAAAAAGCCTATCACCATGCAGTTCAAAAAAATCATCGAATACCAAATCAATCAATTCTAAAGCAGTAGGCCTTTGTGGATGACGGACAAGCTGAATTCTTTGCCAAGAAGTGAGATTAAAATAGATCTCGCGCTTTAATTTTTCAGCCCGATTCTGCAAGGTATCAATCTCGTCGGAAAGATCAAGATTGCGTTCATTAGCAAAATTTTTTAGTTCAGCGATCCTTTTTTCTAGTTCAACCAGCGGTTTTTCAAAATCAAGAATTGCCGTATTGACCACTACAGCTCACCTCCCATGCCAAGCAAGTAAATGAGCCAAGGTTACCTTGAGAAAAGGCCTGGCTACAATACGATCAATATGTCCATGTTGATAGACATATTCCGCGGTCTGAAAACCCTCCGGTAGACTCTGCTTCATAGTTTGTTCAATAATTCTTGGACCGGCAAATCCGATTAAGGCTCCGGGTTCTGCTAAAATAATATCCGCTTGGGAAGCAAAACTGGCATATACTCCACCCATAGTAGCCTGAGTTAAAACCGCAATATACAAAAGACCGGCGTTATTATGTTTTTCTACTGCCTGGCAGGTTCTGGCCATCTGCATCAGGGATAAAACCCCTTCCTGCATTCTGGCTCCGCCACCGCCGCCGCTGATAACCACTACCGGCATTTTCTCTTTAGTGGCCACAGCAAAAGCTCTTACCAGCTTCTCACCAACTACAGTATTCATAGAACCACGCATAAAGTTAAAATCAATTAAGGCCAACACTAGTCTCTGGCCTAAAATTGTGGCTTTACCGGTAATAATGGCCTCTTTCATGCCGGTCTCTTCTTGGTACTTACTTAATTTGTCTAAATAATCTGGAAACCCCAGGGGATCTGCCGTCTCCAAATCAGCATCCATTTCTTTGAAGCTATCTGGATCAACAAGCTCAAGAATTCTTTCTTTGGCACTTATGACAAAATGATACCCACATTTGGGGCAAACAGAAAGACTCTTTTCTAGATCCTTGCGATAAAGAATATTATTACATTTATTACATTTAATCCAAAGGCCTCCGGGGATCTCTTTTTTTTCTGATCTATCACTTTGTTTGTGGGGTCTTACGGTAACATATTTAGGTTTAGATCTGAACAAATCCTTAAACACAGACCTTATCACCCCTTAATAAAGACAACAAAAATAATTTCAAAGTACTTTCTGATTATAGCATAACGGTATCCTTCTGTCTTAGAACTTTTCAGGTTTGCCTGATTCTACACTCCCATGCCCCGTGCTTATCCAGGCTTTCCCCCTGATTTTCATCGCTGAGGTATTCTCGGTAAACTGTGCGATCATAACTTCACCGGCATCTAGCTTTTCCGTATGGTGAAATTTGGTGTTTTCCCCTCTTGTAAGCCCAATAACCGTGACACCATCTTCCATAGCTTTGACCACAATATAATCACTGCGAATAGCATTATTGCTGTTTAGATTATCTTTCATATCATAACCTCCCCTTTTTATCTTTTAAGTTCGTTAAAAACGGTTGTTTCCAGCTGATCTAAATCGATATTTAGCCTTGCCAGACCTTCATCCAGAGCTTTCTTAGCTACAGCTTTAGCTACCTGAGCTGCTACTTGAGGATTAAAAGGAGACGGAATAATTTGGTCACAATTAATTTCCTCCACACATGAAGCAATAGCTTTGGCTGCTGCTAATTTCATACCTTCACTAATACTTGTAGCTCTTGCCGCAAGAGCTCCTCTAAAGATACCCGGAAAACCCAGTACATTATTTACCTGATTAGGGTAATCGGAACGGCCGGTCGCAATTATCTTGGCCCCTGATTCTAAAGCTAGTTTGGGATTAATCTCCGGATCGGGATTAGCCAATGCAAAAATAATAGGATCTTTATGCATAGAACCAATCATTTCAGAAGATAAGATATCTTTAGTAGAGACGCCAATAAATACATCAGCGCCAACTAATTCTTCTTTTAGGGTTCCTTTTCGTATAGGAAGTACCTTTGCCAGCTCAATTTTAGCTGCATTTAGCTTCTCCCGGTTAAGATAGATCGCTCCACTGCGATCAAGCACAGCTATATTTTTTACTCCAACATTTAATAGGAGTTTGGCAATTGCGGTGCCAGCTGCACCAGCGCCATTAATTACCACATTGAGATCAGCCAAATTTTTATTAACTATTTTAAGGCTGTTTAAAAGTCCAGCTAAAACTACCACAGCTGTACCGTGTTGGTCATCATGAAAAACCGGAATATCCAAAAGGCTTTTTAATTTATCTTCGATATAAAAACATTCCGGCGCTTTTATATCCTCAAGGTTAATCCCGCCAAAGGTTGGCGCCAGCATTAAAATGGTATCTATAATAGCATCAGGATCCCTAGAGTCAAGACAGATAGGAATCGCATCAACATTAGCAAATTCTTTAAAAAGAATTGCTTTGCCCTCCATTACCGGCAAAGCCGCCTTAGCTCCAATATCACCCAAACCTAAAACGGCAGTTCCATTGCTAATAACTGCAACCAAATTACCTTTGGCCGTATAATCATAAATCTTTTCAGGTTCATTAAAAATAGCCAAGCATGGCTCTGCCACTCCTGGAGAATAGGCAAGACTTAGTTCCTCTTTGCTTGTCACCGGTACTTTGGAAATAACCGCAAACTTTCCCTGATGCTTTTTATGCAGAGCTAAGGCAGCTTCTTTAATATTCATCTTCTTTTTTGCCTCCAAGTTTTCTATCATTTAGTTCTTCCTTATATTACTTGTTCCTGCTAATTGTCTATTTCAAAACAGTAGTATCCTTTTGGACTATTAACTCTTAAAAAGGTAACTTAACTCTTCTCATCCACCTTGTTTTTTTTTTTGTAAAACCTGGGTATAAGAAAAAGGCTACTCAAAAAAGCAAATTCTTCTTTTGAAATTGACCTTTTAACAAAGATCTGCTTTAGGCAACCTTAGAGTTTAACTAACCCTTTTTATTTCTTTTCCTTTCAAGTAGACTTTAGACAGATATTAGAACTTATAAAGCTATAAATACTCAATACTCTCAGTCAGCAAGGCTTGAGCTTGATAAATCCCACTTATATAGCAATAATCACAGGTCCTTCTAATATTATACCGTAAATTACCCTTCTAAGATATTACGTTTTAAAAAGAGGCAAGCCTTAAGCTCGCCTCCAAATTTTAATGAGATATTAACTGCGAATTATCAACTACAAATCCCCAATTGCGGCCGTTATTATTATCCCAATTACCCGCATCGTCACGGAAACAAAAATTAACTTCTGTGCCATCATTTAATTCTAGCATCGCTTTCCAGGTGGTACCCTCATCCATACTCATAGCAATATCTCTGGCATTTTTCCATTCACTCCCAAAACCACAATGAAGATAGACCCGATTTGCTCCTGCTTTAACCAGTAAGCCTTTATAACGCACCTCAATCTTTTCTGCTAAAGCTACTCTCTCTTCCTGTTCTCTCATCTAGAATCACCTCCATCTATTGAATAGGAATCCCTTCATAAAAAGCATTAAGAATGTGATCTAATCCCATTTGGCCATAAAGAAGTTCGTCATAGGCATCTGTTTCTAGCATAACCCCCAGTTCCCACTGCAAAAGGTCTAAAAGCTCACTTTTATCATTTTCAGACAAAACCGCTAAAGAAGCTCCCTCTCCTTTTCTATTTTCCAGAAATTCTGCAATAAGCCGTACTGTTTCTTCTTCTAGACCTCTTAACACTAAAAAAACCTCCTCAGTATTAGGCTAAAATTAGCCTAACCAGCCGAGGAGGCAAGTATACCTGATTACTATTTGCCTGCTTTTTCTGTTTCTAATCTATCAATAGCCCTATCGATTCTTTTTTGATACGATTCGACTTCCCGATCGTAGGCCACAAGTTCTTTGGCCTTTTGAATTGCTTCCTTAGAACTATATAGATAACCTTCATATCTTGACAAAAGTGAAGTATCATGCGCTTCGTCAAGACTATAATCATTATAGGCTTCGTAGTAATTAACTGCTAATTCCAGATAAGCTTTGTGGTTTTCGGAATCAGCCTTAGTAGCTTTAATAGAAGCATCTATTGCTCCTACATAGTCTTCTTTAACTCGTAAAGCTTTGGCCATAACTACATAATTGTTAGATTTAGCTGTTTTGTCCTTGGCAATTGCGACTCCTTTTTGTGTCATCTCAATAGCTTTATTACAGTTGGCTTGGAGTTCTTCGTCAATACGAGTATCAAGAAGCATAGCTGCCAGTCTGGAATAGGCTGTAGCGGCAGCAGGAGCCGTGGAATCCACCTCAAGAGCTTTATTATATAACTCTGTAATAACTTCAATGTTGCGACTGTCTAAATCATAATAATAATTGCCTACTTTAACATATACTTCAGCTTGTTCAGCAGTAGGTTTTAAGGCGAGCTCCGCATCCATTAAAGCTAAGGCTTCTTTGGCAGGCTCATAAGCCACTCCACTGGCGAGACTGTTTTCCACAGCTAAACGCAGCTTTAAATAGGGCTCGAAAAATAACCCCTGGGCTTGTTCTTGAATAGCCATTCTGTATAGTAAAGGCGGATACTTATCATTATAGCTCATAGCTTCGGTATATTCGGTCATAGCCTGATCGAGTCGGCCTCTCTTTTCGTAGATCCAACCCAGAGCATAATGGTAGATATGTTGATATTCAGCTCTGCTATCAAGTTCCTGACCTTTACGTACCCATTCGACAAACTGATCGATCTCTTCGGTATTGTCACTTTCTAGCAACGATAAGACTTTGGTGGCATAACTAAGAGCCACAATGGGATTAACCGGAGAGGCTTTAATAGCTTTGTCATAAGCTTGGGCCGCCTGGTCATAGTTTGCCCACCTAAAATGAGAGTCTCCCAATGCAGTTAAAACCGTAACTTTGTCACTAACTTTTTCGTATTTTACCTCGGTAGCTTCTTCTAATACTTCGATAGCTTTTTCAAATTCATTTATTTTGGTGTAGACTTCAGCCATAGCTACCCAAGAATCAGCCCTTTGATTGTCATAATTAACTGACTGACGGAAATTATCAACCGCCTCAAGGGCCAGATCCTTGTCTATTGGTTTGTCAGGCTGGGTAGTAGTTGTCGTTGTGGAATCGATAGCAATACCTTGGGCTTCTTTAAACTTGTTCACCCCATACGTATAATAACGTCCACCATTGAGCAGTCTGGTTTTTTCAGAGAAATACTTGTAGATAAGTAAACCGGCCACTAAAACAATTACTAAAATCACGAGCCTAATAATTAACTTATTGCGTGAAGTTGTCTTTTTTTCAGCCACTTTACTCTCTCCTTTCAAGATAATTTAAGGCCTTGTTGTCTTTTACAACCCGTACGGCTTTTACTATAATAAAATTGGCCACAAAGTGGCCAATTCCTCTTTTATGTTTGTAAACCCCAAGCTTTTATTGAAAAGCCCTTAATGAAAAGCTGGGGGTATTTTAATACCTCTAAAAAAACTCACCGCCTGTAAGACTAGATAGGGAAGGGAGTTTTTTACCAGGCCGCTATTTATAAGCAAGGCGTAGGCCAAGCCTACACTAAACAAGATACCGTAAACAATTTTCTCATTGAGATCCTTGTCTTTTTTTAAACCTGGATAGTCAATAAGAAAGATTCCCAGAAAAATTGATATAATGCTTATGTAGGTCATATAGTCGGTCTCCTTCTTCCTAGCTGCTTTTTAATTAACAGCATAATCAAAGTAGCTAATATCAGAATAAGTTGGAAGATAATGGCAAAAAAGGGATAGACCTCAAAAGCAAAGAAAACGTTTTGGACATTGGTTGAAAATGATAAATGTGCATTTAAAATTACCAAAGCTGCTATAGGAAGAACAAGATGTTGGTAGGTCTTTAGCCGAAAAATTTCTTTTAATCCCAAGCAGAGACTATAGTAGACTGTTGTAGCTTTGACATAACCTGCAAACATATAGTTTAGAGAAATAACAACCTCAGCTCTGGTAATAAATCTGGCAATGTTAATTAACCTAACGCTATCATAGGCTGGATAAGTGCTAAATTTTACAAATTCGCCTAAAACAGCTATATTACGCAGAGCAATTACTAAAAGAACAAATACACCAACCACACTACCCCAGAAAAAACCTTTGGAAACCTTTTGTGGTCCACCTAATTGGTAGAAAATACTTAGAAAAATAACCGTTTCTCCAAAGGGAAAGGTTAAAATACTAAAACCAGAACGCAAAACCAGAGCCCAATTTTGGGGCCAAAGAGGCCAAAAATTAGTTGTGTCTATCTTATCAAAAAGCAAAAGTGTAACTACTATGGCCGTTGTGAAAACACAAAACACCATAATTTCGCTGAGCCTGGCAATGGACTCCAAGCCTTTTTTAACCGCATAGGCTGCAGTTAAAGTCAAAAAAATTGTTAACAGTATCTCCGGGGTTTGAATAAGAATGACACTGTTGATAAAATCAACAAAATTGCCCACTACGACTGAAAGTAAAACAAAAAAGTAGATTAAATACCAAAGATTAATAACTGTCCCGAGCCCCCGACCAAAGGCCTGTTCATTAAGGCCAAAAAGACTTTTACCCGGTTCAAGTTTTAAAAGAAAATAGTACAACCAAAACAAAAATAAAAAAGCTATAAAACCGGTTATTATTCCCAGCCAGCTATGTCTACCTAGCTCTTGCCCTAGTGAAAATAGAAGAGATGTGCCAAGTATAAACATGGCAATTAAAGCTAGTACTTGTCTGCTTGAAACAGGATATTTTCCTTCCATCTTCCCTGCTCCTCTAAAAACTCTTTTTTACCATGCCCACACCAATTATTTGGATATTAATTTCAAACGTAAAAGGTATAAGAGGCATAATCTCTTCCCATGATGAAGCTAACTGCTTAAAGGTCTTGGGTAAATATTTTCGCACCGAGTCATTTAAACCCAAGAAATCGAGGTTATTATAAGTAGCTTTGGCAATGGCTGCTCGCATTTCTTCTTTAACCGTTTCTTGCAACGCCTCGATAAAACCAGGCCAAGCAGTAGGATCTACAATAGATTTAGAGTCTTCAAATTCTCCTAGTCTACCGGTAATATCAGCTCTTGCCCGAAAAGTTAGCTGCCCGTTTTTGGTAAGAACTGGTTTAAAACCGGATTTTGCTCTAATTATCTCCAGGGTAATAACTATGTTGGAATCTTTAGTTTTGGCAATAATCAAACCATCCTTAATTTTGCATTTTAACCATAGATAACCCCTTGTCTCTGTCTCAGTTAAATAGTCGACTAGTTTATCATCTTTAACTAAAGCTCCCCCTTTGTATTCTAGTTCTGTTTCACTGGTTTTAACAATTTTGCCAAAAACCGTACAAGGAATATTAGCTGCGGTTAACCTGCGATGATCTATTGGTGTAATAATTGGCGCATAAGCTGCCACAATGCTTGCTTCAATCATATTAACAATTTCATAGGCTGGTATTAAGCCATGAGGGAGTTTTGTTTTTAAAATATCAATAGCTTTGCCTTCACAGATTGTCATCTTAGTATCTTCACGAGGCTCTTCATCTCTTAGCCAAAGATCCATTATGCCTCTAATACCTTGTTTGGCTAAATCCTCGCTTATTATAATGACCTGGTTATGTGAGAAAAAAAGTTTATTTGGTGAGGTATAGGTAGCTTTTCTGATGGCATCAAAGGTGGTTTTACCTTTTGATTGCAAAATCCAATAAGGTTCTAACCCTCCACTGGCGTTTTTCCCCAGGGCTCCCGCATTTAAAATCTGAAAGCTAACTTCAATCTGATTATCATTAGAAAGATCAAAACCAATTCCCGCTACTATCTCTAAATGATTTATTTCCCTGCGATCATAGCAACTTGTTGCCAACAAAAGAGTTGCCATAAGCAGCAGGTTAAACTTTTTCATGATTTGTCTCTCTCTCCCTTTGGCATCTGTCCTTTACCTAATCTAATACTGTTATTTAAAGCTTTAGGTCTTCTAAAAAATAGCCACAGCGGAGCCCTAATAAAGGTATCTTTCATCTCTTCGCCCTCAAGCGGCATTATAGGAGACATAAAAGATACCCCAAACGATCTTAAACTGGCCAAATGAACTAATAAAAGTAAAAACCCTACTCCAAGTCCGATTAGTCCAAAAAAAGCAGATATTAAGATTAAAAAGATTCTTAAGAGAGCGCCTTCTTCGTAAAGAGCAGGTACAATAAAAGAAGTTATGGCCGTGACCGCAACAACAATTACTAGGGGAGCCGCTACCAGACCGGCAGAGACTGCCGCCTCCCCAATAACTAAAGCTCCAACAATACTTACTGCCTGGCCGATAGGGCGCGGCATCCTTACCCCAGCTTCTCTTAAAACTTCGAGAAAAAAGCCCATAATCATGATCTCTACTATGGCTGGGAAAGGGGTGCCTTCTGTTGAAGCGGCAATGGATATAAGAAATGGGGTTGGTAAGAGTTCGATGTCAAAGCTGGTTAAAACTATATAGTAAGCTGGAGCTGTTATACTGATTAAAAAAGACAGATAGCGAATCAGCCTGATAAACGACATGAAAAAAGGCCTGGCATAATAATCTTCGGCTGTTTGAAATTTCTCGCTAAAAAGCAGTGGTATGGTAAGAGCATTGGGGCTTCCGTCTACTAAAACACCCACCCGACCTTCTAAGATTTTAGCTGCCAAAACATCAGGCTTTTCGGTAAAACCTATGGTAGCAAAGATCGATAAGGGATTATCTTCAATAAGTTGCTCAATATAGCCTGCATCTAAAATTTGATCGATATTAATGGCTTGAATTCTTCTTTTGACTTCGTTTATGAGCTCTTTTTTGGCTAAGCCTTTGACATAAACTACATTTACCAGAGTATTTGTCCTTACACCTACGGTCAGGGTTTCAAAGACCAGATTCGGATTTTTAATTTTGCGGCGAAGAAGGGAAGTATTGGTTCTTAAAGCCTCGGTAAACCCTTCTCTTGGGCCTCTAATTACGGATTCAGCTGTAGGTTCGGCGACACTTCGGGTAGTAAAGCCTTTCACAGAGATAATAATGGCTGTATTTTGGTTATCTACCAAAAGAGCACAGTCACCTGCTAAAATAGCTTCGATTATCTTAGAAATATCAGTTTCTTCTTTAACTTCACTGGCTGTTAATAATTTAGTTTGTAAGTAGGGCATAATTCTTTTTGGTGGTATTTCACTGGCGGCATAAGCAAACATAAGTGGTTTTATAACATCTTCATGCAGAGTTTCTTTGTTTATTAAACCATCAATTATGATCAGAGCTGCTTTTAGTTTTTCAGCTATGGTGAATTCACGAAAAATACAGTCACTGCTATTATTAAAGATAGCCTTCATGGCTTGAATATTTTTTCCCAAACTAGTGTGGAGTATTTGTTTATTAAAATAAGTAGCTTCTTTGGGCCGCATCTATGAGACCTCCCTCTAAAGACCCTTATCTACAATATCTATCATTAGCGGCTTTTTTATACATTGTTAGTGTTCTTTGCAAAAAAGGACCTCTAAGTTCGGTAAACTTAGAGGTCCTTGTAGTTAAAATTTTCCTTTAGAGATAAACTGATAGACCCAATCATAGATCTCTCTTTTTCGAGGCTTATCGCTTAGGGCTGCTATACCAAATAGTGAAGTTTCCTGATAATATGCCAGCAAAGTCTTATTAAAGTCATATTCCAGAGCATTTTCGAGGTATAATTTATATCGCCCGCGGTAGTCTTCACTGGTAAACACTTGGTTACTGACTTCGATCTCTACTGAAAGTCCATATTTTTTGGCAAGCCGTGCATTGTTTATTAAACGGTCTCCTTTAGCTTCAGGGTGAAAGAAGTAATTGGGCTGCATTAAAGCTAAATCAAAACCAAACTCCGACCACTCTCTAAAACCTTCAGCCTGAATAAAAGGTATCCAGTGAAAGGCCAAGTTTTTACCATGTAAAATAGCAGCCGTTGCCTTGACTAAATCAGCCTCAAAGGGTGTAGCACTAAAGGAAACATTTTCTTCCAACCAATAAAAAGCAACCAGTTCTAGATTCTTAAACTTGGCAGCAACAAATCTTTTAATGGCTTCCTCAACATACCATTTAACAGCAAAGATTCTGTTTTTTAGGGCTTCTTGGGGATTTTGGGTTGTAAAATCAAGCCTTTTGCCTGTTATTTCGCCGAAGTTACTTTGTCTTTCCGAAGGATAGGGGATAGCAATTTCTACTTTAGCTTTATAGTAAGGATCGTTTAGACTAGCTTTCAAAATCTCAACAGCCTCATCCAACCCATAAAGGTTTGTTCCCTCTGCAAACAGGCTTTCTAAATAGGCTAGCCAATGCTCTTTTTGGGCTGGCTTTTCACCAGCATGATTAAAGGAGTAACCAGAAGCGTTTTTACCATAGGGTAAAAATAAAAAGCTATCAAAAAGATAATCTTCCAAAGTTAAGGTTTTATTGTTTAGATAGCCGACATAGGGCAAAAAATCTTTAGCCTGCCAACTGTAGGTATCCCCGGAATATATTAAAACCATATGGTGCATATCTTTTACATCCGGAGAAGGTGTTTTATCAAAATCAGATAAACTAGTTTTTTCTATCTTAGGTTTGGAGGTGATATCTTGGGTAGCAGATCCTTTGGCAGTGACCTTTACCGTTATTTCATCGATAAAACTCCAGACATCGGTAAGAAAACTAATTCTAAGGTATCTCGCCTCGTAGGCCTCTACTTCCAAAAAATAATCCTGAATCAAAGGTTCTTTAGTGTAAAGAGGCTTGGGATTTTTAATCTTACCCAACAGATAATAGTCTTTTCCATTCAAAGACGCACTGAATTCAACTTCTCTTGGCATTAAGATACCTAACTCTGGCTGATGTAAAAAAGTGGCTCCCACTAAAGTAATCGGCTGTGGATGTTCTAAATCCAGAATAATCTCGACACCTTCGGAACGCATAAACCCAACCCAGCCACTATTTAAATCAGTAAGAAGCCCTCTTTTTCCGTCAGTTAAATAACCGCCGCCGTCTTTATAAACCGCACTTTTTTTACTGAAATCATAATCCGGAGCTAGTTGATTTACTTTATACTTTAATCCTTTTAGTTCCTTTTCCCTCACTTGACTAATCACCTCTTGCCAAATAGAATTAGTAAAAACGTCTTTATCAAAATTAATGTTTTAAGGGCAAATAGAACCTGAAGGAGTTGATACTGTGGCTGATATTAAGTACCAATTGGAGATAATCCGCTCCAAAAACCGCCACAAGACTATCACCCTTAAAATCAAAAATGAGCGTCTGATTGTCTTGGCACCTCAAGACTTAACTGATAAACAGCTAAACGATGTACTTATAAAAAAAGCCAACTGGATCGAGAAACAACTGAAAAAAACAGCTAACTACAAAAATAGCTCTTCCCACATAATCGCCTATGGCCACCAAGTTTTTTATCAGGGTGTTTTATTAACTCTGGCTGAAAACAGAGCCTCTGAGGAGATTTTTATTTCTGAGGCTAAACTTTATGTTCCGGCGATTTCTCTAAACAAGGAAGCCCTCTATACTTGGTATCGAGGCCAAGCTGAATTAAAGATTCCAAGCCGAGTCCATACCCTCTGCGAGAACTATCAGTTCTCCCTAGCTAATTTGCATCTGAAAGACCAGAAAAAACGTTGGGGAAGCTGTTCTTCATTAAAAAACATCAACCTTTCCTGGCGCTTGATTTTACTGCCGCTATGGGTGAGCGACTATATTATTATCCACGAACTCTGCCACCTAAAACAACCCAATCATTCACCTGAGTTCTGGTCTTTAGTAGCAAAATATTGTCCCAAGTATCAGCTCGCTAAACAATACCTCAAAGAAAATGAGACCGCTTTGATATCTTTTCTAACCTAAAACAACACTCATCCTGCCAGATAGCTAAAAAACCTGCGCTTTAGTGCGCAGGTTTTTATTTACCATTTAGTTGAAGCTCCGCCGCCACCACTTCGGCCACCGCCGCCATACCTGCCTCTGCCACTGCCAAAAGAACCTCTCCCAAAACCTCCTCCTTTGCCACTAGACCCTGAACGGATTATTGATCTTAGCATTCTACCGCCGGTAAAACGCAGATCTAAAATAATCAAAGCTATAATGATTAAAAAGAGGAAAAACCCTTTCAAGCTACTGCGATCTGAGGTTAAATCGTTATCGTATTCGTATTCAACTAGGCTTTCATTTTGCCCAGCATAAAAGTCTCCGGCCTGATCTCCTTTTTCTATAATTCTTTGTTCTAAAACATCAACAAAGCTTATTAAACCCTCGATATCGTTTTGAGCCAAGGCAGGTGCTACTAACTCATCTAATTTGAGTCCCACAAAAGAATCAGGTAAGGCTCCTTCTAAGCCATATCCCACTTCTAAACGCACTGTTCTGGGCTCTAGCGAAATCAATAAAAGCAGGCCTTTATCCTCACCCTTTTTACCTATGCCCCAGTCTTCAAAAAGCTTTACGGCATAAAACTCAAGGGTAGTGTTTTTTATCTCAGCTACAGTTACAACTGCCATCTCTACCCTGGTACGGTGGTAAAGAGTTTCGATCCTTTGGTCTAATTCTAAAGTATTACCTAAAATATGAGCAAAATCATGGACATTAGTTCCTGGAATTGGCGACAGAGCGAAGATGCTAAGGGAAAGAATTAACACTATGATAGATATTCCAACTGGTTTTTTCATCTTTTGTCGCGAGAAAACTCTAAAGCTTTACTCGCACCCTCCACCCTCCTAAATTCCGTGCTCTAAAACTCCACTATAGGAGCTAGTTCAGCCCCTTTGGCAGCTTCGAAGTAAGTTCTTGGTTCATAGCCAAACATTCCAGCTAACAGTACAGTTGGAAAACGCTTTACTTTACTATTATAAGTCTTAACAGTTTCGTTGTAGCGCATTCTTTCTACAGCAATACGATTTTCGGTGCCGGAGATCTCATAGATCAATTGGTTAAACTGGGCGTCAGCTTTTAATTCCGGATAATTTTCAACAACCACTAACAGTCTGGCTAGAGCTGATTCCATCTCGTTGGCTGCTTTAACCTGCTCATTAACAGTATTGGCTCCGGCTAATTTTGCTCTGGCATTGGCTATAGACTCAAATACTTCTTTTTCATGACTGGCATAACCTTTTACCGTATTAACAATATTGGGGATTTTATCATATCTGGCTTGAAGCTGATTTTCTACCTGGCCCCACTGAGCATCGACTTCTTCACTTAAACTTACAAGATTATTGTAATTGCTAACCATAAATAAACCTAAAGCAACTAAAACCACAATAATTATAATAAGCGTTTTATTACCTTGTTTCATTTTTCGCGGTTAAACCGCTAACCTCCCCTCAAATTCTGTTTTTAGACAGACTGCCTACAGCCTATTTTATAGTTTTTTTGTACTCTTAACAACCTTTTGTGCTTATAAGGCAAGTCTTTTTGATTCTTGGGCTAAGCCCTATAGTATTGTTATCACTCCAAAATAACATTGATTTCCATCTTTAAGACAGTTCTATTTTGGCCAAGGTTAATTTATATGCTTTTTTCCTGACCTGTTTTAGACGTCGAGGGATTAGATTTATTATCTTAGATATTTTTGATCTTGGATTCTTCAATTACCTTTATGGCAAACTCTAAATCTCTCCAGCCATCTACAGCAGTTTGTTTACCCTCTAATTCTTTATATATCCTAAAAAAGTGCTCTATCTCTTTTAAGATGTGCATAGGGACATCTTCCAGAGACTGCATTTCGTTAAAACGGGGATCCTTTTCCAGAGCTGCTAGTATTTTGACATCACGGCCTTTATCATCAGCCATCTCTAAAGCTCCTAACACCCTTGCGTCTAAAAGACAACCTGGAAAAGTTGGTATATTAGAAAGGACAAGAATATCCAAAGGATCGCCATCTTCGGCTAAAGTGTGGGGAATAAAACCGTATTCTGCAGGGTAGTGGATTGATCCATATAAAACACGATCCAGATAAAAGATACTTCTTTTAACATCATACTCATATTTATTCTGGCTGCCTTTTGGTATCTCCACCAAAGCTTCTACTAACATCTACTTACCCCCCGCCATTTTTGTTTCACTCTAGTGTTAAAAAACCTGCAAACTCACAGTTTGCAGGTTCAAATAGACTATTGGTAGCCCCAAGGGGATTTGAACCCCTGTCACCGCCGTGAGAGGGCGGTGTCCTAGGCCACTAGACGATGGGGCCAATTGGCTGGAGGAGAAGGACTCGAACCCTCGCTGGCGGGGCCAGAACCCGCTGTCCTACCACTAGACGATCCTCCAACAATTTTACTAAAGTCGCTTATCACGACATGTTTAATTGTAACGGATAGCCCCTAAATCGTCAAGGCTTTTTATAAACTTTGCTTATTATAAACTTTTAGGGGTCAAACTTTCTATTGATAGCGTATAGGGAACTCTTAGAATTCCTTTTTCAGTAATGATACCAGCAATATATCTTGCTGGAGTAACATCAAAAGAAGGATTGTAAACTAAGCATTTATCGGCAACAATCTTGCGTCCGTTAAATTCGGTAAGTTCTTCTCTAGACCTTTGCTCAATGGGAATCAGTGAACCATCGGCTAAAGAAAGATCAAAAGTAGAGCTTGGAGCTGCCACATAAAAAGGAATACCGTGAGCATGAGCTAGAACCGCTAGACTGTAAGTGCCTATTTTATTGGCGGTATCTCCATTTCTGGCAATCCGATCAGCACCTACAATTACTAAATCTATCTTGCCCTGTTGCATAAGATAACCGGCCATATTGTCGGCTATAACTGTAACCGGGATATTATCTTCTGCCAGCTCCCAAGCTGTTAACCTGGCTCCCTGCAGATAAGGTCTGGTTTCATCGGCATAGACCATAGAGACCTTGTCTTTGGCCGCTCGAATAACTCCCAAAGCCGTACCAAAACCTGCGGTAGCCAAAGCACCTGCATTGCAATGGGTAAGAACACTGGCCCGAAAAGGTACAATTTCTGCTCCGACTCTTCCGATGGCTTGATTCATGCTAATATCTTCCGCAAAAATTTGCTCTGCTACCACACTTATTATCTTGCCGGATTTTGCTTCTTCCAATACTCTGTCAACTGCCCAGGCAAGATTTACCGCCGTTGGACGGGCATCTTTTAAAACCTTAGCTGCTTGAGCTAGATTGTCTCCCCTTAGACTTGCCAGAGCCATTCCGTAAGCTGCGCTTACACCGATTGCCGGAGCTCCCCTGACTACCATGTTAAAAATAGCATCAGCGACATCTTCAGCTGAAAAGCACTCCACATAGCTCTCTTTATAGGGTAGATAACGTTGATCTAGTAGAATCAATCTATCTCCCATCCACTTGATATGCTCCAAAATAACACCCCCTCTTTAATTAAAAACAGGTGCATTTGTGGGGATCTGTTTGCAAGCGTGGAATCACCTTTTCAAGCAGTCTCCTTAGGTTAGAGGCATTAGCATTCATTACCTCGATAACTTCTTCATGTTTAAGGGGCTTTTTTTGTATTCCTGCGCCAAAGTTGGTTACTGTAGCCAGACAGGCATAGCAGATACCTGCTTCTTTAGCCAGGGTCACCTCCGGTATATTAGTCATCCCAACTACATCTCCGCCAAGTTGCGCAAACATTTTAACCTCTGCCGGAGTTTCATATCTTGGCCCTTCGGTACAGACATAGCAACCTTCTTGACTTTCAAGATTTAGTAAAGCGAGTTCCTCTTTTAGAATCTGAAGTATCTCTGGACAATAAGGCTCGGAAAAATCAAGGTGTTTAACCTCTGTTTCGTCAAAAGAAAGGGCTCTTCTTTTGGTAAAATCCAGAAACTGATTTAAAAGCACTAAACTTCCAGGTGGAAGATCCGCTCGTAAAGCACCCACCGCCGAAGTTGCCAGGACTCTTTTTACTCCTAAATCCTTGAGGGCTCTGATATTAGCCCGATAATTAATTAAATGCGGTGGCAATGTATGCTCCTTATTATGGCGAGGCAAAAAGATAACTTCCTCTCCTCTAAATAAACCGTGATAGAAGGTTACCTCTCCAAAAGGAGTCTCCAAAGAGGCTGCTTTTGTTTTTAGGAGGTCGGAGTCTTTGACTCCGGAACCTCCGATAATAGCCACCTTCATTTAAGATCCGCTCCGCAAAATGCTTTGGCCAAACTTAAAACTGCTTCCATATCTCGTAGATCAACCATCTCAGAGCGACTGTGAGTATAGCGACAGGGAATAGAAATTACCCCTGATGGAACTCCAGAGCGGCTTAGATGAATTGCTCCAGCATCGGTTCCTCCAAACTCTAAAACTTCCAGTTGGTATTTAATATCATTTTTTTCAGCTAACTCTACCAGTTTTTCCTTAACATAAGGATGTACCATCAAAGAACGGTCTTTAACCTTAATAGCCGCTCCTTTATTCAGTCCTACCTCCATGGTTACACCTTTGGGGGTATCCCCGGTAAGAGTTACATCAAGAGCCATACCGTAATCCGGCTCTAGGGCATACGCCGCTGTGGTAGCACCTCTTAAACCTACTTCCTCTTGGACTGTAAAGACTGCGGTAATATGATTATTGGTTTCAGGAAGTTGCTGCATTAGTTTAATCAAAACTGCACAGGCCGAACGGTTATCCATCGCTTTAGAAACCAAGCGGTGGCCAAGATCGAAAAACGGTGAGATAAATGAAGCACTATCACCAATTTTAACCAGTTTTAAAGCTTCGTCTTTACTCTCTGCACCAATGTCTATATAGAGGTTTTCTTTTTTTAGATCACTGATTTTATCTATTTTTTCAAGACCAATCACACCTAAGGTTCCATTGGCAAATTTGACCCTCTCACCAGGCAGATGATAAGGCCCGACCCCACCTATAAAGTCAAAACGCAAAAACCCATCTTTATCGATATGGGTTACCATTACACCAATCTCATCCATATGCGCCGAAAACATAATTTTTTTACCCGGACTTGGTTTTTCAACTATTAGATTTCCTAGCGCATCAGTTTTTGTTTCATATTGAGAGAGATTGGCTTTAATTATCTCACGGATGTTATTTTCTGATCCCGAAGGACCATACGCCTGAGTTAGTTTTTCAAGTAACTCTTTCATTAAAACTCCACCCCTTTATGAGCGATATCACAGACAAAAAGTTCTACTAATCTAACTATCTGCTCCCAGTCTTTAACACTCATTACAGTTACCGGTGAATGAATATAACGGCAAGGCACGGCCACTACTGCCGTAGGTACACCACCGCGGCTTAGGGCAATTTTACCGGCATCGGTACTACCTGTAATGGTGCGTTTAACCTGAAGCAAGATTGCATTTTTATCAGCAATCTCAAAGAGTCTTGCCACCACTTGCGGATGGGAAATTACACTGCGATCCATGACTGTTACAGCAGGTCCCCCCAAAACAGCCGTTGAATAGTTGGCTTCATCGGTTTCTCCGACATCTGAGGCCGTAGTACCTTCTAAAACTAAAGCCACATCGGGGGCTACTTTATAACTTGCCGGAGCCGCTCCTCTAAGACCTACCTCTTCCTGGACTGTAAAGACAAAGTAAACCGGGCAGTCAAATTCGCCTTTAGTCAATTCAACTAAAGCTGCACAACCTGCTCTGTCATCAAAAGCTTTGCCTAAGAAAAGATCGCCTAACTCTTGAAATTGGGTTGTAAAGGTGGCTACATCGCCTATTTTAACTAACCTTTTAGCTTCCTCATCATCAGAAGCTCCAATATCAAGATAGAGATCGTCAAACCCTAAAACCTGTGTTCTTTCTTCCGGTTTTTGCAAATGGATAGCCTTGGCCCCAATAATACCAATTACTTTATCTTCTCCAATTGCCACCGGCTTAGAAACTAAAACCCTGGGATCTATACCTCCTACGGGAGCAAAGCGTAAAAGACCGTTTTTTTCAATATTAGTGATCATAAGCCCAACCTCATCCATGTGGGCTGCAAGCATGACCTTTGGTCCTTGTTTGTCTTTGCCTTTAACCGCATAGAGGTTACCCAAAGAATCGGTAAAGACCTCATCAACATTAGGCTTTACATATTCTCTGATTAGATCTCTGACTTCTTGTTCTCTACTAGAGACACCTCTAGCTTCGCTTAGTTCCTTTAGAAACATGGCAATCCCTCCACAAACTGGCGATCAGCTTTGAGAGCAAACTCTGAAAGAAGTCTACCGCCTTCTTTTATATCCTGGAGATCTAGTGTCTCCACTGATGTATGCATGTATCTTAAAGGCAAAGACAGCAGTGAACAGGCAATACCTTCTCTGGCCACCTGTATACTCCAAGCATCTGTGCCACCGGCACTAGTTGAAGCCTCCAGCTGATAACTGATTTTAGCCTCATCGGCTATCTCTTTGAGTTTGGTCAGAATTTTGGGATGAGTATCCGGACCCATGCTAATAACTACTCCCTTGCCGAGGCCAAAACCACGATCTGCTCTGACCCCCGGAAATTCGCCGTGACAGACATCGACTGCTATGGCTAAATCCGGATCGATACCAAAGGCAGCTACAGCTGCTCCTCTTGTCCCTACTTCCTCTTGCACCGTAGCTACAAGGTAAACATCAAGGTTGTGATTAAGTTGAGTTAACCTTTGTAAACAGGCAGTAAGCATAACAACACAAGCACGATCATCAAATGATTTGCCGGCATATCTTTGACCGTTAAGCTTTTGGACACTGCGATTGATGGTAATAAGATCACCGATTTTTACCATTTCTCTTACCTTATCACTTGAAAAGCCAACATCAATGTAGAACTCTTCTTCAAGGTAAGCTTTCTTTTGCTCATTAGCAGCCTGTAAATGAGGTGGTTTTGCCCCTACGACTCCCCTTAATTTTTCTTTGCCATGAACAGTCACTTCCTGGGCAACTAAAGTACGGTAATCAAAACCACCCACAGTAGCAAAACGAATAAAGCCTTTGTCATCGATCTTTTTTACCATTAGACCAATCTCATCCATGTGGGCGGCTAATAGTAATTTACCATGACCTTTACCTTTTTTAAGAGCAATAACATTACCCAAAGCATCTTTTTTTACTTCATCTGCATAGCCTAACCAAGTTTTAGCTATTAGATCAGCTGGCATATTCTCATAACCTGATACACCGCTGCTTTCAGAAAGAGCTATTAATAACTCAGCTAAATCCATCGCTTTCACCTCCTGTAAGTGTAACACAGCACTTAACCTTATTAGCATTACCAAGCCAATAAAAAAACTACTGTTTTAGAGCTTAACTTTACGATAAGTGCTATATTAAGCAATTCTATTTAAAGGTTCCATTGCCTTTTTTTTCCACCCTTTTTCTCTCAATAAACTTATTGACTGCTAAACCTTTATCTTTGTCAAAAAAATCAATCTACCTCTTTAGTTATTACTTCTAGTTAAATAAATCAGGACCTAAGTTATCCACTTAGGTCCTGATACTTAAAAGTTTTATGACTCAATGTCTATTGAATAACAGTTATTTCGCTTGCCCATGCCCAACCAAAGTCTTCGAAACCTACCTTTACATAACGACCGGAACCGTTAAGAGCCATGCTATACCATGCACCGTCCGGGTTTTTGTCTGCGAGTTCAGAATTCCAATGTTCTTCGGTAACATTGTGGTAAACTGGGTCAGTCCAAGTTACTTTATCGTTTGATAAAGCAGTATAGATTTTCTCAGGAGCGTAAATACCCCATTTGCCATGGTAGCAATGAATTGACACAGAGCTAACAGTTTTAGCAGCTCCCAAATCGATAATCAAATAGCTCGGTTGAGTACCATCTGTTGCCCCAAAGCCAGCATATGGCCCATCCCAAACTTCATTATTACCAACTTTGCCATCGGTTAATTTCACCAGATCAGGATCGTTATAACCTCCATGTTGACTCAAATTAACTACTTCATATGGCCTACCCATAGAGATAATTCCGCCTTCTGAAGGGGTAAAGAGGCACCCCGATAGTGCAACTGCCAACACTCCCAACAGGGATACCCAAAATAGGGTTTTCAAGTTTTTATGCATTATTTTAACCCCCATTTCCTTAATTTCGTTAGATTATTAAAACTTTAGTTTGATTTTGGCTGTAAGTGTGCTATAGCTTGGATCTTTCACTAGTAAATTTCTACCTAGACCATAGGCAACTTCAAAGCTAGCATTATCACTGGTTTTTAATAGCCAATTAGCGCCAATAGTGCGAATTACAGTATTACCTGTACCAAAACGTGAACTGGTCAGATCTATCTTAGCTCCGACAGAAGTTGTGTTAGAAAGATCATATTTTGCACCAATGCCTGTAGAAGCAGATTGTACTTTAACTCGTTCTGTACCAACCTTGCTATCAGGGTTTGTACCGTAATTGAGATAGGTCTCCATGGTTAAAGCAGGCAGAACTTTAGCCCTGGCATTTAATGAAGTATCGAGTCTCTTAGCTGAAACATAAAAACTATTCTCGAGCAAATCTTTATCAGCTTTGAAAGATAAACTACCTAATACCCAAGCTTTATTTTTAATAATTGGAGTGGTACCTTTAACAACTACGGTATGCTTAGGATGAATATCGTTTGCGCCTTTATCTTCCATAGTATAATTTAGACCTACACCAAAGTCTTTGTTGGTAAAATATTTATCTGTATCAAACTGTTTTACAAAATCGTTGTTGGCGGGATTATTGCGCCACTCTGCTCCAAGGTTAAGGGTGCGAGTTTTTAAATCAGTGGTAGGACCGACTAAATTACCCGAAACTCTTAGTTGTTTTTTCCAAGTAGCAGAAATATTTTGTTCGGAATAATTACGGTTAAAATAACGGCTCTCGAAATTAGGCTGGCTAACTCTGGTAGAGATATCGAGATCAACATCCTTAGTAACAGGGCCAGCTAATTTGATACCAAAGGCTAAATTATCCTTGGTACCATTTCTTTGGGTTAAGCCAAGACCCGGTTCTAGCTTTAGTTTTCCCACTGGTACTAAACCATAAATTGCACCTTGGTAAAGGCTGAGATTACCAGCGCCATCTACAATTGAACGAGCAGCAAGTGTAACGTTTGTACCGCCAAAAGCTTTTGTTCCTTTTAAATACATACCGTTCATTTCAGCGGCATACCAACCGGTTTTAATAAACTGATAATTTAAATCAACACCTAAAGGTTTGGCATAGCCTCTTAGGATATAACCATTGGGATCACCCCAAGGAACAGGAAATACCAGTAAGTTAAATGCAGAACCCAATTCGCCTACACTACCACCTGGGTTTTTGTGAGCTTCAAAGTTAAAATTCTTATCAGCGTATTTAATTTCTACTTTGGTTACTGACGAATTAATATCAACAATCTGATCTTTAATTCCATTTGCATCTACTTCAATGACTTTAGGATTGAAATCTAATTTGTAGCCCAATTTTAAGGTCCATTTCTTATCAATTGTAGTACTTAAGCTATAATTTAATGCTGAACTTGAGTTGGCAGATAATTTAAGTTCATTAAATTTCTTAGTAATAGGTGTTTGCAGAACATATTCTATTTCTCCGTCTACATTAACATTTACTGCCAAAGCAGGTATAGCTGCCAAAACGAATACAATAACAAGTAGCCAAGTTAAAAACCTGTTTTTCATTATTACATCCCCCTTGTTGATTAAAATAATCTAGCTAACAATTTACCCCATCATTTAGATCCTCTTTCCTACCGTCCTCCTTTTATTGCAATCGATTTCAATTAAGGCATTTATTATGCACCTTTAAATTATATTCTTCGAGGGTCAGCTCTTTCCTTCTATATTTTCAGATTATTTCTCCATTACAAATTTTTGTATTATATATATACTCTTATATTTCGCTCATTTGTGTGAATACGTTTTCAGATAGTCTAAGCCAAATTCTTATGCTCTTTAAACCCAATGATATTATTTTCGCTAATCGTTTATACTAATGTAAAATGTAGAATAATAACTCCATAAAAACCTGTCTCCTGTGTGTTCTCTTTTCGCATCTTCAGTAGTAGTTAATCATAAAAGCCCTTAGTTTAGTGACACTAAAGGCTTTATAATTGATTTTAACTAATTAAATATAGAAAAACTTTAGCTTAGATTTTTAACGAAATGTTCAATTCGTTCCATGCCTTTTTTAATTGTGGCCATATCACAAGCATAAGAAAGCCTTACATATTGATCAGTACCAAAGGCTTCCCCTGGAACAACTGCGACCAATTCCTCCTCTAACAATGCACTGGCAAAGCTTTGGCTGGAATTAACAAGAGTTCCTTTAGGGGTAGTTTTCCCATACAGGTCGGAGACATCGGGGAAGACATAAAATGCCCCAGAGGGATTCGGACATCTGATACCCGAAATACTATTTAAGGCCTTAACAATGTAGTCTCTTCTCTTACAAAAAGCTTGACACATCAAAGATACACTTTCTTGGGGTCCGGTTAAAGCTTCAACCGCAGCCTTTTGAGCAAAAGAGGTGGGGTTGGAAGTGGAATGAGCTTGTAAATTGCCCATAGCCTTTATTATATTTTGTGGTCCTGCTGCATAACCTATACGCCAGCCTGTCATACTATAGGTTTTAGAGACACCGTTTATAATAATGGTGTGCTCTTTAAGTTTTGGGATCACGCCTACAATCGATTCTGCTTTGATGCCATCATAGGTAAAATCTTCGTATATTTCGTCTGATATAATCCCTAGACCTGTTTCTAATACTGCTTCACCTATATCTTTAAGCTCTTTTTTACTATAGACAACTCCGGTAGGATTTGAGGGCGAATTTAGCACTAGGAGTTTAGTTTTAGATGTTTTTTGGCGTCTTATGGTATCACCGGTAATTTTTAGATTAGTCTCCGGATTAACTGCAACTACCTTAGCTCCGCAAAGACGAATCTGTTCTTCATAGCTTACCCAGTACGGTAAAGGTAAAAGGACCTCATCTCCAGGGTTTAGAAGGCACATAAAAGCATTGAACAAAGAATGCTTAGCTCCAGAGGAGATAAGAATCTCATCTATAGTATAGTCAAGGCCATTTCTGCTTTTTAATTTATCAGCCACAGCTTTTCTCAAAGCTATTATACCCTCTGTGGCCGTATACTTAGTGAATCCTTCCTTAAGAGCAGTACAAGCTGCCTCTTTAATGTTATCAGGTGTATCAAAGTCCGGTTCACCCGCACCAAAGCCGATAATATCCAGGCCTTGGCTTTTTAAAACTTTTGCTTTGTTAGTAATAGCCAAAGTTGCTGATGGTAAAATGCCTTTGGCCCTTTGCGAAACCTCCACTAAACCCACTCTCCTAACCTAAAACTTGAACAGCTACTTTTCTAACTCGTGGTCCATCAAATTCACAAAAATAGATACCTTGCCAAAGTCCCAAATCAAGCTTACCGTCTTTTATGGGTATAGCTTCTGAAGGACCAATAAGACTTGACAATAAATGTGCCGGAGAATTTCCTTCCTTATGACTATATTGAATTAAACTAGGTGATAAACGGTTAAAGCCTAAGATCATATCATCTAAAACGTCGGGATCGGCTGCTTCATTAATGGCAATAGCCGCTGTAGTGTGTGGAGTATAGACTAGGCAAATGCCTTCTTGCATACCACTTTTTCTTAAGATGCTAGCTACCTCTTGTGTAATAAGCAATACCTCTTTACTGCGGTGAGACTCGACCGTAAAATCTTCTCGATAGACAGGCATTCCTAATTACCCTCCCTTAATTCTTGCAGATATTCATCTATAGCTTTAGCTGCCTCTTTGCCCGCACCCATAGCTTTAATAACTGTGGCTGCTCCGGTAACAATATCGCCACCTGAAAATACGCCAGGCAAAGAAGTCTGCCCTCTGGAATCAGTTTTGATTAAACCTTTCTTATCGGTTTTAAGACCCGGAATATTTCTAATAGCCAGAGGATTTGGGCCTTGACCGATAGCTATAATAACCATATCTACCTCAAGAAAAATATATTCACCCGAAATAGGTAGAGCTTTTTTTCTACCTTGTGAATCAACTTCGCCTAGTTTCATTTTCTGGCATCGTAAACCATTTACCTTAAAGTTTCCGTCTGAAATAATCTCCACTGGGTTGGTAAGAAGATTGAAAATAACCCCTTCTTCTTCTGCATTTGATACCTCTTCTAATCTTGCGGGAATCTCTTCTTTACTGCGACGATAAACTATATGAACTTCTTTTGAACCTAGTCTTAAAGCAGTTCTCGCTGAATCCATAGCCACATTGCCCGCTCCGATTACAGCTACCTTCTCGCCTACAAAAATCGGTGTGTCCACTTCAGGAAATTTATAAGCTTTCATTAAGTTAACTCTGGTTAGAAACTCATTGGCGGAATAAACACCGTTTAAGTTTTCTCCGGGTATACCTAAAAAGGTAGGTAGCCCAGCTCCTGCACCAATAAAAAAGGCCTTATAACCTTGTTCTTTTAGATCAGCGAGACTTTCTGTTACACCGACAATAATATTGGTTTTAAATTCGATACCCAGTTTTTCTAAATATTGAATTTCGGAATCTACTATGGCTTTGGGAAGTCTAAATTCAGGAATTCCATAGCGCAACACTCCTCCTAGTTCATGTAGCGCTTCAAAAACCGTCACCCTATAGCCATAGAGAGCTAAATCAGCCGCCGCAGATAGGGAGGCTGGACCCGAACCGATTATAGCGACTTTTTCTTTAGTTGGAGTTTTTGGTTTTACTTCTAGGTTCAGTTCTCTTTCCTGATCGGCGATAAATCTCTCTAATGCCCCAATAGATACCGCTAAGCCTTTTTTTGCTAAAACACAGTTCATTTCACACTGTACTTCCTGGGGACATACCCGACCACAGATTGCCGGCAGTGAGTTTTTTTCTTTAATAATATAACTTGCCGTCTGATAATCGCCTTTTTTTAAGGCTTGTATAAAACGAGGTATGGGTGTTTCCACCGGACATCCCTCGACACATTTCGGTATTTTACAATTTAGACAGCGGTTGGCTTCGGCCAGAGCCTGTTCTTTGGTGTACCCTAGAGCTACTTCCTGAAAGTCTTTGACCCTTTCTTTTGGTGCTCTTTTGGGCATAGTGTTTTTTGAAGATATCATAGGCCTTCCACCTCTTTATGTTTGTTCCTACTATAATAACATTATCTTGTGCGAATTGGCTAGGTATTCAGCAAGTATACAACTGTTTCCTCCAGTAAAAAGCTAAGTCATTAATGAATTAAGTATTTTGTATGCAAAGATACAAACTCTTTCTCTCCCCAAATAACTCAAACCCAGCTCAAAAAAGCCCAGTTCCATTAAAGCTTCCTTCATGATTATATCCCGGTAAAAAACCGGGGATGTTAAAACCTCTACCCCCCATTCTTTTAAAGGCATGGCTTGAAGCCAGATATTAATAACATGACAGATAAAATTTTGACATCTTAGCTCTGGTGCTCCCAGATAAAGAAAAAAGCGGTTTAGTCCTTGTCCTAGTCCATAAAGGTCAAGATCCCCAAGATAACAATCGGCAAGCTCAATCGACCAAAGTTTCGCAAAAGGATCCGTGGTTACCAGCCGATACCATCTGCGCATCTCTCTTCTTCTTGATTCCCAAAGCGTCTTGGGGGGATTTAGGTAACCTGTCAGAGAATAGCTCATAACTAACTCATTTAAACTGCGAGCTCTTTCGCGCATATGTTCTTTTTTTAGTCCCGCAAAGGTAAGATTTTCAAAGGAAAGTTCTTCCACTTCCACTTTTTGACCCTTTTTTAACGGTCCTTTACCTGAAAAATAACGGCCTATGGTACCGCATTCTGAAGCTGTTAAGCCGCTAAATCCCAATCGATGTACCCGTTCGGCAAAACCTCGGCTGTAAAGCAGTTGCCATAGATCATTCTCCACCACTTTATTTCACCCCTTAATTAGTATAGCCAGAAGGATAGCCTATTTTAACAGAGAAATTTCTTTAACTGAAAGGTGGTTGATAGTTAATGTTTCATACCGAAAAAACCAAGGCTCTTTTAGTCGACTGGTTAAAAGAGATGGTAGGGAATGCTCAATCTCAGGGTGTAATCTTTGGTCTTAGCGGAGGCATTGACTCTGCAGTTGTGGCCGGTTTAGCTAAACTAGCCTTTCCCTATACATCATTGGGCCTTATTATGCCTTGCCATTCTCAACCGGTAGATAAAGAGGATGCTCTTTATGTAGCTGATTCTCTCAACTTAGAAACCAGAGAGATCGAGCTTAGTGCCGCTTTTGACTATCTGGTCAAAACAACAGGAGTAGATCCAAATTCAATGGCCGCTTCTAACTTAAAACCACGTTTGCGATCCGCTACTTTAAGCCTATTAGGTCAAAGCTTGGGTTATCTGGTAGTTGGTGGCAGCAATGCCGCAGAGTGGTATACCGGCTATTTTACCAAGTTTGGTGATTCAGCAATGGACCTTTTACCAATTGCCAGACTCGTCAAAAGCGAAGTTAAAGAACTAGCCAAAGCTCTCTTAATCCCTGAAAAAATTATCACCAAGGTACCAACCGCTGGTCTTTTTGAAGGCCAGACCGATGAAAAAGAGTTAGGTGTCAGCTATAAAGACCTTGATAATTTCCTTTTAACCGGGCAAGCTGATGAAGCAATCAAAACCAGAATTAATAGCCTGCATCAAAAAAGCGCCCACAAGCGGCAAATGCCACCTATGGGCCCTGTTGTTAGAGACTAAAGAGATTAATCTCTTTTTACCATATGAATAGCTGCGCCAAATAGGCCTAGGCTCGCCTCCAGAAACGCTTCACCTAAGGTAGGATGAGTAAAAATAGCCCTAGCCAAATCTTCTTTTTGGGCACCAATGGCCAAAGCTAGGCTGGCAAGATTACTTAATTCAGAGGCTTCCGGCCCAACAAGTAAAACACCGTTTAGCTTATTCTGATCACCATAGACTTCGATAAAACCCTCATTAATGCCGCTTGCTAAGGCCCGGCCGTTAGCGCTAAAGGGAAAGCGGCTCTTTTTACCTTCTAAAACACCCACCTCAGCTAGCTCGGGATCGGTAAAGACTGTACGGGGGATCAAATCTTCGTTAAAGCTTACCTTAAGGCCGGCTAATTTCTCTACTACACTAACACCCTGGTGGGAGGCAGCATGAGCTAATTTATAAGTGAGATTATTAACATCACCAATGGCATAAATTCCATTAATGCTGGTTTTTAAGTTGGCATCTACCATTATTTCTTTTTTTTCGTTTAGCTTTACTCCTAACTCTTCCAGACCTAAACCAGTTGTGTTTGGCTTGTTACCTAAGGCTAAAAGGAGGATCTCCGCAGTCAGATTACCTGTTTGTGTTTCTAATACTCCATCCCTATAGCCTGTAACCAAGGTATTGGTTTTAAGTTCTACCCCTTTGGCTTGCAGCCTTTTGGTTACTAGCCGTACTGCATGAGTTCTAAACTGAGGTAAGATAGTTTTCTCTTTTTCAACCACGGTTACTTTTACACCCAACTCGCTAAAAATGGTTGCTAGTTCAACCCCGATTACCCCACCACCCAATATAATAACGCTTTCCGGAACCCTTTTTAATTGCCAGATCTCCTTGGCGGTAAAGACATTTTCAGCATCTGGTTTAATACCTAGAATTAAAAGCGGCAAAGCTCCGGTAGCAATAATGGTATTGTCTGCTTCAATAAGCTTGTCGTTTACTAAAACCCCAGCCTTGGTTAGTTTTCCTTGGCCTTTTATAACCTTTACACCTGCGCTTTTTAGCAAGCCCTCTAAACCGCTTACTAATTGTTTAACTACCTCTTTTTGTTTTTCAAAAAGAGCTAGATAATCTATTTCATAATCACCTTTTAGCTCTTTTAATTCTTTTAACTCTCGCAGAACTTTAGTTGAATGGTAATAGGTCTTAGTAGGTATACAACCCCAATTAAGACATGTCCCTCCTAGCTGTTCTTTTTCGATTAAAGTAACCTCAAATCCTAAATTGGCTCCCCGCAAAGCAGCTGCATAACCACCGGGACCGGCACCAAGGATAGCTAATTTTAGCATTTTCTTATCACTTCCTTGTAATATTTCCTTCCCTTGGTAAAATAAACGTTCTTTACCTTGAGTAGATATCGGTCTTACTGCCAAGAAGTTACTCTTAATTTCGCTAAGAAGAAACTTTTTGAAATGTAGCCTTAGAACAATATTCTTTTATATAACTATAATACCCTTAAAAATTTAAATTGAAAAATAAAACCAGCTAGGATCTAACTCCTAACTGGTTATGAATAAGCTTTAGTTCTAACTTAACTCTTTTACCTCTACCTCACGCCACCTTGGATAAGAGCCCAAAATCTTAAAAAATGATGTTCTTACTGCTATTTTCTCAAAAACCGAAGCTAGGTGTGACTCTT